>JAASTO010000002.1 GCA_021767245.1 Balneolaceae bacterium
ACTGATCCTACCTCGATGCCCATTTGCTTACAGGTCGATCTTAGTTCCGATTCAAAGACGGAGGCCACGGATCCCACAAAACCCATTTCCTGTGTGATAATCTTTTCCGGAAAATGCTCTTTCACTTTGGTCAGATAGGCCTCGAATCCATCATGGATGATCTGCTGAATTTGCGGGTAATGTGATTTTGGTCCCATGACCTTACAGATCTCGGCTGCAAACAGTTTGGCCTCACGGTTTTTTTTGAACATCAGCGTCATCTTCTCAATATCCTCTTCTACATGGTGGTCCAGGTACGACCTCAGGTCACTATTCAGCGTACCGGCCGCATACAATTTCATGATCCTCTTGCCGATATAGCTTCCGCTTCCCTCATCCCCATCCGGAAATCCAACTGACGGCATCTGCTTCATTACCTTGCCGTTTTCAAAATAAGCCGCACTCGATCCGGTTCCCAAAATACCCACCAGTCCTGATCGATCACCAAAGAGAGCAATACCGGCAGCATCCAGGTCTGTAGCCACATGGATCTCAGCAAATTCAAATACCTCTCTCAGATACTGCTCCACCTCTCGCTTCTTTTCGGGTGAACCGCATCCGGAACCGAAAAATCGTATCTCCTCAACTGATCGCCCTAACAGTTTGGGCTTCAGTTCTATGATAAGCACCTTCAAAAACTCTCCGGATGTAAGGAGATGGGGATTAAGTCCTTCTGTCTGAATGAATTGAGGCGTTCCATCCCCAAGCAGCACCCAGTCTGTTTTCGACGCTCCACTATCTGCAATTAATCGGTTCATACTTAATGGTACATAATTTTCACGATCAGGGTTCTTTAAAAAAAGAAAATCTTTTTACAGTGAACAGTTTTCAGTAAGCAGTTATCAGTAAACAGTGGGCAGTGGGCAGTGGAAAATCCTAACACCTAACACCTAACACCTTGCAGCTAATTCCTTGCACCTACTCTCTCTCCTCCCTATCATCCAACCGAACCAAATTTACTTACGCATGAGCCTGACCTACACCAACTATCTCAAGATCGACGAACTGACTGAACTGCAGGAATATAAGTCGGACCCACCCGAGCATGACGAGATGCTGTTTATTATCATCCATCAAACCTATGAACTGTGGTTTAAACAGATCCTTCACGAATTCGGCAAGCTTCGCAAAGACCTTGAAGCCTGCAACACCTGGGGTGCCGTCAAAACCATGAGGCGCGTACTGACCATCCTTAAGACCATGGTGTCGCAGATCGATATCCTGGAAACTATGACGCCCCTCGAGTTCAATAGCTTCCGGAAATTCCTGGGGCAGTCGTCCGGTTTTCAATCACTTCAATTCCGTGAAATGGAGATCGTTTGCGGACTCCGTTTCCCGCTCATGAAAGAAGCACACAAGGATCAACCCAAGCATATCGAAGTACTGGAAGAACGAATGGAGGAATCAACCTTATGGGAAAGCTTCTGTGCCTATTTACGCACCCGGGGGCATGATCTCCACCCTCAAAGAGTTAATGAAAAAGGACTGATCCACGAACCCAATGAGGAGCATCAGAAGATCCTGGTAAATGCCATGCAAAATGATCCTGAAGCCGCCATGATGACCGAGCTGTTTGTGGATTACGATGAGGGCCTTCAGGAGTGGCGCTACCGTCATGTTAAAATGGTGGAACGAACCATTGGCACCAAAAAAGGAACCGGCGGATCGGATGGAGCTAAATATCTTCACAAAACCCTGAATAATCCCATTTTTCCAGATCTCTGGGCTATCAGATCACAGTTTTAAAGTGAACAAAATCGGTCGTATTACAGTTACTGCAACCAAACCAATTAAATTTCTTGTTGATGTCAGATATTAATTCCTTAGCCAAAAAACTCGCTCCCCATTACTCACGATTTAATGTAGCCAACCGGCTCCTGTTTACCGGTCACTCTCATCAGGCCTGGCCCGATGTAGCCCGTGAGGGTCAAACCGAATATTTTGACGTTTGTGCCCGCGATGTGGACAACAAATGGGGAGCCGCTTTTGAAAAAACCGAGATCCTCCGAAATTACCTTCGTGATTTTTATGATGATCCGGATGGATTTTACTGCCGCGAGGAGAGTACCCACGTATTGTTCGTGAGCTGGATGAGTAGTCTGGACCTGAAAAATAAGCCTAAGATCATCTCCACCGATGGAGAATTTCACTCCCTGTTCAGGCAGCTGCACCGGCTCGAGGAAGAAGGTCTTGAATTCATTCAGGTTCCGGTTCAACCCGATGACACCTTTGCAGAACGCATTATCGAGGAAATGGATGACCGCACCTCGGCGGTGATGCTCTCCCGCGTGTACTTTGAAACCTCTTTGATCAACACTCACCTGACCGAGATAGCCGCAGCCGCACGAAAGAATGGAATTCCCGTCCTGATCGATGATTACCATGGTACCAATGTGGTTCCTCTTTCCATTCGCGAAGCAGGACTTGAGGATTGTTTTATCCTGATCGGTGGATACAAGTATCTGCAATGGGGCGAGGCCAACTGTTTCCTGCGCTTTCCCAAAGATTGCGACTATCGTCCGGCCATCACCGGATGGTTTGCCTCCTTCAGCACGCTGGATAAACCGCGAACCAATGAGCCGGTAGAATATGATCATGACAATCAGCGATTTGCGAGCGGTACCTATGATCCTTCCTCTCAGTTCCGGGCAGCAAAAGTGGTGGAGTTTTTCCGGGAGATGGGACTCTCCCCCGAGGTACTGCGTGAGCAATATAAGGCACAGGTAAGCCTGCTTCGTGAGGCCTTCAAAAGCAAAAACTTTGATCCGGCTCTCATTCGGCTCACCCACGAAAACCCATTGGAGCTGAATGGCGGGTTCCTGTCATTGACTTCTCCTAAAGCCCGTGAGATCCGCGCAGCTCTGATGGAAAATGGAGTGTTCACCGACGCCCGCGGGGAGATCTTAAGATTTGGCCCGGCCCCATATATCACAACCGATCAGATCCAGAAAGCCATGGATAAGCTGGAAGAAGTTATCAGTTCAAGCTGAACGAGATTCACACCCTTATCAAAAAATAATGTAGTTTCTGAACTACGTTCAGTTGTCTGTTTTTAGCAGATCATAAATTTTTTTGTGTAAGGATTTCGATTTTCAGCCCTCTTACTCTACAGTCAGGTTCACAAAACCGACTCTGAGAATAGATCAACACAGCGTTTGTCTATTACATATATTGAACATATATTCAAATCAACTGAAAACGGGGTGACACAGATCGTCACTCCGGCAGTGTATATTGGCAACCACAGGTTTAAAGAACGTTACATTGATAGTGAAAGGCCGCTGAGCAGGGCCTAATGATTTACAGACCACACGGATTTTTAATAACAAAACACACAGGTAAACATTATGAGTAAAGACGACAGAGTCAAAGCCCTGGATATAGCCGTCGGGCAGATCGAAAAACAGCATGGTAAAGGAACCATCATGAAGCTCGGTGCCGAAGCCGTGCAGGATATTGATGTGATCTCAACCGGATCCATTATGGTTGATTATGCCCTTGGCGTGCAGGGAATTCCACGTGGTCGGGTAACAGAAATTTATGGTCCTGAAGCGAGTGGTAAAACCACCCTTGCCCTTCAGGTGATCGCCGAGGCTCAAAAAGCCGGCGGGTATGCGGCCTTTATCGATGCAGAGCACGCTTTTGATCCGCGCTACGCAAAGGCACTGGGTATCAATGTAGAAGAATTACTGGTCTCACAGCCCGATAACGGTGAACAGGCCCTTGAGATCACCGAAACACTGATACGCTCCGGTGCCCTGGATGTGGTGGTGGTCGATTCCGTTGCGGCTTTGGTACCCCGCGCTGAGCTGGAAGGTGAAATGGGTGATTCGCACATGGGGCTACAGGCACGACTGATGTCTCAGGCCATGCGTAAGATCACCGGTATCATCAATAAAAGCCGGACAGCCTGTATCTTTATTAATCAGGTGCGTGAAAAGATCGGGGTGATGTTCGGAAATCCGGAAACCACCACCGGTGGTCGCGCTCTGAAGTTCTATTCTTCCGTTCGGTTGGATATTCGCCGCATCGGTTCTATTAAAAAAGGCGATGAAGTGATCGGTAACCGCACCAAGGTAAAAGTTGCCAAGAATAAGGTGGCTCCCCCCTTCAAAGTCGTTGAATTCAATATCATGTACGGTAAAGGCATTTCAAGGATCTCAGAAGTACTGGATCTGGCTGTGGAGTATGATATTATCGAGAAGCGCGGAAGCTGGTTCCGTTACGACGGTGAACCGATTGGACAGGGTTCCGACGCGGCTATGCAATTCCTTGAGGAAGATCCGGAACTGACCAAGAAGATCGAAACCCGTGTTCGTAAGAAGCTGATGGGAATTGAGGAAGAAGAGCCTGAAAAGGATAAGAAAGAAAAAGAAGCGGTTGAAGAAAAAGGATAAATACCAACGGTATTCGGAAGAAGCCCTTGAGCTTCTTCCGGCTCCTGTTTCTGAGATCCAGGTTCAAAAAAAGAACGCAACCCGTTTCTCACTCTTCGTCCAAAACCAGTTTCTGATCGGGGTTTCAGAAGCGACTCTCACTCAGCTTGATCTTAGAAAAGGCACCCTCATAACCCGTGAGCTTCTTTCCCGGATCGAGACATCTGAAGAACGCTGGGCTGCAAGGGAATATTTTTTCAGGATACTTTCCAGACGCGATCATTCCCGAAAAGAGCTCAAGGACAAAGCCTATAAAAAGGGATATTCGGGTAGCTACATCGATGAGATCCTTGATGAATTCCAGGAAAAGGAATATATCGATGATCGAAAATTTGCCCTCAAATACACGGCCGATAAGTTTGAATTCAATGATTGGGGGCCTTATAAGATCCGAACACAGTTATTCAAAAAGGGGATATCGAAAGCTGTTGTTGAGGAATGTATCAGGAAGTCCTTTGCCACTGAAGATATCAAGGAAAGCATGGTTGCCCTGATCCGGAAAAAGAAGAAACGGTATCAGCGCGAGCCCAAGGAAAAAAGAAAGAAAAAGATATTCGACTTTTTACTGAGAAAAGGGTACGATTCAGACCATATTTTCAAACACATAGACGAACTATTAATGATCATTGATCAATGAAAAATATCACACTGGACAAAGTGGTTAAATTTATCATCGGGCTATCGGCAGTTGTCGTTGGCCTTATGATCGTGTATAACTACTCCAACCTTGTGATCTTTCTGGTTCTGGCTATGATCCTAAGCTACGTACTTGATCCATTTGTGAACCGTTTGCAGGCGTCCGGTGTAAACCGAACTCTCGGAGTTACCCTGGTTCTCTTTACCGTGGTTCTAATTCTCGGGTTTATATCTACCAGTGTGATCCCTATCATTGCTAACCAAATGGCTGAATTAGCTACACAACTCAGTCTCGAAAATATCCGTCAGATCTCTGTCCGGATCGAAAATCAATTCCTGGATAAATTCGAGTTTCTCCCTGAAGGCTTTTTGGAAGATAACATCACGGCAATCGCCAACGACCTCTTTGATGTGAATCAGATCTCCACCATCATTGGTGATGCTCTTGGCATCTTTACCAATATCTTTTCGGCTGTACTGGTGGTTCCCTTTGCAGCCTTTTTCTTTTTGAAGGATGGCAGTAAGATCCGGCGTGACCTTCTTCGACTTGTGCCGAACAAGTATTTTGAGACCTCACTCACGGTGATCGATAAGATCGAGAACCGCCTGGGATTGTATTTTCGCAGTGTGTTACTTCAAAGTTTTCTAGTAGCCCTTTCGTCGTGGGCATTTTTGAGCATTGCGGGCCTGGGTAATGCAATGTCGGTGGGTATCGCAGTCGGACTTGCCAATACCATCCCATACTTTGGACCAATATTGGGTTATGTGCTATCTGTGATCGTTTCTATTATTGAAACCGGTAATTTTTCTTTAGTTGCAGCCTGCATGCTGGCCATTCTGATCGTTCAGCTTCTTGATAACCTGGTGTTTCAACCCATGCTCTTCTCAAGATCTGCGGATATACACCCTGTGGCCATTTTGTTCATTATTCTGGTGGGTGCCGAAACAGCCGGTATTCTCGGTATGCTGATCGCAATTCCCCTGGCCACAGTCATTAAAATCGCCATTACACAGATCAACTGGAGCTTCAATAATTATCAAATCTTCAGGAAAGAAGCAGGGCCGCCATCCGGGTAGAAATTCTTACAGATTTCTTCTTCATCGTAGCGAAACATTTCCTATCTTTTCTGCCCTACCAGGCACCCTTAAAACCATTTTAACTTTTGAAAGGACTCGTTGTTTTTGCGTCCGGCTCGGGCACTAACTTTCAGTCGCTTATCGATGCAATTGTAAAGGGTGAACTATCTGCAAAAATCAATGGACTCATCACTGACAAACCTAATATTGGGTCCATTCAGCGCGCCACTGATCACGACATCCCTTACAAGGTCATTGTTCCTTCCTCTTTTGAACATGAATCTGATTTTGCAGAGGCTCTGTTGGAACAACTCAAGACCTGGAATACCGACCTGATCATTCTGGCCGGTTATCTGAAAAAGATCCCATCAAAGGTCATTGAGAAATATGAGAACCGGATCCTTAATATTCATCCCTCTTTGCTCCCAAAATATGGCGGTAAGGGATTTTATGGCTTAAATGTACACAAAGCTGTGATCGAAGATCAGGAACCTGTTTCCGGTTGTACGGTACATCTGGTGAATGAAGAATTTGATAAAGGACCGATCCTCGCACAAACTGAGGTCCCGGTTCACCCCGATGATACACCCGAAAGTCTGGGAGCCCGAATTTTGAAACAGGAACACAAATTGTTCCCCGCTACTATCGAAGATTATATAAATAAACTCCGAAACACCTAACCCGAAATACATATCCCCCGTGTCACTCAATCCTCTTTCTTCTCTCCCAACGACTCCACTCACAATTAAACGCGCTCTTATCTCGGTGTCCGATAAGACCGGTCTTCCGAAACTGGCAAAAGCCCTGCACGCATCCGGGGTTGAGATCATTTCTACCGGAGGCACTGCGAAGGTCATCAAAGCAGAGGGAATTCCAGTAAAGGATGTGTCTGAAATCACCGGATTCGAAGAGTGCCTGGATGGCCGCGTTAAAACTCTGCACCCTATAGTACATGGGGGCATTCTGGCACGGACTTCCCATGGTCCTGATGTCGAGGAGATCGAAAAACTGGGTATCAACCCTATTGAGCTGGTAGTAGTGAACCTGTATCCCTTCAAAGATAAAGTGGCGGAGCCTGAGGTAACGGAAGCCGGGGCTACCGAATTCATCGATATCGGTGGACCGACTATGATCAGGGCGGCGGCCAAGAATTTCGCACACGTTGCTATACTGAGCTCTCCTGCACAGTATGCCGATTTCACGGAAGAACTTGAAGAGAAAATGGCTGTCTCTTTTGAAAGCCGGAGAAAACTGGCTAAAGATGCCTTTGCCCACACTGCAGATTATGATGCGGCTATCACCAACTACTTTACTAAACTTATTAACGAGGAACCGGCCAGACAGATTAATATCTCACTGCCGCTTTCTCAGGAGCTGAGGTACGGAGAAAATCCCCACCAAAAAGCTGCCGTTTATGGAGATCAGGACTCGTTCATTGACTGTTTTCACGGAAAACAGCTCAGTTACAACAACTATCTGGATGTAGATTCTGCTCTGAATATCATCTCTGATTTCACAGATGAGGAAAAGGCTTGTGCCATCATCAAACACACGATCCCATCAGGAGTTGGTGTGGGCGATTCACTGAGATCAGCTTACGAAAAAGCCTTCAGTACCGATCGTGTTTCCCCATTTGGTGGCATTGTAGTGGTGAATCAGGAACTGGACCTGGATACCGCTAAAGCTATCGACGAGATCTTCACAGAGATCATTATTGCTCCATCCTTCAGTGAGGAATCGCTCGAACTTCTGACACAGAAAAAAAATCGCCGATTAATTCGGATCAAAAAGTCGATTAGTGAAGTACAAGGCTCGTCTTTCAGATCCATATTTGGAGGTTTACTGCATCAGCAGGCAGATCTGTTGCCGGCCAATCCCGATGAATTTGAGGTGGTCACCAACAGAACACCAACCGAACAGGAAATGAAAGACCTTTTATTTTCCTGGAAAGTGGTTCGCCACATAAAATCGAATGCTATTGTTTATGCCAAAGATGGCCGAACATTAGGTATCGGTTCAGGGCAAACAAGCCGGGTTGATTCGTCAGAGATCGCAGTGGCAAAAGCCGCAAAGGAAGGACTGAGCCTCTCGGGATCAGCTATCGCTTCCGATGCCTTTTTCCCTTTTGCAGATGGTGTTGAAGCCGCCGCCAAAGCCGGAGCGACTGCAGTCATTCAGCCCGGAGGCAGTATCAGGGATGAGGAAGTGATCGCCAAAGCCAACGAGTTTGATATGGCTATGGTGCTAACCGGTAAACGTCATTTCAGGCATTGATTTAGCAAAATCAGATAACATTCCATCAATTTGAAAATTTCTGAATTTTAGGTTTTTATACATTCGCAAATACACGTTCATTATTGTATTTTCTTTTTCATCTATTATCCCATATCCCAACGTACAAATATCTTAACGGTCAAAAATGTCAGATTCCCGCGAAGTAAACACTTCAGAAAACAGTAAAAAACAACCTCAGAAAAAAGGATTCTTCGATTTTCTCTATACAGATATCGCCATGGATCTTGGGACTGCCAATACCCTGATTTATTCAAGAGGTGAAGGTATCGTTTTAAACGAACCATCTATCGTTGCGCTGAATCAGCAGAATGTTCCGGTTGCCACCGGCCACGAAGCCCGGTTGATGCACGAAAAAACGCACAGTAAAATTCGCACCGTTCGTCCTTTGAGGGATGGCGTGATCGCTGATTTTGAAGTGGCCGAGCAGATGATCCGTGGAATGATCAAAAAGGTGAAAATGAAATGGTACTCAACCACCCGGCAAATGGTCATTTGTGTACCAAGTGGGATCACCGAAGTTGAAAGACGCGCCGTACGTGACAGTGCTGAACACGCCGGTGCCAAGGAAGTCTACCTGGTGGACGAACCCATGGCTGCTGCTATCGGAATTGGCCTTGATGTACACGAACCGGTAGGAAGTATGATCGTAGATATTGGAGGCGGGACCACTGAGATCGCTGTTATTGCGCTTTCAGGCGTGGTTTACGCACAATCGGTACGCTTGGGAGGAGACGAACTGAATGATGATATCATTAACTATTTCAGACGAAACCATAACCTGCTGATCGGTGAGCGAACCGCTGAGAAAATTAAATGTGATATTGGTTCAGCGGCTCCACTTGATGAAGAACTTGAGATGATCACCAAAGGTCGTGACCTGGTGAATGGCGTTCCACGAACCCGACACATTACGTCAAAGGATGCAAGGGAAGCCATCGCAGAATCTGTGAATACGATTGTGGAATCGATCACCAAATCACTTGAGCAAACCCCTCCCGAACTATCCGCTGATATCCTTGACAGAGGTATTATGCTGACCGGTGGTGGTGCTTTGCTTAAAAATCTGGATAAACTGATCATGGAGACCACCGATCTTCCTGTTCATATTGCCGAAGATCCTCTTACTGCAGTTGTACGAGGGACCGGTGCTATACTTGAAAATCTTGAATATTACCGCCCGGTAATTTCATAACATCCCCATAATGAATGCGACTTAGATCGTTAAAACTAAGTGATGCCAAGGATTACATAATAACTGCCCTGCTTCTGATCTTCGCCTTTGCACTGGCTATCAGCAGACATCAGGGTGGTATAGATACGCTGCGTACTGTTTCGGTCACATCACTGAGTTTACTTGAAGAGCCCCTGGCTAATATCCGGATCTACCGACAGGCTCTGAATACCAATACCTACTTACAGCGTCAGAATATTCTACTTCAGGATGAGTTAAGTCGCCTGCGTGCTATTCAACAGGAAAATGAAGAACTCCGGAATTTACTTGGTTATCAATACCGCAGCGATTTTGATTTGCAACCGGTTCTGATTGTCAGTAAACAACTGAATGGATTCAACAATACACTGACGGTGGATGCCGGCACTGAAGATGGTTTAAAAGAAGGCATGCCTTTGGTTACATCCGATGGATTGCTTGGGAAGATCGTTCTGACCGGTTCTAACTACTCTCAGGTAATGCCCTATTATAATTCATTGTTTCGGGTGAGTGCCCGTATTCAGGAAAATCAGGCTAATGGCATTGTTAGCTGGACCCGGGAACCCTTTGGTAACCTGATCATGGAATTTGTACCTAAAACAATTCCGGTTGATTCAGGATATGTGATCGAAACCTCTGGCAGCAGCAATCAATTTCCACCGGGTATTCCAATTGGCCGGGTTATCAGAACGGAGCCGGAACAGGGACAGCAAACGCAACGGATCTACCTGGAGCCCTATGCGAGGCTGACCGATGTGGCACAGGGTTTTATTATTAAATTTGAACCCGATTCCAGCATCAAAGTTTTGCAGGAAATGTATAATCAACTGTTTGAATGAATAAAGAGACCATAAAAGATCTTTTAGTTGGTTTAAGCTTTGTGATCGTTGAAGTTCTTATTTTTCAACATCTGAGTTTTTTTGGAGCAACCCCCGATCCATTGCTGATCTACCTGCTATGGCTTTCCATGAAATATGAACGCCTTCAGATTGTGATCATCACAGCCGTGCTTGCCTTCTTTCAGGATGCATTATTTGATTTTTGGGGACTCAATATGTTTTCCAAGATCCTATTGATGTTCTTTGCCTACAATTTTCTTAACCGGCAAAGAGAAAGTCGCCTGTTGGTGTGGCAAGTTTTTATAGTGATCTTTGTAACCGCAGGTTTACATAACCTTGTCTTCCTGAGTTTAAGCAGTTTTATTGAAGCCTACAGTTCAGGTATTTCACCCATAATTTTCCTTCTCCTCAGTAGTTTATATACCGCAACACTGGGAGCTATGCTATTCATTTTTAAAGGCAACTAACCAATTGATGTCAATATCTCAATCAAATAGAACAAGGACGTCCATCCGTGCTCTGCAGGTCATTATGATCGGCATGATGCTGGTCGTATTTGGACGAGTGTTCTATTTGCAGATCATTGAATATGATGTTTATGCAGCCCTGGGCCAGGAAAATTCGGTCAGGCAGGAATATGTGGATGCCGCCAGAGGTTTGATATATGATAGAGATGGAAGGCTTATTGTAGATAATGAGCCCATATACTCTATCACGATCACCCCCTCTCTTTTCGATAAAGATAAATTACCACTTCTTGCCGATATCCTGAATGTATCTGATTCACTGCTAACAGCCAGGGTTCAGGAGGCTCAGCGATATTCATGGTACAGAACCTCCCGGCTCATCACAGAGATCG
Source organism: Balneolaceae bacterium (assembly GCA_021767245.1). Classification (GTDB taxonomy): domain Bacteria; phylum Bacteroidota; class Rhodothermia; order Balneolales; family Balneolaceae; genus Gracilimonas. The sequence continues at coordinate 11,392 of JAASTO010000002.1, forward strand.
ATTTTGAACGGTTTTCCGCCATTCAGGAAAACCTCTGGCAATTGCCGGGTATTGGCCATCAGATCGAAAGTAAAAGGCATTATCCGACTGACATAAACGGTTCGCATTTATTTGGATACCTCCGGGAAGCAAGTGAGGCAGAGTACCAGAATTCTGACCGCCTCAAACTTGGAGATAAAGTCGGCAAAAGTGGCCTCGAGATGATCTATGAAGATACGTTGAGAGGTGATGACGGGGTCAAGTATCTCCGTGTAAATGCGTTGGGGCAGGCCATTTCAAATTTTGAAGACACGACTCTGTCTCAGCCTCCGGTTCAGGGAACCGATATCTTCACTACCATCGATACCGAACTGCAGGTTCTGGCTGAGGAGCTCATGGAAGGTAAGAAAGGGGCTTTAGTGGCCATGGACCCAAAGACCGGGGGAGTATTGGCCATGGTTAGTGCACCGGATTATGACCTGCAAAAACTGGCCGGAAGATTGGATTCCGATTATTGGCAGGCCATCAATGCCGATACCCTGACTCCTCTTTACAATAGAGCCATTTCAGGCAGGCAGCCTCCTGGTTCAACCTTTAAGCCCATAATGGGACTCATTGGTTTGCATCTTGGTTTCATAGACTCTACCACAACAGTCTATAACAGTGGTGCCTACATGAGAGGTCGGCCATACCGTGATACCGCCCCTATCGGTGACTATAACCTCGAGAATGCCATTGCAAACTCAAGCAATACCTTCTTTTTTTCATTAATGGATCAGATCGCAACCAATGGATACCTCAATGAATGGAGTAGCTTGGTGAAGGACCTGGGAGTCGGGGTCACAAATCCTATTGACCTGCCCTATGCCTCAAATGGTATTGTGCCAGACAGCACCTACCTGAACCGGGTATTTGGGGAAAACCAGTGGGGTGTAGGAGATGTTATGAGTATGGGTATCGGTCAGGGACTACTTTCACTCTCTCCACTTCAGGTGGCTCAGATGACGAGCGTGATCGCAAACGGCGGATATAGAGTGCAACCACATATCGTTAAGGCAACCCGCATGCCAAGCGGCAAAGTCATTGAAAAAGATCCTCAATTACATAAGGTCGAATGGATCACAGATGAAAATCTTGGAGTAGTCAGAGCGGGGATGAGAAAAGTGGTTTCAGAAGGACCCAGCCGCTATTATACCAACAATCCTGAAGTTCCAACTGCCGGTAAAACAGGGACCGCACAGAATCCACACGGAAGGGATCATGGGTGGTTTACTTCCTTTGCACCTTATGATGACCCTCAGATCGTAGTCAGTGTTCTCATTGAAAATGGTGGATACGGTTCCATATCAGCTGCTCCGGTAGCCGCCGTACTGATCGAAAAATACATTGAAGGTGAGATTTCAAGAAATTACGTGTACAATTATGTGCTGAATTTTGAATCCCGTCCAACAGATTCGGAGTTGATCGACAATGAATAATGTAAGAGAATTTAGCTGGTCTGTATTTTTTACCTGGATGATTCTGGCTGTTATTGGTCTGATTGCAATTTACAGTGCTACTCAGGGACCCGTTTCTCAATTTCTTGCTGAGTACATTCAAGATAACTTCATCAAGCAAGTGGTCTGGGTGATCATTTCTTTATTTGTCCTTATCTCTATTCAATTCATCTCTCCACGGGCGTTTATACAATTATCCTATTTGGCCTATGGGGTTGGGATTATATTGATGATTCTCACACTGATGTTTGGAACAGAAATAAACGGAGCAAAAAGCTGGCTTAGGATTGGTCCTGCTAACTTGCAGCCCAGTGAGTTGATGAAGATCGCCACCATATTAGCTGCGGCTAACTACCTCACCAGTCGCCGCGACATCTCCGCTGATAATGTTCGTTATGCTCTCATAGCTGTGACTATTATTTTAATCCCTGCGAGCCTTGTACTCATGCAAAACGATCTCGGGACCGCCCTGATATTCCTATCACTTATTCCCGTTATGTTATTTTGGTCAGGTTTGCCTTATGGGGTTTCCTTGTTTATTATTTCACCGGCCGTTATTGCATACCTTGCCGTTATTGAGTGGTACTATGGATTGGTAGCTGCTATACTTCTAACGGCTCTTATATTCTTTATACAGCGCAGAGTCTGGCTAACGGTCACATCATTTGTAACGGGTTTTTTAACAGTGTCTGGGGTTCAGGTTGCCATGAATCAGCTGCTACAGCCTCATCAAATAGCTCGTATTGCAGCATTTACGAATCCGAACTACGACCCAACCGGTGCCGGGTGGAATGTGTTACAGGCTAAAACGGCCATTGGTTCTGGCGGCTTGACCGGAAAAGGGTTTCTGGAAGGCACTCAGACTCAGCTTAAATTTCTGCCTGAGCAGTGGACCGACTTCATTTTTTGTGTGATTGGTGAAGAATTCGGCTTTATCGGTTCAACCATAGTCATATTAACTTTTACATTTCTGTTTGTCAGACTATTGAATATGGCAGGCAATCACAAACATCCGTTTGCTCAATTGGTAACAGTGAGCTTCACCTCTGTTTATTTCATTCATTTTTTTATAAATGTCGGCAGTGCTTCTGCTCTTTTACCTGTAATTGGCTTGCCGCTTCCATTTATCAGTTATGGTGGGTCCGCATTTTTAACCAACACCATCATGTTGGCCATATGCCTGAACATGGACTTCCATAAGCGGGAATTCAGTATCTATCGTTAGCTTTGCCTGAATGATCAGGTCCTGATTTTCTCTGTTCCCAGGTTAAAAGTGGTTCTGTGATATTCAGTGTACCCATGTATTTTCAAAGCTTTTTTATGGGGTGCCGTTGGGTATCCTACATTAGAATCCCACCCATATTCAGGATATGTTTCATGCAGCTTTTTCATAAGATCATCCCGATATACTTTTGCCAGAATTGAAGCTGCAGCTATACTCATCGACCGGTCATCTCCTTTAACTAAACATGTATGTGGTATCATGGATGTGAGATATCGATTACCATCCACCAATAGATAATCCGGTGAGGGATCGATGGCATCCACACATTTCTGCATAGTATGAAGTGAAGCCCACAAAATATTCAATTCATTGATCTCCTCGATGCTACCCTCCTGCACCGACCAATAAAGAGCTTCTTCCTTGATCCGCTCACTCAGTTCCATCCGCTCTTTCTCTCCGATCCCTTTACTGTCTCTTATTTCAGGGATATCCGTTCCTTTTTCAAAAACCACACCGGCTGCAACTACCGGCCCCGCAAGGCACCCCCTGCCCACTTCATCCAGCCCAATGATACGTTCAAATCCCTCGCGCCATAGCTGTCGCTCAAATTTTAATCTGTCACTCATTTAATTATTTAAATTCAGTTATGTTGATATCACTAAAAAACTCTTCCGAATGGAACTCATTTAGCATTGGAAGTATTTGATATAGAAAAGGAAAGATATGCATTTTAAATACTTTGAGTGGGACGAACGTTTTGCAAAAAGTTCAGGAAGATCACCATTTGACACATTATGGGATTTGTTCCAGCAATTGCTTACGATTTCAAGCGGAGATGTGAAACAAGCCCTCAGCTGGCTGACAGAACTTGATAAGGAATATAACATCACCGATCAGTTTGAAGACGGTTATTCGCTGGGTGATTTCATCGAGGAAATGCAGGAACGTGGCTACATTGATAATGACGGTCAGGGACAGGGCTTCCAAATGACGCGAAAGACTGAGCGAAGTTTGAGGAAGCGTTCCCTTGAAGAAATATTCAAGAATCTTGAAAAAGGTGGATTAGGAAGTCATAAATCGCCGCATACAGGCAGAGGACTTGAGAGGCAGCCTGAGACCCGTAAATGGACTCAAGGCGATGATATTGGGCAAATAGACAGTGTCGGTACTATGTTGAACATGCTCAATCATAGTTCCATTGACGCCTTCAACTTGCAGGAAGATGACCTGGAGGTGTACGAAACTGATCATTACACATCGGTAGCCACAGTCTTACTGATCGACCTTAGTCACTCCATGATTCTTTATGGTGAGGACAGGATCACTCCCGCCAAGAAAGTGGCCATGGCACTATCCGAGTTGATCATGAATAATTACGCCAAAGATTCTCTGGATATCGTAGCATTCGGAAATAAAGCCTGGCAAATTTCAGTGGATGACCTCCCGTACCTGAAAGTGGGGCCCTATCACACCAACACCAAACAGGGGTTGGAAGTGGCTCGCCATATTCTTCAAAGAAAGAAATATGCCAACAAACAGATCTTTATGATCACTGATGGCAAACCATCCTGTATGATAGAGAATGGTAAGTTTTACAAGAACAGCTTTGGGCTGGACCGTAAGATCGTGAATAAGGTATTGGATGAGGCTGTAAAGTGCAGGCGGGATCAGATAACCATTACCACCTTCATGATCGCGCAAGATCCTTATTTGCAGAGTTTTGTACGAGAAATGACCGAGGCTAACAAAGGGAAAGCCTATTTTGCTTCATTGGATAATCTGGGTGGCTATATTTTTGAAGACTACATTCAGAATCGCAAAAAGAACGTAAAATAAAAAAGGCTGCCCGGTATGAGCAGCCTCTTTAAAAATGGATAGGAATTTGAATTAATTATTCAAATACGCCCAATTCCTGCATCACTGCATCAGTAATATTATATTGGCTTTGAAATTCAGGAGAAACATACAGAATGATCTGATCACCACTGCTTGTTATTGTGTTCAAAACATATGTTAGCCCCATTTGTTCAGCAACGGCATTAATAGCTGTGCTAATTTGATTGAACATAGGACCTAACAGTTCCTGTTGTCTTTGCTGAATTTGTCTTTGAATATCTTGCTGAGCAATCTGATAATCTTCCTGCAATTTGATCAGTTTTTCCTGCTCTCTTTGGCTGGCTTCTTCTGAGATCACACCAATCTTTTGCTCAAACTCCTGCAGTGCTGCCTGATATTCCTGCTGCTTTTGAGTCAGTTCTTCTTGCTTTTTCTCTGAAAAGTTTTGAAGTCTCTGCTGGATCGCTCTCATTTCAGGCATTTTGGCAAGTACGGCCTGGGGATTTACGTATCCGATCTTGGTTTCCTGTTGTGCTTTCGCTGTATCAACGGCTGAAATAGCAATAAACACAGAAAGTATAAGTAAGCTTAATTTCTTCATTAGTTTAGGTTCGGTTTAATCAGTTATTATTGAAGTTTTTCTATGATACGATCGGTAATATTCAGTTGCTCACTGTTTGCATAAAATACAATCATGTCACCGGTTACAGTACCCTCGTTAAGGATCAGATCTAAATTCATTTCCTGTGCAACTTCTTCCATAGCCGCATTCATCTTTTCGATGATCGGTTGCATAAGTTCGGCTCTACGCTGCCCTACCTCGTTCATCATGCTTTCCCGTTCTTCAGTAAACTGGTCGTTCAATTCGATCAGTTCGCTCTCACGGTCAGCTCTTTCTTGATCAGACATAGCATTCATGTTTTCCTCATATTCAGTGAAAATCTGTTGTAGCTGTTCTGCCCTTTGTTCAAGCTGTTGATCCTTTTCTTCGAGCAACGTCTGAATTTGCTGATCCACCTGCTCCACTTCTGGTAAAGCACTCAGAATTCGTCCGGGATTTGCATATCCAATTTTTACCTGAGCCATCAATTCCTGCATACCAAATAGCATAGAGAAAGCGAAAAGCATCAGCGTTGTTTTTTTAATCTTGTTCATTTGAATAGTTAATTAGTACTTATTTTTTATTTGTTAAACTAGTTATTCAGAATCGGTTCCTATGCCAAGTTCTTCCAGTATCTCATCATTTAAGTTGTATGCGTTATTTGCATACACCATATAAATATCACCGGATCGGTCGAATACATAATCATAATTTTGGCGTTGAGCCACTGCTCTTACCGCTGCAAAAACCTGCCTTTGAATGGGTTCTAATAATTCCTTTTGCCGGCTGAAATATTCACCGTTTGGTCCAAATTTTTGTGCAACGTACTGTTCTTTCGCCGAGATCTTATTTTCTATTTCCTGCTTTCTTTGATTACGTATCTCATCGGTATATAGTATTTCCTTTGACTCAAATTCTTCCTGAAGTTCACTGATCTCTGCTTCCATACGTTGTATTTCGGCTTCCCACTGATTGCTGATCGTATTCAGCTGCTGCTGTAAGCTGTTATATTCAGGAATACTTTCCAGTATCAAATCCGATTCAAAATAACCCATACGCTGATCCTGCCCTGCCACATGAGTAGACATGAGCACAATAAAAGCGAGTGTGAATGTGAATCGGAAAGCTTTCATTAGAATGGTGAACCAATATTAAACAGGAATTCCCAGTTACCCGGCATAACGTTTGCCGAAGTTCCCGGCACATTAACGCCATCGAGTCTGTAACCATAACTGAGGTCAACCAATCCCAATACCGGAAGGTATAAACGAGCTCCAAAACCAACAGAACGTTTTACATTGAAAGGGTCGAAATCTTCAAAATCAAGGTATGAATTACCGGCATCAATAAATGTGTAAGGAATAACCTGGATCTGCTCGTTGGCAATAGCAGGATATCTCATTTCAAGTGAATACTTACTGAACATGGTACCGCCCACTTTGGCTCCATCCACTACGGGAGCAATACTTTCACGGGTTCCACCCGGGTATCCTCTGAGGTCAATATTATCATAGAGGAAGCTCTGACGCTGCTGCAATTGGGTACCACCCACAAGGAATTTTTTTAGTTCACTGCGCTTGTCTTCGGTGAAATAACCGATATAACCATAATTAACCTGACTGGTCATCACCAACTTACCTACCACAGGTACGTGATATTGAAAGTTGGTTCTGAATTTATAGTATTCTGCGAATCCCGGCAGTGGCGGTGCAAATTCACCGGAAAGAGTGAATTTTGAACCGGAACTTGGTGAGATAGGGTTATTCAGTGAATTTCTTTCTAGGACCTGCTCAATTGTTAGCAAGCTGGAAGTTCCTTCCGCAAAGAAGGACTCATTACCCACCACATCATACAGTTGATATCCGATAATAGTACGGGTTGCAAAGAAATCATCCGGCCATTTAAGTCTTCTGCCGATTGAAACAGAACTTGAAAACAACTCATTTCTTTCGTTCGTACCACGGTAGTTCAATAAATTATACGAGACATTGAAGCCTACTGAAGTAGGCTTTCCTCGGAACCAGGGCTCCTGAAATCCAAAGCTATAACTTTGATAGCCGGTTCCGGTTACCTGAACACCAAGTGATAACTGCTGCCCGTCACCGGATGGAATAGGCTTCCATCCATCTTTCTTAAAAGCACGCTGTATTGAAAAATTATTGAAATTCACGCGTGCAGAAAGGATCACTCCAATACCTGATCCACCATAACCACCGGAGAATTCGAAGTTTGAAGTACTTTGAGTGTCATCCAGCTGATATATAATATCAACGGTTTTGTTCTCACGATCCGGGATCGGTTGCGGCTGAATATTCTGAGGATCAAAATAACCCAGCTGCCCAAGTTCACGGATGGTACGAATAATGGCCTGACGACTGTATTTGTTACCTGGCACGGTTCGAAGTGTTCTTCTTACAACATCATCATGTGTACGCGTATTACCGGTAAAATTCACTTCACGAATCGTGGCTATTTCATCTTCATATATGTTAAAATGTATATCCAGTGAGTCCTCAGCCACTTTCTTGATCTCAGGCATCACCTGAAAGAACAGGTAACCGATATTTTGATACAGGGAAGTAATATCCGAGTTTTGCTGATTGATGTTCACATTTTCATCAAACTTCACTTCGTTGAATATGTCTCCTTTCTGAAAGCCCAGTGATTCTGTAAGCTGCTCATCGGTGTATACGGTATTGCCTTCCCACGTGATATTGCGAACTTTATATTGAGGACCTTCGCTGATATTTACATCTACTTTCAGGCCTTTTTTGCCGTCCTTGTATTCGTACACATACACAGAATCAGACAGAATGCGGACATCACTGAATCCATTTTCACGATAGAAGCTCAGTATCTTTTCCTTTCCTTCAACAAAATCTTCCTCCTTAAATACCTTTTTCCCAAAGATCTTCCACCACGCATCTTCCTTCAATGGTTTGATCTTCTTCCGAAGCTTGCGGTCCGAAAATTCATCATTGCCGTTGAAGTTAATATCCTTCACTTCCAGTCGCTGACCGGGATCAATGTTAAAGATCAACCGTACGCGGTCATCCACATCTTCCACTTCTTCCGTCCGGGTTTCCACTTTGGTGTACCAATACCCCTTTTCACGGTAAAAGCGACGAATGGTATTCTTAGCTTGACCAATAGCTGATTCAGTGATCACAGTACCGGGAGTCAATACGATCAGATCTTCAAGATCCCTTCTCTGAGAACGCTTGATGTTTTCAAGCCGATATTCGAAAATCCTCGGTTGTTCCTGCACTTCGATCTGAAACCGAATACCACTTGAGGTACGCTCAGTTACAAATATTTTGATGTCTGAGAACAACCCTGAACGGTATAAACGGGAAATGGCACTGTTAAGAGCATCTCCGGGATAAATGATCGTACTGCCTTCATTCAGTGAAGCGGCGTTGATAATGAATTGCTCGCGGGTGTTTTCATTACCCTCAACGGTTACTCCAAGGATTTCATATTCACGGGGAGTTAACTCCGTGGGATCGGTTAACTCAATATCCTGAGCTTGTACCTGAACCTGAGCAAATATGGAGGGAAGACCAACTAAAAATAAGATTGCAAAAAGTGTTCTATTCAAAAGTATCAACACGCCTTTTGTTTAAATGCTTATGATTTTTTGTTAACTAAACGGGATGAACCTGCTTTTTCGTCTTCAGAAATCGAGATCTTTCCAAACCTTCTATCTCTGCCCTGATATGAACGAATGGCCTCGTATAATTCATCCCTGCGGAAATCCGGCCAATAGGTTTCAGTGATATATAATTCAGAATAAGCCAGCTGCCAAAGTAGAAAATTACTGATGCGGTATTCACCGCTGGTTCTGATGATCAGGTCCGGATCTGGCACATCAGCTGTGGATAAATGATCCCCTATCATCTGATCGTTGATAAGTTCAGGGTCCAAACGTCCTTCTTTGACATGCGTCGCGATCTTTTTAACAGCTTCTGTGATGTCCCAACGACCGGAATAGCTCAAGGCAAGACAAAGTTCAAGCCTGTTGTTATCTTTGGTGAGTTCAATAGCTTCTTTCAGCTCGGTTTGGCAACTTTGAGGAAAACGGTCAAGTTGACCAATGGTGGATAGCCTGATATCATTTTTATTGAGGTTCTCAGCTTCTTTTCTCAAAGAGGATACCAAAAGCTTCATCAATCCCCTAACTTCAGTGGAAGGCCTTCCCCAATTTTCGGTGGAGAATGCATAGAGCGTCAGGTATTTGACTCCAAGCTGTGCACACGATTCCGTGATATCACGAACAGAGTCGACCCCAACTTTATGACCGTGCAAACGAATGCTGCCCTTATTTTTCGCCCACCTACCATTACCGTCCATGATAATGGCAATGTGCAGAGGAATTTCCCCGGAATTCTTAAGAATTTCCTGGTTCTGTTTATCCTCTTCAGTCTGTATTTGTTTTGTTATTGTAAGCTCTTTCAAATGATTTTCAGGCTGGTTTTGAAGCTTTGAAAATTAGAGCTTTGATCGTCCTTTATCAAGGTCTATTAATTTAATCGATTCGTTAGTTTTTGCTCAACGGATATCATTTCCAGCAGAGCTAAAGCGGCCTCACCGCCTTTGTTGCCCTTCTCGCCGGCCCGTTCAAGGGCTTGTTTTACATCATCCGTAGTAAGAACTCCAAAGGCTATGGGTTTATTATGTTTTAATATGAGATCGGTGATACCACGGTTTACCGCGTCACAGACATATTCAAAGTGCGGGGTTCCACCGCGAATAACCACACCGAGAGCAATCACACCATCAACCTCCCTGTTTTGAATAAGTTTCTGAACCGCAAGAGGGATCTCATAGGAACCGGGGCACCTAATCACCGTTATATCATCATCCTGAATGCCATTCGATTTGAGAGCTTTGAGTGCTCCATCAAGCATTTTGTCGGTGATCATTGAATTCCATCGGGATACTACAATTCCGATTTTGGATGTTCCTGGTGTGGTTGAACCTTCTATCATTTCCATGTTACTAATCTTTTAATTCAATAATATTTTTGCGCTGACTCGTCATCCTTTTAATCTTATCCACGTACTTGTAGGCAATAGTGACAACGCCCAAATTCGTATATCCGGCATTCAAACCTTCATGGGTATCACTGCCTCCTGTCATCAATAGACCCTGTTCCTCACACATTTCAGTGTACTTTTTTTGAAGAGCATAATTATGACTGGGGTGGATACACTCGATGCCATCCATTCCGGCTTCTACAAATTTCTTAACCTCTTCAGAAGAATACAACCTCCCCGGATGAGCCAAAATACAAGCCCCCCCTACATTTTTCACGATCTCGATAACCTCCCTGTAATCGGGATAGGTATTTTCTATGGTACCAAGTTTCTGATTGCTTAAGTACCTGATGAAAGCTTCTTTCGGGCTGCTTACATAGCCTTTTTGAGTGAGAACCCGAGCCAGATGAGGTCTCCCGATGTTTGCACCGTTTGCTTCGGCCCACACTTCATCATAATCCACATCCACGCCGGCCTTTTGAACCGTTGCGATGATCCCTTTGATCCGTTTACTCCTTGCTTTGCGCTGTTCACTCAAGAATTTTTCCAAATAATCGGTATCCGGATCAAAATAATAGGCTAAGATATGGGCTTCTTTATCATTTATGGTTGAAGTGATCTCACAACCCGAAATAAGTTCAACCTCTAACTCCTCTGCTTTTTCCCTGGCCTGATGGTATCCTTTGTAGGTATCGTGGTCTGTAATGGAGACAGCCTTTAGCTTCTTTTCTTTTGCCAGCTCTATAACTTCGGTTGGCGCCAGCTTTCCATCAGAACAGGTGGTATGAATGTGCAGATCAGCTTTAGGAAGCATCTTCTATTCCCCGGATAAAATGTTGGTGTACCGGGTATTGTTTTGGATGATATTCAATGCCTCACTGACTTCCGGATCCGAATTTATTCCGGCTCTTATCTTACCCATCTGCCCCTCATATCTGGAGGTTATCTCAAGAAAAAGTTGTTGTTTGATATCCGAGGATTCTCTTTCGAACATAAGCTCTTTTTCACGGTTTATGGTTGCCTGGAGATCCTCAAGGTGAGATTCTGTTCCCTTATAATTTTTGATCTGTTCAGTAAGTTGAGCCAACAACTTTTCAGAATCTGTTGAAAATTTAAAATCACGTTCTTTCAGGAAATCTTTGAATTCTTTATACACAGATTCGGGCAGTTCCGGATATTCAAAGCTCTCATTCTTAGCTTCAAACTCAGTAGCAAAATCGAAGTAAGATCCGGTTTGCATCAAGGCCACTTCAAGAATACTTGGCTTCTCACCGGCCGTTTCAAGGTCCGGTTCAATTCCCCTTCCTTCAAATACAACCCGGCCGTTACGAGTACGGAACTCACGCTTCGAGCTATCAGCATTCATAACAACCGCATTCCTTCCCTGATGGGTATATTGTACTGCCTGTATACTCCGTCCACTCGGGATATAATACCTCGAAATGGTGATCTTCAGTGATGTGTTGTAAGGCAAAGGTTTTACTACCTGAACCAATCCTTTTCCAAAACTTTGTTCCCCAAGTATAACAGCTCGGTCAAGGTCCTGCAAAGCGCCGGCTACCACTTCAGAGGCACTTGCACTTCCTCCGTTCATCAAGATAACCACTGGTTTTTCAAACATGACGGGTTCTTCAGTAGCAAAGGTCTGATTATACTCGGAAACCCTGCCTCTGATATCTACCACAGTAAGCCCGGGTTCGACAAACTTATCAATAATGGCCACAGCTTCCTGAAGTATTCCACCTGGGTTATCCCTCAGGTCCAGTACAAGCCCATTTAATTCCTTTTGCCCGGATAGTTCTTCGATGGACCTTCGGACCTCTTCAGCGGAATTCGTACCAAACTGACTTAGGCGAATGTAGCCGGTATTTTCAGCCTCACCGATCAAACCTGCATACGAAATATTGGTCACCTCAATGCTCTCTCTTGTAATCGTAAAATCGAGTACCTGATCCATTCCAAAACGTTTAATACTAAGTGTTACATCAGAGCCAACCTCTCCGCTGGTCAGCGTATTCACTTCCTCGGGTTGTAATCCTTCCGTGGAAACTCCATCTACCGCAACGATCACATCGCCTGCACGTATTCCAACTTCGTCAGCAGGACCTCCATCTACCGGTGCCACAACAACCACTTCGCCATCACGGTAACCGGCTTCAATACCAATACCGGCATAATTACCTCGCGACATGATCTCAGATTGTTCGTTCTGAGATTCATTGAACATAACCGTATAAGGATCCAGTGTTTCCAGCATGGCATCGATTCCTGTACGCATCAGCACTTCAGGATCAACCTCATCCACATACTCCAAGGCTACATTTTCATAGGCTTTACTGAAAATGCTGAAGTTCTTTTTTATCAGAAAATAGATATCGGTCTGTTGCGCAAGTAGCCCTGCTGAGGCAATAGCGATAACTATCCCGGTAACTAAAACACGTGATTTGGTTTTGATTAGAGCCATAAATTATTAATTGGCTGAGATCCGTAAAGTCTGACCTACATATATTCGGTTTCCGGAGATATTATTCAGTCTTCTAAGTTCGCTAAGTCCCACTCCAAAACTTTCGGCTATTTCACTTAAGGTATCATTCTGTTTAACCGTGTAAGTGGTATAGCTTCCATCCGTTCCGGTAGCAGCTGATGCAATAAAGATATTTTCTCCTCTGCGTTGCTTTCTCTCTATCTCCTGTTTTTCAGCATAACTCATGTCATCTATCTTAGAATAATGAGCCAGTCGGCTGTCGGGTACATGAACCGTCAGGCTTTGCCCAACACGGATGGTATTGCCGATGCCATTCCAGCTTCTGATATTCCAGGCACGCACATCAAACCATTCAGCAATATGGCCTACCGTATCACCGGTTTTTACTTTATAGGTCACCGCAGTGGTATTTGCCGGAGCTGAAGCAGTTCTTGAAGAACTTCTGCTTGTGTTTACACTTCGCTGCTGGTTGGTTGGTTGATTGGCAGATATCTGCGAGGCACTGCCACGGGGTAAGGGCACCACGATCTTTTGTCCCGGATAAATGGTGCTCGAGAGATTTTCATTTGATCCATAAAGTCCGGCTACAGTGGTTCCGTATTTTCGGGCAATAATACCCAATGATTCACCACGACGCACGGTATGCATAGTGATATTCTGACTGCGATTTTCTTTAGGAATTTCATTGTAAGCAGCTAAAAACTCCTGTTTATTTACGTTAGTTGGCACTTTTAAGGGGTATTTATTGCCCGGAGGGGTGGCCCAGCGCAGTAACTCAGGGTTATATTCTTTCAGTTCCTCAACCGTGATACCGGCTGCGTTCGCAAGGTCAGTCAATTCCATCAACCCATCAACTTCGATCACTTCATAAGAATACGGTTCTCCGGGATAGGACTTCTGAAAACCAAATTCTTCAGGGTTCATGCCGATCATAGTAGTGGCTATAAAGCCCGGTACGTACCCACGGGTTTCTCTTGGCAGATATGGATAAGCGGCCCAGTAATCTTCCACCCCACCCGCTCTGCGTATGGCACGTTTTAAACCACGCGGACTGATATTATAGTTGGCCATAGCCAGGTGCCAGTCGCCCCAGATATTGTAAAGATCTTTCAGGTGTCGCGCAGCTGCACGGGTTGCTTTTTCAGGATCACGGCGTTCATCTACCCACCAGTTTACTTCAAGCCCATATACCGAACCGGTCGCTCGTATGAACTGCCACATGCCCACAGCTGCGGCCCAACTTCGTGCATTCGGGTTCAAACCACTTTCAATAAAGGCCAGATAGGTTAATTCCTCAGGTGCTCCCTCTTCCCGAAAGATCTTACGCATCATAGGCTGATACTTGACCGCACGGGTCAGCCAGGTTTCCATTACTTCAGGTCTGCGCAATGTATAATACACTAAATGGCGATTGACCTTATCGTTTTGGATGAGCGGCACATCGGTCTTATTGAAATTGAGATCATCCGGAAAATCATAATTATCCACCATCCAGCTGTCATCTTCAGAAAATAATTCCTGCTGAACCGTAAATATCTCACCTTGTGCTTCATTTCCGGTTTCATTGATCCCATAAAACTCTCGGTATTCTGAAATCACAGATCGATACAACTCATTGAATCTTCTGTCCCCACTGATCTCAGGGTATTCATCCAATAAACTCTGAGTTGAAGTTAAAGCATTGTTGATCTGATTTTCAGCTTCAAGCGGATCGTTGTTAACCTGAGCCTCCAGTGCCCTTACGTGTATCTTATATATATTAGCGATCCTGCTCATCACATCTTTCTGAAAGCCATCCAGTTCCTGCATGGCAGGCTGTTTTTGAAGTCCTTCCTCAGCACCAATTCCCTGCATCGGGTTTTGATAATCAAGCAGCCTTAAAGGCATATCGTCAATTTCTATGGTAATGGTTGAGTCCTGCTGTGCCACAAGTCCTGTTGATAGAACTGCACACACAAGTAGCGTGAAAAAGGATTTGGGTAACAAATTTTGCATGTAGATGAGTATGGTTTTATAAATTGCGCTTTAAAGTACTAAATAATGAACTGAATTGGGAATTGAACTCAGAACTCCAAACGATCTGAACTCCTAATAATTACTCGCTAATTGGAATGTCATTGCGTTCGGTAAGCATCTTTTCTTGACCCGTCCATTGCTGGGCCAAAGGCCACCTTCGTCCCGTACCAAATGCCTTTGCTGACATTTTTAGTCCCGGGGGCGCCTGGAACCGTTTGTGTTCGTTCAAATCAACCAATCTGATGACCTTATCCACCAGATCGCCGTCAAATCCGGTGTTAATGATCTGCTGTCTTGAACATTGTTGTTCAATATAGTATTTGAGAATGGCATCCAATGTTCCGTACTCCGGCAAAGAATCTAAGTCTTTTTGATCCGGCCGTAATTCGGCACTTGGCGGCTTGTTGATAATATTTTCAGGAATGACTTCTTTCTTATAGTATTCCTTATTCAGCCATTTACATACCTCAAATACTTCTGTCTTGTAAAGATCTGAGATCACGGATAATCCACCTGCCATGTCGCCATACAATGTACAGTATCCGACGGCCATCTCAGATTTATTACCGGTATTCAACAACATATACCCGAATTTGTTAGCCAGAGCCATCAGGATCACCCCTCTTGAACGGCTCTGAAGATTTTCTTCGGTTACACCAAATTCTGTGCCCTCAAACTCCGGTTTAAGAGCTTCAGTAAAAGATTCATAGATATCTTTGATTGGAATCTCGAGCAATTTTATACCAAGATTTTTGGCCAGCTCCTTTGAATCACTGACACTGCCTTCTGTTGAAAATTCAGATGGCATCGTTACAGCGATCACGTTATCTGAACCCAATGCTTCTTTGGCAATTACAGCTGTAAGGGCTGAATCGATCCCCCCACTCAGGCCTAATATAACTTTATTTGCCGCTTTAGTTTTAGTAAGATAGTCCTTAACCCCTAAGATCAAACCTTCAAATATCGCTTCTTCAATAAATGGGTTCTTGAGGGTCTCAGAAACGTCCGTTACAGGAATGATCGAACCTTTTTTTACTTCCAGTTCGATATCCAGAATATCCTCCACAAAGCGTTTTGAACGGGCGACCAACATGCCTGTGTTATCAAAAGCCATTGAATCACCGTCAAATACAAGCTCCGTTTGTGCTCCAACCTGATTGACATACAGCAAAGGTAACTCAAGTCCCACGGCGTGTTTTTGAAGCATATTCTTGCGAGTCACCGGTTTATTCTTATTGAATGGAGAAGCCGAAATATTTATGATCACTTCTGCTCCTTTTTCTGCAAGGATCTCTGCGGGATTCACTGAGTATGTATGATACTGAATGTCATTATCATTGAACCAGATATCCTCACAAACAGTGACCCCCATTTTCACACCGTTGATCTCTACCGGTTCGAAATCATTACCCGGCTCAAAATATCGCAGATCGTCAAACACATCGTAAGTGGGCAATAGCGCTTTATGAACCCGCTCAATTTCTTCCCCATTTTGTGCAATGATAGCTGAATTATAAATTCCTCTACCAACCTTAGACTGATTTTCTGTGATCGAGCCAAAGATAACGGTCATATCACCAATAGCTCCTACGATCTCATCATTCATCTGATAAAGCAGATCTCTGAATACCTGCCGTTCAAGCAAGTCCATGGGGGGATAACCACAAGTTACCAATTCAGGTAACAACAAGAGTTCAATTCCATCCTCCTCAGCATTATTAATGGACTGAAGGATTCGATCGCGGTTACCACTCAGATCACCAATTACCGGATTTATTTGCTCAAGTCTGATTCGCACAATATTCTCATAGTTTTGTTAAGTAAGTAAGATAAGGAGATGAGAGGTAAAGTGAGCCGATTCGATCCCGAATTTTGATTCAAGTTTTTAACCTGAATTTCCTGGATAGAACCGTGTGCTCTCATTATCGAAAGTTGTGATCACTTGACGTAAACCGTTTTGGCGTTCACAAACTCCCGAATTCCGTAGAGGCTCAACTCTCGCCCATAGCCTGATTGTTTGATCCCTCCAAATGGTAATCTCGGGTCAGATTTCACAAATTCGTTGACAAAACAACAACCGGCTTCCAGCTGTGTCGCAGCGATCTGTTCTGCCCGCTTTACATCTTTTGAAAATACGGCAGCTCCAAGACCGAAATTTGTATCATTGGCTGTTTTTATTGCCTCAGATTCATCCTTCACTTTGATGATGGCAGCTACCGGACCAAATAATTCCTCTTCATACGCCGGCATACCGGGCCCCACATTTTCAAGAATAGTTACAGGATAGAAGGCCCCTTTTCCATCCGGTTTCTCTCCACCAAGTGTGATCCGGGCTCCTTTTTCTACACTTTGTTGTACCTGATCGTGGAGTTCATCCCGAAGGTCTTTTCTGGCCTGTGGCCCAATATCGGTTCCATCCTCGAACGGATCGCCAACTTTTTTAGACTTCATGACGCGTGTGAATTCTTCCACGAACTCTTCATAAACATCTTCTACAACGATAAAACGCTTGGCGGCGATACAGCTTTGACCACTGTTAATGAGCCGGGAAGTAGCACAGGTTTCTGCTGCTTGTTTGACATCAGCATCTTCCAGTATGATGTACGGGTCGCTGCCTCCAAGTTCCAGAACGGTTTTCTTGAGAACTTCTCCGGCTTGAGCGGCCACTGCTTTTCCGGCCCGTGTACTTCCGGTGAGCGTAACGGCAGCAATTCCCTCATGCTGTATCACTTCCTTCATCCCTGTTTTATCACGAACTATGGTCCTGAACAATTCCTTGGGAATACCTGCTTCATGAATGATCTTCTCGATCTCAAGTGCACAACCGGTAGTGTTTTCTGAATGCTTCAGGATGGCTCCGTTTCCGGCCATAAGTGCAGGAGCAGCAAATCGGAAAAGCTGCCAAAATGGGAAGTTCCATGGCATGATCGCAAGAATAACTCCAAGCGGATTGAAGGTGACATAGCTTTTGGAAGCATCCGTTTCGATCATATCGTCATCCAAAAATGAGGCGGCTTGGTCAGCATAATATTCACATACCCAGGCGCATTTTTCGGCTTCACCAACTCCCTGTGATAGGGGTTTCCCCATCTCCTTTGCCATCATTTCGGCCAGCTCATGCTTCCGCCCTTTCAGGATTTCTGCCACTTTCCTGAGATGTTCAGCTCTTTTTTCAAAGCTCTTGTTTTTCCATTCTTGTTGAGCTGAATTAGCTTTTTGGATGATGGAATCAATTTCTTCCATCTCCATTTCCTGATACTCTTTGAGCGTTTTTCCGGTGGCAGGATCGATGGTCTTCATGATCAATTTGTTGTCTTTGATTTCTTTCATATTCAAACAGTTAGTGGAGTGTAGGAATTCCGAAACTACTTTACCACAAATTCAATTATACAGAAGAAGCTGAGTTAACCGATATGGGCAGATGGTTTTTTAACTTACAAATTCATTACTGTAACGACCCACCATTTCGGTGTTATACATGTTCCACTACAAATTATTTTCTATAGCTTTCAAAATGGTATCCAGCACTTCGTTGAGCAATTCATCCTCTATAATGAGCGGTGGAGCAAGGCGAACGAGGGTATTTGAATGAAGGGTCCAGCCAAGTAATATACCTTTGTCAAAGCACTCCTCAACGACGTTTTTGGTAAGTTCCCAGCTTTCCAGCTGCAAACCCAGCATGGCACCTTTACCGCGGACCTCCACAATTCCTTTCCCTTTTAGTTTTTTCTTAACGGTCTTCTCGATATCCAATGCCCGCTGCAGGTAATCTCCATCAAGCAGTTCCTTTAAATTGGCAAATGCCGCAGCCGCAGAAACAGGATGACCACCAAATGTTGTGACATGATTAAGTGGAGGATCGTACTTAAAGCTCTGGAATATTTCCTTTGAAGAAACAAACCCACCGATAGGCATACCTCCCCCCATCGCCTTAGCCATGCACAGTATATCCGGCACAACCTCATAATCCTGAAAGGCAAACAAGCTTCCGGTTCGCCCAAAACCACTTTGGATCTCATCAAAGATCAACAAAGCGCCGGCTTCATCACATCGTTTCCTAATCTCCTGCAGCCACTCTTTTTGAGCCGGAATGATACCTCCCTCCCCTTGAATCGGCTCCATGATGACCGCGGCAGTTTGTTTATCGATCAGGTTCAAATTCTTCCCTGAATTAAAATCCAGAAAATGCACATCCGGCAGTAACGGCAGGTATGGGTCGCGGTACACATCCCGCCCGGTTACACTTAAAGAGCCATGCGTATCGCCGTGATAGCTGTTTTTAAAACCAATAAGCTTGGTCCGGCCGGTGTATTTTTTTGCAAGCTTTAGTGCCCCTTCCGTAGCTTCAGTTCCGGAGTTAACCAAGTATATCTGCTCAAGTTTGTCCGGTAGATTTGACATTAACAGTTCTGCAAAATCAACCTGTGGCTTTTGCACTAACTCTCCATACACCATGACGTGCAAATGTTTATCCACTTGTTCGTGAATAGCATCCACTACCCTTGGATGCCTGTGCCCCAGGCTGCTTACAGCAATTCCGGATATAAAATCAGTGAAGCGTTTGCCATCGGTTGTGTATATGAACGGCCCTTCGGCGTGACTGACTTCCAGTCCCATGGGGGCCTCACTGGTTTGGGCTATATGGCGAAGAAATTTTTTCAGCATGTAATTTCAGATCGAATGTTTTTCATGAGACATCTGTGACAAGGTAATAGTACAATAAATTATTGAACGGCTTATCCCCACTCATCCAATAGTTTAAGGAATTCTTGCTGAATGGACTTCCCTCTATCCTTGGCATACCAGAGGTGAAGATTTTCAACCGCTGTTTTATTTGGTACGTCAGGATCATTCTTTCCCTTCCAATACAACTCGTTAGCCTCAAATGGTCTTGGTCCCCATGTTCCCAATACTTTTCCCGATTCCTTTTCAATTGCGATCAGTTTGGGAACTGAACGGGCTCCATTGGTCAGGAACCGGTCCATTACGTCCAGGTTTTGATCCCTTAATATCACCCTCAGGTCGATCTTATCCGTTTCTTTCGCCATTTTATTGATGAAGGGCAGAGTTTGAGCCCCATCCCCACACCAGCCTTCGTTGATCACCAACCAAACCATATCACGGTCGATCTCTTTCAGTTTCTGCTTCAGCTCTTTGGTAAGCTTTCCGCGTCTATCCCACCGGTTCGATCGCTGCATGTACATTTTGGTATAATCCAGCATGTTAGGGCGATTATCCTCATTGGTGGTACGATCCTCATCATATAGTTTTTGTATGAGTTCGTTAAACTCCTCATAGGTGTATGCGGAGTCCAGTAATTCATCAGAAATTAATGTATTTGTAACATCTTGCATTTTCAGACCTCTTTTAATCAGACAGTAAGTTAAAAAAACCTCTTTTGAATAGTTATTGATTGAATAAATAAGCCCGATCTGATAAGCGGATCATCTATTCAATGATCATTCAAACTGTTTGACTAGTTACTAACAAAACCAAAGCGTTATGAAAAGGTTAAAATCGTGTTTAGTGATGAGTAAGGATGTAATTACCCAGCATGAAATAGCACAAATGCTATCTGATCTGAATATTGAGGTCATATATTACGCTGATTCCCTGGAAGAGACTTTAGATATATTAACCGAACATCAACCAACACACGCTTTCCTGGACCTGGAATTTGAGACCACCTTTTCAAGTACCTTCATCACTAAGGTAAATAAGGTTTCAAAAACAATGATCACCCTCATTAAGATCAGAGGAACAAAAAACTCTTCTGAGCTTAAGCTTAATATCAAAGGCAAGGTTAACATACTCGAGAAACCTGTGACTATCACCTTATTGAATGATATTGTTCATCCCGAACTTAGCTTTGGTGCTCTGCTTGCAGAGGCTGAGTCACAACTCAGAGAAGAAGGCTACTGGCAATCCATGTCAGCATAAAGAGGACAAAGGATAGTGAGGCCATAAATTTGACCCGCATTACAAGTGGGTATTCATGCTCTTTCCCTTTCAGAGACCATATCTGATATAATATAGCCACGTAAGCTATTAGACCAACAACTCCAAAGATATATCCGCCAGATCCCCTTGCGATAACCAATGAGTAAGATAAAATGACGGTGCCTAATGGGAACAATATGGCAAACAACCACTTTACCCCCTGCAATCCAAATCTGGAGGCAAAGGTATGGTCCCCACGTTTCATGTCCTCTTCCGATTGATATATCTGAGAAACCGGATATAAACTAAGTACCAGGCAAGCCACTCCCAAGGCCGTGACATCTTCGAACCAGGTGATCGGATAACCACCGGCTGCCAGAAAACCCATAAAAAATGAATTGGTCCCGGTACTGATCCCGATCGCAACGAGGCTTAAAACCGGCTTACCTTTCCAGCGGGAGAGTGGCGATGAATACAACCAGAAGAACAGCATGCTGATGGCATAGATGATCACATAATTCCAGCCAACGTAAAAAGCCCATATCAGCCCTACATACTGCATTACCATAGATGCAGGCCACATCCACCTCCTCATTTTTGGAGGAGATTTCAGCCCACCAATAGGCCCTTCATCCTTGTCCCACCAGGAATTATAGGCCGTGGCTCCACCAAACAATAGTACATGCACATTAAGAAACTGCAGCCAGTACCGTGTCCAGTTCACATTATCTACCATCAACCCGGCAAGGATATATCCTCCCGAAAGGATCAGAAACTGATAATGCAACCTAAGATGAATGATAAAATCCCGAAGTTGTTTCAAAGTTGTGCTGCCTTTATGATCAAATACGTTGAGTTTCCACTGAATCTAAACTTTCAATTTTAAAACACGAATTTTTATTTCAACGGTATTCATTCCGTATCTTTGAGGCATGCTTACTGATATCACTGACATCCAAAACTCAATAACCATTCCCGAATCAAAGTGGCTAACTGAAAAGGAAGCTCATGAAGATCGTGTGGATGAGTTATTGAACGACTATCTGGCAGCCCGATCCCGGCAGGAAAAGAATCCGGTCATGGATTTTCTGTTTGAATATTACGCCTTTCGCCCTTCCAATCTCAGAAAGTGGTCACCTGGAATTGGGGTGAACCTACCCTTTTCTGATTTTGATAAGCTTCCGGAGATCTCAGAGATCACAACAAATGATGGGATTGCTTTTGTAGATCCCAATTTATTCCCTGAAAAACGCATCTCATCTTTAAAATGGATGTTAACTATGTTGAAGAATACCCAGCAAAGCCGACCTTCCTTTGGCTGCTTTGGCATGCACGAATGGGCCATGGTTTATAAAACAGACCGTCCACGCCACGATCAGTTACCCATGCGTATGGAGCCGGATGAACTGGCGGAGTTTGTGGAATCACGTCCCCTGCTGTGCACACACTTTGATGCCTTTAGGTTCTTCACCAATCCGGCAAAACCCATGAATAAATTTGAATTATCCCGGGAGAGATTTCACGAGACTGAGCAGCCCGGGTGCATACATTCCAACATGGATCTTTACAAGTGGGCGTTTAAGATGCATCCTTGGATACCAAGCTCACTCATACTTGAAGCCTTTGAACTGGCGATCGAGGCCCGGTACATCGATATGCAGGCAAGTCCTTACGACATGCGTGAACAGGGTATGGAGCCTATCAAAATTGAAACGGACTTCGGTCGCAGGGAATACAAACAAAAGCAAGAAATGATCTTTGAAAAAGGCCTGCCTATCCGAGCCAGGATCATCGAACACATACAGAATTTACTGACATGGGTAGAAGAATGATTTCTCTGCATTTCTGAAAGACCTTCGCCCAAATTTGGCTTTTAATTTCGGACCTTAACTTCCTCAGGCATCTCCGATCTCAGCCAGGGCTTGCTTTACGACTTTCACATCCTCATCCGTGATCTCAAAGTGGAACGTAGCCCTGATCGTATTAGGACCGAATGGGATCATCTGAATTCCTTTTTGATGAAGTTTCTCGATCACCTTTTCAGCCGGTTCCTTCACCGTATCAAACAGCAGGATATTGGTTTGTAAGGTATTCATATCAACCGCCAGGAATTTACTGTCAAATATGACCTGTCCCACTTCTTTAGCCCGTCGGTGATCATCTTTCAGTTTTGCCCAGTTATTCTCAAGAGCGTAATCGGCAGCCGCTGCAAGAAGCCCCACCTGTCGCATACCTCCGCCCCACATCTTACGATACCGTCTTGCTTTGGCAATTCGCTCTTTAGAAGACAGCAACATGGAGCCTACCGGGGCACCCAATCCTTTAGAAAAACAAACAGAAATGGTATCAGCGATCTCACCAAAAAATTCCGGCTCAATTTCTGTTTCTGTGATCGCATTCCAAATCCGGGCACCATCCAGATGAACGAGTAAGTTTTCAGCATCCGCAAAAGTTTTGATCTCCCGCAGTTCTTCTTTTGTATAACATACCCCACCGCCTTTATTCGTTGTATTTTCTAAACTGATCACCCGCGTTCTCGGCTCCCAGTCGAAATGACCTCTTTTTGTATGCTCAAGCAGAGTGGTATTCAGTTTGCCGTTCTTCCCGGGAAGAGTACGCACCTGTACACCCGATAAAACGGAAGCTGCCCCGGTCTCATAATTAAAAATATGCCCTTTCTCATCAATGAGGATCTCATCCCCCGGTTCGGTAAGGACCTTGACACCCAGCTGGTTGCTCATCGTGCCACTGGGAACGTATAATCCGGCTTCCATACCAAACAACCCGGCTACCTTATCCTGAAATTTATTTACAGTTTCATCTTCACCGAACACATCATCTCCCACTTTTGCACGCATCATTGCATCAAGCATTTCCTGGGTTGGTCGGGTTATAGTATCACTGCGCAGATCGATCATATTCTTATTTTGCTTTTTCAATTTGTTGAAATATAATCAATACCTGTTGCTTTAATAAAAATTGCTCGCCGCTGAAACGATAAAATTCGAAAAACTCTTTCAGTCCGACCATCACAGATAAAC
Organism: Balneolaceae bacterium; assembly: GCA_021767245.1. Taxonomy (GTDB): domain Bacteria; phylum Bacteroidota; class Rhodothermia; order Balneolales; family Balneolaceae; genus Gracilimonas. The sequence goes on from JAASTO010000002.1 coordinate 35,050, forward strand.
CTCAGTCCAGCTAAAATTTGAATATAGAAGCCAAATACGATCTCATCATTGCAGGCGGTGGTTTATCAGGTTTGAGTCTGGCCTGGTATCTCTCAAAAGGAGGCTATGAAGGTGAGGTACTCGTCGTGGACTCAACTTTTGCGCCGGCAAACGATAAAACATGGTGCTTCTGGACTCAGAGCGAACCTCCCTTCAAAGAGATCATATACAAAAAGTGGAATAAAAGCTGGGTATCTGTTCTCGATTATAGCACCTTCAGGTATATGCACACTTACTCCTATTACTGTATCCGAAGCGGTGACTTCCGTGAACATGTACTTAGGGAACTCAAACATCTCAAAAACTTTACCTTACTTGAGGAAGATATCCTCGATCTTTCATCCAATAAAAGTAAGGCGTCACTGATCACAAAGAACGGCGATACCTATCTGGCAAACTATATCTTTCAAAGTATTCTGAAGCCCCGTGACCTCAATGAAAAGGATATCAAATATCCATTAAAGCAACATTTTTTGGGTTGGGAGATCAAAACCACTGAAGACATCTTCGATCCGGAAACATTCACCATTATGGATTTCGATGAAGAATTTAGTCCGGGAGTCGGGTTCATGTACGTGCTGCCTTTCACCCAGCAAAAAGCACTGATCGAATTCACGGTTTTTTCTAAAGAATTACTTGAGAAAAAGGTTTACAAGAAAAAGATCAAACACTATCTCTATCATAATTTCGGAATTGATGAGAATCATTATGAGATCACCCGGAAGGAGTTTGGTGTGATACCCATGGAAGACCGTCCGCACCTGCCGTATTATGAACAGAACATTATAAACCTGGGCAGCGTGGGCGGGCAAACCAAACCCAGTACGGGATATACCTTTTCACGAATTCAGCAATACACCAAACAAGTAGCACAGGAACTGATCGATGGAAAGTCACCGTCACCTCCCGATCCTTCAAAATTCAAATACCGGTATTACGATCTGCTGTTGCTACATATTCTCTCAAACTCTACAGAAGAGAGTTTGAGAGTATTCAGGTCACTCTTCCGAAATAATCACTTTGACGAGATCCTGGCGTTTCTGGCTGAAAATACCAACTTTAAGCAAGATCTGAAGATCATGTCATCGGTTCCATATACTCCATTCTTCAAAGCTATTTGGCAAAATCTCTGACCCTCACTTATGACTTACGGTTTAAGACGGATAGGGCGGATCGATCTCATACTCCCCTTTATCCATTAAATGATAAACCGCCCGCCAATGATGGTAAGCCAGTTTATCCAGCCAGCGGATGGTATCAAGGTTGCTGAGCGTTTGAATGGATGACCCACCCGAAATTGCCGCATGTTCCAGGATCTCCAATCTTCGTTTCTTTCTGAGTTCAGCCAGCTTCAACGATACCTCTTTCAAGGCTTCGGCAATATCTTCCTCACTTTTATCTGAGATCCAATTTTGGGTTTTCTCAAAAGACACTTGCAGCATCACCGACATCTGTGTTGCCACCGGATCATTCTTTATATGCTTTACAAACTGCGCATCACGGCAAGCATCCATTAACCTCACATTATGATCCAGTGCGTGCAAGGTTGCAACATATCGATTATAGTCTGCCGATTGACCAGTCCCTATCTTTATCTCATTCAAAAACTGACTGATCTCTACTTTTGCAAGTTCTGCCTGATTCAGAAATTCCCGATCTATGGATAAATTACTTTCTCCCAAAGCATTTGAAAGGTAATCCAGCAACCCACTTAACATATCCCTCAAACTTCGGTTAACCGATTCTATAGCTACTGATGGGATATGCTGAACCGATCTGTCGAGACGCTGAGTCATTGAATGTTCATTCTCAGGGAACCATTTCATCACCAGGTCAGCAAAATATTTTCGAAATGGCATAATGAATACAATGCCAATTAAATTAAATGAAGTATGAAAAGCAGCCACCGCAATAGCCATTTGTGCAGCATTTCCCGGAATATTCAGATACTCAGTGATCCAAAGAAACACTGGCATGACAGCAACAGCAATAACTGCGATCACCAATCCAAAGACCACATAAATAACTCCGGTGCGAACCGCAGCTGCAGACGCCCCGATGATAGCTATGATGGCGGTGACAGACGTTCCGAAATTTTGCCCGATCACCAGCGCTGCAGCCTGAGGCAGGTCGATAGCTCCGGCAAATAAAGCTGTTAAGGTTGTAGCCACTGCCGCACTTGATGATTGCATGATCACCGTCATCACAATGCCGGTCACGATCAGTAGTAAAATTCCTGAAAATTGTGTCCCTGACAGTACGGTGAAATCTATGTAGTTAGCAAGGTTTTCCATACCAACTTGCAGGGTGTCAATACCCATAAAAATCAGGCCAAATCCTGCGAGAGCTAATCCTGTATGCGCTAATTTTCCCGATGACAGCAGTTTCATGAGGGCACCCACTCCGATCACAGGCATGGCGATAACCGAGATACTGTACCTTAGCCCCAGGGTTGCCACGATCCATCCGGTACTGGTGGTCCCAAGTTTTGCCCCGAGCAACACCCCGATGGTCTGTGGAAATGTTATTAATCCCGCACTGACAAATCCTATGGTTGCCAAAGTGGTTGCGCTGGATGATTGCACCAGAAAGGTGATAAAAGTACCTGAACTCAAGGCTGTGAAAGGACCTTTAACAAACCGGCTAAGTATCAGGCGAAGCGTATCTCCGGCAAGGTTCTTCAAACCATCTGTCAACAGAGACATCCCCAGTAAAAATAATCCGATTCCGCCAACCAGTGTGAGTATCATCCGTTCAATCCAATTTCATTAGTTAAACATACCTAAAGCAATGAATTAAAGGAAGTACCTTGATCTGTAAACGATCAGGCAAAAAGGTATTGAGCAAGAATGGTCAAAACGGCTGTTTCTGCTCGCAGTCGGTATTTACCTAAGGTCACCAACTTCGCTTTTCTTTCCTTAGCGATTCCGACTTCCCGTTCTGAAAATCCCCCTTCAGGCCCGATGAGAAACAAAGTATCAGGTTGGGTCAATGCTGCAGGTTGTTCGGCCTCAGCCTGCATATAAGCCATAATGGGTTGATGATCTTCGTAATGATCCATCACTTCGTCGAGTGAGTCAATAAAAACCACTTTGGGTAACCATGACCGTTTACACTGCTTGAAAGCACTCAACGCAATGGTCTGTAATCTTTCCTGATTGATCTTTGAACGTTCAGAGTGGTCGGCATGAAAAATACAGATCTCCCCTGCTCCAAGTTCGACGGCTTTTTCTACTGCGAACTCAAGGCGATCCCGTTTCTTTATAGCTCCAAAAGCCACTGTTTTTTTAAATTGCGGCTGTTCTTCATGCATGGTCTGTATGATCTTAGACGTGATGGAATTCTTACCCAACTCGGTGACTTCAGATTCATATATATTTCCCAATCCATCTGAAGCATGTAAAATATCTCCCTCCCTAAACCGCATGACTTTGGCGGCATGCCGGGCTTCCTGACCTTCAAGGGTTAAAAATCCGTTCACTATGGTTGCCGGTTCCGTATAAAATAGATTTTCAATTTCCATGGCCAATGCTCAATAATGAGCTTTTATTTAGTGAAATTAACTTTAGATCCTACTTGGACTTTCTCTTGTAAAATGCTCCGGGTTCAAACGAAGTCTCTCCGGTTTTGAGCATCAACTCTATGTAGGGTTCACACAACCCACATCCGCAACTGCAGTATTTGAGTTCCTGAAGTTCCCTGACTGAGCTAATGCCATTTTCCTCAACAAAATTCTTTATTTCAGTAAAGTCTTTTTTATGGCAGATACATTTGGAAACGGTGAACCGGCTCATCCTTCTTTAAAATGTTTTCCAAGCTTCAGATCCTGTCCCTGATAATTACTGTCGATCTCATCTCCGTACACAAAATCAGGTCGTTCAGCATTAGGTTCAAACTGCATGCTAAACAAAGTCTGACCGTCTTCGATCATAAAGGGAACATCATGTGAACGAACTTCCAACACAGCTCGAGCACCTTTATCCTCTATGGAACCCCCAAAACCACTGTCGAAAAAGCCGGCATAATGGGTTCTCAATTCACCTGAACCGGTATCATATGCCATCATTTCACAGGCAAGATGAGCAGGCACCCGAATTCTTTCCTTTGAAGCAAAAATATAAAAGGCTTCAGGCTCAAGGATGAGCTGATGGCCCGGTTGAGCATAGATAGGTTCCCAGAAATCCTGAACCGCGTAGTATCCGATCTTATCAAGATCGATGTAATCATTGTGTTTCTTGGCTTTGTATCCGATGATCTCACCTTTTTTAGCCTTCAGGTCCACACTCATGAACAGCCCCTGATTCACTTTAATTTTTTCCATACTGACCGGCTCCCGGTTCTGATCAAATAAAAGAGGATCTGAAGCATGCACCCGCAGGATATCCTGATCGGGGATGACCTCAAAACCGTGCCTGACCCGAAGCTGATTCAATCGCTGACCCGTTTTCACTTTGATAGAAAATGATTTAGGCACCACTTCAAGATAGAGGTTGCCACTATATCCCGGAGTGATCTCCTCAAAACGATGCGAGTAATCCGTGATCACACGGGTAAATACATCCAGGCGACCCGTCGAACTTTTGGGATTGGCCTTGGCAGATAAGTTCTCAATACTTCCAAGTTTGATCTCACTCTCTTCATCTCCAAACAAACTTTTTTGAACGGAGTTATTGGACTGAGGCAGATCGAGTCGTTCAAGAAGCGGAATGATGTACACGCAATTCTGCTCCAGCACGGCTCCGTTCGTGATCGGCACTTCATACATCTTCAGCTTGGCTACCTTCTCCTCTACCGTATCATTTTCGGGTAAAAAACTGCACCGAACCCGGTACGCCACTTTGCCTAACCTAAGGTCGATAGAGTTTGGCTGAAACTGATCATCCTCAATGGGATAATCGGGATTAGAGCGGATGATCCCCATTTTGTGGAGCATTTTCAATTTCTGAACCGGCAGTATTCCTTTTGTACGTAGCTGAACTTCCTTCGGCATATCTGACTTCTATAATTAACTACTTATTTTGAAAGGAAGATAATGAGGCAGGCTGAATATTCAACATTGAATCGTGAGTAAAGTTTAAACGGCTTAATCTCCTATCCAATCTGCGTATAGCTCGGGTCGCCGGTCACGATAAAACAATCGTTTGGCATGAGATCTTTTGATACTCTCAAGATCGATATCACAGTAAAGTATCTCATCAGTACCCTCACCAGCTTTTGCAATCACGATACCATCCGGATCACAGACAAATGATTCACCTGCAAATGTCAACTTTGGCTCTTCGCCAACCCGGTTACAAAGTGCGGTAAAATATCCGTTCTGAAACGCAGCAGTTCTGACTTCTGCCTCATACAAACCCTCTGGCCATTCCCCGACAGACCCTGCCTGAGGAATAAACACGACATCTGCCCCTGCTACACCAAGAGCTCTCATATATTCAGGATAATGACGGTCGTAACAGATGGCCACTCCAATCTTACCAAATTCAGTGTCATAAACCGGTGCATTATTGTTGCCGGGGGTGTAGTAATCTTTTTCGTAAAAGCAGGCATAGTCTGTGATGTGAACCATTCGTGTGGTACCAAGAATACTGCCATCCGTATCAATGACCGGGGAACTGTCGTATAGATCCTCCCCGTCTTTTTCATATAAATTCAGAATGATCACCACGCCATACGCTTTTGCAAGTGAGGAAAACGCTTCGGTTATTGGTCCGGGAATGGTTTCGGCATTTTGTGCCGGATCAGTGGGGTTTTTATACTGAGGATAAAACGGTTCAAAAGCGAGTTCTGCAAAACAAATGATCTTTGCGCCGGCTTTGGCAGCCGCTTCTGCGGCTTGTAAACCTCTTTCTAAATTATGTTGTTTATCAGTGGTACACGACTGCTGAATCAGGGCTATGTTCATTCCGACGATATTGTGTCCTTAAATTTTCAGCAGAATGATACTATAAATTGGAATCTTTCATGGCTTTTTCTTCCGCTTTTTTTCGATCCCGTAGTTTTTTCAGAGCGTATCCCCCACCGGCTGCGGCCAAAAGACCGAGTCCACCATCAATAGGCGCCTGGTCTGGAGATAAAGGTAACATTGGAGGCGGTGGAGACTGTGCCCAAAGCACTGTGGTTAATGCTAAAAACATAATAATGGAAATGGGAATAAGTATGATGTATTTCATGGCTCTTGGATCTAAGGACTTGGCATTTATTTAATGAGGGTCATTTTTCGGGATATAACTGTATTACCTGCCTTAAGCCTGTAATAGTATACTCCACTAGATTGAGTTGAAGCATTCCAAAATGCACGGTATGCACCGGGACTCTGAACCTGATCGACCAAAGTAGCTACCTTCTGCCCCATCAGGTTGTACACCTCTATACTCACATTAGACTGAGAGGCCACTTCATACCTGATTGAAGTACTTGGGTTGAAGGGATTCGGATAATTTTGTTCCAATACAAACCGATCAGGAACCGATGAGCGGGGTTCTGTTGAAGTGGCGGTTCCTTTATTCAATCTGATAGTGAAGCGAGGTTCCTCATTCACGGTGCTGACTGATAAAGGATTTTCGATCGCTAACTCATTCAGTACCTTTACTTTTGATTGGCGTTCACCTTTATGGGTAAACGTATACTCAAAATCAGGATCCATCTCAATTTCCTTACCCGTCAGATTATCCACAAAGGTGAACACCCAGTGTTCAGGAATATGCTTTGAGCGCACCCACTTTATGGTCTGTTCGTGCTTTACGTTGTAGGACATCACATCCAGTTCAAAGATCTCTCCACCTTCACTGAAATAAGGCCTTGAATCCTGTGCTTTCAGCATCTGTGAACCTGGATTGATGAAACCAAGCAGAGAGAATGCCGGCTTAAGAGGATAGAGTTTGTCAGAATCGTAGGCATCCCGACCGGTTTCAGCCTTATCATGAAAATACAGAATCGTTGACAGATCTTTCTGCACCATCCCGTTTGGTACATCTTCAGACATCAGAGCTAATTGAACAAATCCTTTTGATTCGTTGGTCTTATAAAACCGTGTTCCTGAGGTCTTACCGGAAACCGGTAGAGTAACTGATGTAGCCGGAGTACTTTCTTCATTTTGAATGAAGAAACCCTGCCCTGCAGCAACCTTATCATCATTGGCAGAAGTCAGAATGTAGGATTCATCAGCATCACTCCAGACATGACCAACCATACCCGCTAAATTACCACCTGTGGATGTGATCGAAGTGATATCAAAGGCGGTCTGATAAGGATTACCCAAAAGATTCCAGTGGTCTCCGTTAGCGTGAACTGAAACCGATACGTCACTTACAGGCTCCGTAAAGGAACTGACATCCATTGAGACCGGGAGTGTCGAACTGCCATTCTCATTATTGTTATAAACATACAGGATAAATCCTTCCCCTGAATTTAGCTTACCGCTCAAGTCGGATGAAGCAGGTGTAAAAGCCGTTCCATTGTAACCTGTAAAGAAATTCTTTTCAAAAATTTCATCATATCCCTGATATCCCTGTATTGGGAAAAAGCTGGTCAAAGCTTGTATGGGTATATCGGTAGCCGGAGCAGACAACATGCGCCAGCCGGCAGTACCACCAATAACCATAGCATTGGTGAACGGCGTACCATCGGTTTTTGTACCTGGAGAAAACAAACTTCCCGATGAAGCTGTTGCCACTGAGTGTTTTACAAATGAACCCGTTATCTCAGGATCACGTACCATTGATTGATCATCCCCACCTTCGCTTCCGTAAGTATGTTGATCCATAATGTTGTTAAGTTCGTCCCGAAGAGTAATGGTATCACTGGAATTATTTAAACCTAATGAGCCCGTTCCAAACACTAATGCATTACCAAATGTACCTGTAAAGTCTTCCCCACCAAATATTACAACCGTTCCGTTAGCAGGTAATATTGTATTAGCATCAAACTTAAATCTAACAGCGATTTCATCAGACAGTGTCCAGTTTCCAATATTGACCGCGGTTGACTCACCATTTACAATCTCAACAAATTCATCATCATCGGTACTTACGGTTCCACTATTATCTGCATCCCCGCTTGTGTCTCCCGGATCCGCAAGAAACTCATTGATCACCACGTTGGGAGTTTCATCATCGGTGATATCAAGGGTGAACTCAGATCGCCCTACGATCTCTGCGGGATTTACAGAAGATATACTGGTCAGAACAAACCGGGCACTTTCAAGCCCTTCGTAATCAGAATCATCATACAATGAAAAGGTGGCATTATGAATCTCACCATCCATGGCTCCGGTTTCGAAAAGGATGGTTTGTGATACAGCTCCTGAGAAATCACCGGCTTCTGCTACACTTGGGTTTTGCTGAAATACAACATCTACGTTTACGGCATTGCCATCCGGATTCGTGATCTTTACAGGAATGTTTACCGTTCCGGCATTTTCAGCAGCCGTGGCACTTTCAGCACTAAACTCAAAAGTTGGAAATAAGAACTGACCCGAATTTATATACCCCGGGGTTTCTTCAATCGGCCCTGTCCACACGAAATCATCGTACCCATAACCATGACCTGTTAGTTGTAGTGAATAACCAACCGGAGCTGTTGCTCCTCCTGATTCACTCACTCCCACATCCACAGATGTTAGTCCATTTGCAGGTCCTTCCGTTGCGGTAAATGTATCCTCATAACTCAAAAACTGAATGAGTTCATCATCATAAGAAAGTGCGAATCCATCAGGTGCTCCGTTTTGTATTCCTTCAACATTGATCCTGACAAATGTGTAATTCCCGACAGTTTCACCAACCGTTACTCCTGCATCATTTCCGGAATAAGAGGCATAAACTGTTCCACCGTTTCCGTTGTAAAGTGAAAGTGTAAACAAACTTACATCATAACTTCCTGCATCTTTGATAACGATCTCCACAAACTCGTTTTCATCCGGACCATCATTATCATAATGGAACTCGTTGATCCAGGCATCATTTGTGGTTGTTTGCCCGAATACGAATTGGTTACAGGTAGTTAAAGCAAAAATGGAAGCGAGTAGAAATATATTCTCCCTCATAGACCCTCCTCTCAGTATGTTTTGTGGCAAGGACTGAGAAAACCCCTATTACTTCTTCGTCACTTGACCCCGAATTATTCTCTTTTGTTCTATGACATGAAGTAATAAAAGGCAATTAATCAAAATAATCGCCTTTATTAAGAAAATTTAATCTTACATAGATACTCCCAAAAAACCCCTAAAACAAAAAAGGCTCCCTGAGGAGCCTTATGAAAAATCTTACTTTTTCTTCTTGTGTCTGTTTTTTCTCAGACGCTTTTTACGCTTGTGCTTTGCAATTTTAGCGCGCTTTCTTTTTTTACCACTTGGCATAAATACTCACCTAAATGTGTTTTATAAATATTACTGTTGTTCGAACGCAACAAAAATAAGAAGAAATGAGCCGTTTTCTAAATCAATTTTCAACCATATGGGCTTCGTTGACGGCTTCCTTAAAATCTTTGGAAACTTTTAGTACAGGCGCAAATTGCTCGGGCACAATCACTTCTTCATTTGTTTTTGGATTCCTGGCCACTCTCTGAGCACGTTTAACTACTTTAAAAGTACCAAAACCACGCAATTCAATATTATCCCCTCGCTTCATCGCATCTATAACGGTTTCCATAAAACCGTTCACTACGGCTTCGGTTTCAACTTTTGTCAGGCCTACAGATGCTGATATTACATCTACTATGTCTGCTTTAGTCATAATTAATGAGTGTTTTAATAAAAGTTATAATAACTGTTTCAAAATACTACAATGAAAACAAAGCTTCTGCCAAATCGTTCACATTCATTTTTTAAACTTCTGTAAAAATACGCAGTCATTTAAAGAAAGGCAGGAAATGCCCAAATGTTATCCTTTAATATTCCGAAATGTTTTTTACTTTCTCGTTGCCTCTTAAATACTCTTAACCAAAAAATATAATTCATGGAAGTTTTTGAAAGTGTCGTATACTGGCTGAACAACCTGGTTTGGTCAACCCCGCAACAGTTCCCACTCATGGTGGTCTTACTGTTAGGCTTCGGAATTTTTATCACCCTCAGGCTCGGATTTGTTCAACTCAGAAGATTCACTCATGGTATCAAGTCGGTTATGGGTGTTTACGATAATCCGGATGATACCGGGGATGTCAATCACTTTCAGGCACTCACCACAGCCCTCTCTGCTACGGTAGGTATCGGTAATATTGCCGGTGTAGCTATTGCCATTCACTATGGGGGACCCGGTGCCCTTTTCTGGATGTGGGTAACCGCCTTTTTTGGTATGGCCATTAAGTACACCGAGTGTACCCTGGCCGTTCAGTATCGCGTGAAGAACGACGATGGATCCGTATCAGGGGGGCCGATGTATTATATTGAGAAAGGTCTTGGGCCAAACTGGAAATGGCTGGCCGTATTCTTTGCCGCCATGGCCGTGATCTGTTCATTCCTGACCGGAAACGCCGTTCAGGCCAATACCGTGGCAGATACCATGTACAGCACATTCCAAATTCCAAGTTGGGTATCAGGAATTGTAACCGCCAGTTTTGTAGGTGTTGTGATCGTGGGTGGTATCAAGCGAATTGGTCAGGTTACCGCCCGACTCATGCCATTGATGGCGATCATTTATGTGTTAGGAGCTTTGGTGATCCTATTCATTAATGCAGGTTCCGTTATACCGGCATTTGGAACAATTATCACCTCTGCATTCACACCGGAAGCCGGATTGTTTGGTGTGGGTTCCGGATTATTCCTAACCACTCTGGTCTGGGGTATTAAACGAGGTTTATTCTCAAACGAGGCGGGACAGGGTTCAGCACCTATTGCCCACGGGGCGGCCAAAACGGAAGAACCGGTCCGTGAAGGTGTGGTAGCTTTACTGGAACCATTCATTGATACCATCCTGGTATGTACCATGACCGGACTTGTGATCGTAAGTACAGGTGTTTGGGAAGAACGTCACGATATGGTTTTTGATCCTTCCAACCGCGACAATGCCGTTGAGATCACAGACGGGTCCAATACCCTGATCATTGAAGACGGTGAACCTGTAAACGGTATCGTGATGCGTAATGATTTTGAAACCGATAAGTTCTATGTGGACGAAGATCAAACTCAGCTGTTCTCCGGAACCCTTGTATTTGAAGGTGAAGGCGGCCGATTTGTGGATGCTTCAGGAGCTGCCGTTCCAACCGTTTATACGAAGATCATTGAGAACGGAGCACCACTTACCTCCCTCGCATTTGAGAAAGGTCTGGCTCCCATCTTCCCTTACGGAAAACACATTGTAACCTTCTGTGTTCTCTTATTTGGTATTTCGACAGCTATTAGCTGGAGTTACTACGGTGACCGCTCCATACAGTATCTTGCCGGCGATGGTGCTATACTACCTTACAAGGTCGTTTATCTGGGAATGCACTTTTTAGGTGCTATCTTCCCGCTCGCTACGGTTTGGGCTATCGGTGATATCGCTTTGGGATTAATGACCTTCCCGAACATCATCGCGCTATTTGCCCTTTCAGGTTCTGTAGCTGTTGCAAGTAAGACCTACTTCAAAAAAATGGACGAACTGGACGCTAAAAGCTAAGTAAGATCACAACCTATTAATTCATGGAAAACGTAATTGAAATAGATCATCCCGTAGTAAAGAGATATCTCACTATTCTGCGGGACAAATCTACTGAGACAGCAGCCTTTCGGCGAGCAATGGGAACCATAGGTACCGTGCTTGCCTACCAGGCTTTGACTGACCTCCCGCTTGATGAATGCGAGGTTGAGACACCTATTAAGACAACCAAGGGGCACAAGCCCGGGGCTGAGGTCTTTGTTATACCCATACTGAGGGCCGGGCTTAGCTTAGTCGATGGTATCATCAGCTTTATGCCGGATGCAAAAGTGGGACACATTGGAGTTTACAGAGATGAAAAAACTCACGAACCGGTCAATTACTATCATAACTTTCCAGGTGGATTAAAAGGAGCCTATACCCTGGTTGTGGATCCCATGCTGGCTACCGGCGGCACGGGTTCTCATGCCGTCAAATTCCTGAAAGAAAACGGAGCCGATAACATCCGGTTCGTATCACTGATCGCTGCACCTGAAGGCATTAAACGCCTCAGAGATGATCATCCTGATGTACCAATCATTACCGCTGCCATAGATGAAAAACTTAACGATGACGCTTTTATCGTTCCGGGACTTGGCGACGCGGGAGACCGCTATTTTGGCACGCTTTAACCACCGGTCCCTTTTATTCCTTTTTGCCTGCATGATCCTGACACCTTCATGCGGGGAACTCTCGGAATATGAAAATCAGCAGGTGGATGAAGCTCTCAGTGATTCCCTTTTTTCCACCACAGAAAGCTGGGGCATGAATATGGAAATTCTTGAAGAGGAAAAACTTAAGCTTAGACTTAAAAGCAGCTATACGGCTTCCATCAAGAATGAGACCCGTAACATTACCAAATTCAGTGGCCCGGTTTATATTGAGATCTTCAATGATGAAGGGGAACCCGAAACCGAGGTCTATTCAGACAGTGCTGTGTACAAACCCGATGATGCCACCTTTGAATTGTTCGGAAATGTGGAAGTGCTGGCTCCCGAAAACAAACGGCTGAACACCCAATACCTGATGTGGCTCCGAAATGAGGATAAGGTGAGTACCCCTGAGGCCCTTACGATCGTCACCCTTACCGACAGCATCAACGCCATAGGGCTGGAGGGAGATTCCGACCTTAGAAATTACACTCTCAAAGAAGTGACTGGAGAAACCGTCGTCAATTGAAGAAATTCAGCTTTTCATATTTCCTTTTGGTTATAGGTATCCTCGCCACCATACTTTCAACTGAGGCAAACGCTCAGAATGTGGTTCAGATCGAACGTGCTCGGGAGGTTACCAACATCACTGAGGACGGTGAAGCGATCCGGAAGATGTATGATGTACGGTTAAGAACCGGTAACATTGAAATGGTTTGTGACAGTGCCTGGGAATTCATCGACCGGAATGAATTGAGAGCCTATGGAAATATTGAGATCGAAACACCGGATGAGATCATCTGGACCGACACTCTTTATTACTACACCGATCATGAGATCAGTCAGCTACGCGGTCGAGTGGTCATCTTACAAGACAGCACCACACTTTTTGGTGAGCAGGTGGATTATAATTTTCTGACCAAGGTTGCTGATTTTGAGGATGGCATTCGCCTGGAGGATGAAGGCGGTACACTCATTGCCAACACCGGCAGATATTTTCAAATACAGGACAGTGCCATTTTCAGAGGCAATGTTCAAGTAGCTGATACCGCTCAATATGCAGAAGGTGACAGTCTTTTTATCAACCGGAATACACAATTTCTTCAGCTTCACTCCAACATTTTTGTTCAGGACAGTACCAACAACGCTCTGTTGACCGGCGATTACCTTGAAGCAGATTCCACCGGCCGGCGTTATGTTCAGGGAAATTCCTATTTGCGGCAGATCAGTACCGATTCCACCGATACCACACATATCAACTCCACAGACTTACTGATGCTGGAGCGGGATTCCACCGATATCATCCAGGCTATTCAGAACGTGAGGGTTTGGTCGCCTGATTTCTCTTCTGTTTCTGATACCCTTATCTACACTTCAAAAACTGAGATCTTCGAACTTATTTCAAATCCCACTGCCTGGCACAAGAATATACAGCTCAATGGGCCCTACATTCAGGTGCAAATGGACAGTAATGCCGTGAACTACCTTACTTCCTACAAAAACACCATCACGGTTCAAAAAGACAGTACCACTGGCAGATACAATCAAATTAAGGGTGATACGCTGAATGTGGACTTTAAAGATGGGCAGATATCCCGGATCAAGATCTACCCTAACAGTCAGGTTTTATATCATACCCAAAATGAAGAAGGAGAGCCGGATGGAGCCGTGGAATATACTTCGCCTCAAACCATCATGTATTTTGAGGAAGGTGATCTGATCCGTGTTAAAGCACTGAAGAACAACGGGTATTTCTTTGAGGAATTTCCTGGCCTTGCAGACCG
>JAASTO010000207.1 GCA_021767245.1 Balneolaceae bacterium
ACACCCAATATCGTAACCGTGATACTTGGTGATTATCGTAGCATTGATACCCTGGGTGAGCAGATCGTAATCTTCACAGCCGGTATGATCACATTCCTTTTACTCAGAAACCGGAGGGAAGACGATGAAAGGTAGATCACCCAGCCCGATCGTATTATTAGGCACCCGTTTTCTAAGTCCGTATATCATGGTTTTTGGATTCTATGTGATCTTTCATGGCCACTATTCACCCGGTGGAGGATTCCAGGGTGGAACCCTGCTTGCTGCCTCACTTTTACTGGTCAGAATTGCCAGCGGCACAAAGATCGCCAACCTTCAGTTCAAAGATTATCTGGCAACACCCTATGCCGCCATCGGTGTGATCATCTATTTTGGAACAGGATTACTCGCTCTCATCATGGGCGGATATTTCCTGGATTACGAACAACTGCCTCTTCCCGGATTGGAAGGAGCTGACCTCAGATACTGGGGCATTCTGATCATTGAACTTGGGATCGGTCTCACGGTTATGACCGTATTGGTACTGATCTATGATAACATGGTGAAAGGAGAAGATTATGCTTGATTTCTTTATGGGCCATTATGCTTACTGGTTTACCATGATCCTGCTATCAGTTGGTTTATACGGCATGTTGTTAAAAAAGAATTTAGTGAAGAAGACCATTGGCCTGTCCATTTTTCAGGCCGGTGTAATTCTGTTTTTTGTGTCTGTAGCCATGAAAGAAGGTGCCACCGTGCCGGTAAAAGCCGATGGCCTTCCGGTCAGCGAAGTGGCAAATTACATGAATGCCTTACCGCATACTTTAATGCTGACAGCTATTGTGGTTGGTGTGGCAACGCTGGGAGTTGCCTACGCCCTTTTGATCAAGATATACAACCGTTACGGCACGCTGAACGAAGAAGAACTTTTAGATAAGATTCAATGATCGGATCAGAGATACCGGCTTTAATTCCTGTTACCTATGTCCTGTTTGCGATATTAATACCCCTTATTGGGTTATGGAAACGTGAGATCGTCTGGCATCTAAGTCTGCTCGGTACCGGCATAACCTCTTTTCTGTCGGCATGGGGATTTTTACACCTCATCAACACTGGTGAAACCATTCGTTATTATTTCGGAGGCTGGACTCCCCCGATTGGAATTGAATTTGTTTATGACGGCCTGGCCGCATTTATCGTTCTGGTCATCAACACCATCGCTTTTTTGGTTCTGATCCACTCCAAAGAGATCAGCAAGCTGGAATTTCCCGGCAAAAAAATGCCCTACTACACCATCACTATGCTTATGATGCTTGGTTTCAATGGCATGGTGCTCACCGGCGATCTTTTCAATCTGTATGTTTTCCTGGAGATCTCCTCCCTTTCAAGTTATGCACTGATCGCCATCGGTGAAAAACGAGCTCCTTATGCCTCTTTCCGGTATCTTATTATAGGAACCGTTGGTGGTTCCCTCTACCTTCTGGGCGTTGGATTTCTTTATACCGTTACGGGCACACTGAATATTATTGACATGCATGCCATGTTGCCTCAGGTGATCGGACATTCCTCCGTAGTGGCAGCACTTATACTTATGGTCATTGGTGTTGGGGTGAAAGCGGCTCTGTTCCCGCTTCATGGCTGGCTACCCGATTCATATACCTTTGCCTCATCAAGTTCTTCTGCGTTGATTGCCCCTATCGGTACCAAAGTGGCTGCCTACATTTTATTTAGAGTGTTACTCTTTTTATTCGGAGTGGATCTGATCGATGATCAGCTACCGGTAACTACCATCATTGGTATTTTTGCCGGTATCGGGATCCTTTATGGTTCCATCATGGCTATTGCCCAAAGTGAAATGAAGAAGATGCTGGCTTACAGCTCCGTATCTCAGATCGGATATATTATCATGGGGATCAGCCTGGCAAATCCATTTGGATTTATTGGAGCCGTGCTTCATGTCCTCAATCACGCATTGATGAAAGCATTGCTGTTTCTTGTCTCCGGAAGTTTACGATCCAAAGAAGGCCACTCTCTTATTACGAAATTCAATAACAGCTATCGCAAGAAATATCCCTGGACGATGGCTGCTTTTACAACCGCGGCCATCTCCATGGTTGGGCTACCACCGCTTGCCGGCTTTTTCTCGAAATGGTATCTGGCACTGGGAACCATCGAAAACAGTAACTGGATCCTCCTTGCGGTGATCCTTATCAGTTCTTTGCTGAATGCAGTGTATTTCTTCAGAATTCTCGAAAAAGTATATCTAAACGATCCTGAAGAAGAATCAACTGAAGACACCGAAATCATAGAAAACAACGAAGTCGGTTTCACTATGATGTTCCCAATGGCTGTAATGGCATTAGGTTTATTGGTAGTGGGGATATTCAATGCCTACATCGTCAATATAATTTTCACCATGTTTCCTGCAGGATTTTAATCAGATAATTAACGCAATGGAGCTAACGTACGTCCCTTTATACGCTGTATTGGTATCGCTGGCTGCGGTGCCATTCATCTTGCTGAGTTCAAAGAAACCGAACCTCCGCGAGTTCTGGACGATACTTGCCGGCGTTATTAAATTCCTGCTGGTTCTCACCTTACTACCCTCTGCCCTGCAAGGCAATGTGATCGAACTGGAATTGCTTGAGATCGCACCAAACATACCGTTGGTACTCAAAGCTGATACCTTTGGCGTGTTCTTTGCCCTCATTGCCTCCGGACTATGGATCTTTACCTCGTTCTATTCAATAGGCTACATGCGCGGCCACAAAGAAAAGAAACAGACCCGGTATTTTGCCAGTTTTGCTGTCTGTTTGAGCTCTACCATTGGGATCGCGTTTTCCGGTAACCTTTTGACCTTTATTATCTTTTATGAGATGCTGACCCTGGCCACCTACCCTCTCGTTATTCACAGTGAAAGCAAAAAAGCCATAGCAGCCGGTCGTAAGTACCTTAGCTATACCCTGACTGCCGGCTTACTCCTGATCGCTGCCGCAGGAATTACTTATTCCCTCACAGGAACCCTTGAATTCAGACCGGGCGGTATTTTTGGAGACACAAATCTTACAAGCACAATGGCTGTCACCATATTCCTTCTGTTTCTCGGCGGTGTTGGGGTAAAAGCCGGCATCATGCCCCTGCATAGCTGGTTACCTTCGGCTATGGCTGCACCTACCCCAGTAAGTTCCCTGCTGCACGCTGTTGCCGTGGTAAAATCCGGTGTATTTGGGGTGATCCGTGTGGTTGGATTTATATTTGGTCCTGATGTAATGGCCCAGTTTGGCCTTAACGATATACTGATGGTACTCGCCGGCTTTACCATTATTGTAGCCTCCCTCTTGGCCTTTGCACAAGATAATCTGAAACGAAGACTGGCTTATTCAACCGTGGGTCATCTTTCTTATATAGTGCTTGGTGTGGCTCTACTCACTGAAACCGGCCTGGTGGGTAGTATCATGCATATTTCCTTTCATGCCACCATGAAGATTACCCTTTTCTTCTGTGCCGGTGCTATTATGGTCAATTTGCATAAAAAGAATATCAGCGACCTCAATGGGATCGCCAAGGTCATGCCTTGGACCATGGCAGCGTTTACAATCGGCTCTATGGGTCTCGCCGGGATCCCCCCCGTAAACGGTTTTGTAAGTAAATGGTACTTAGCGGCCGGAGCGCTTGAAGGTGGCATGCTGGTACCTGTCATCATTTTTGTCGTAAGTGGATTATTGAACGTGGGCTATTTTTTCCCCATCATCCACAGAGCTTATTTCAAGAAAGGAGGCCCGGAATTAGAGGGTCATACTGAAGCATCCCCTTTTATGGTGGTGCCTTTGTTTGGTACGGCCGTTCTTTCCATTTTATTTGGACTGAATCCTGACCTGTTTTTCAACTTTTTCGATATGGCCTCCTCTGTAGCCTCAACCATCTTTAATTCTATCTGACCATGAAGAACTGGCACTGGATTATATTAGGTTTACTGCTGATCGTCAGTCTGGTACTGGAATTCACCTATCTGGCTGACTACGACTCACACTGGTGGAACAGCGTTCCCGCTTTTTATGCCTTATGGGGTGGACTGGGAGCTATCGTTTTGATCTTTGGTTCAAAGATCCTTGGTAAAATATTCATCTTAAGCAACGAAGATTACTATGATCGTTGAGCTCATTTCAATTCCGGCTATAATTTTGATATTGGGAGCCCTCGTGCTTCCACTGATACCGGAACGTGTCAGAAGTGCTGCTTTTATCACCTTTCCGCTAATCGCGTTGGGGATCCTTTGGAATCTACCTGAAGGTGATCTGTTACAGGTATCCTTCGCAAGTTATGAATTACAACTGCTTTCGGTAGATGGTTTGAGCCGAATTTTTGGGATTATCTTCTCCCTGATCACCATAATTGGAGGTATCTATGCTTTCCATATCAAAGACCTGGGACAGCAAAGTTCGGCACTTGCCTACGCAGGTGGA
>JAASTO010000208.1 GCA_021767245.1 Balneolaceae bacterium
ATGCCGAATGGCCTCCAGCAGTAAAGGAGCCAGTCTTTGTAGGAAACCCCGGCAGCTGTTAAAATGGCAAGTAAAGCTCCATTGGTTGGCGTGATCATATCCATGATAATACCACCGTACTGATAGCACAGGATCATCACTTGCCGAGACATGCCAATAAGGTCAGACAAGGGTGTAAGCAGTGGCATGGTAAGCACCGCGTGACCTGAGCTGCTTGGTATCGGGATGTGAATGAGAAGGTGGGAGATCATCATTCCTGCGGCAGATAAATAAACCGGAAGGTCCTGCAGTGGATTAAATAACCCATATACAATGGTGTCTATGATCATCCCATCCTGAAGAACCAGGTAAATACTTCGGGCAAGCCCAACAATGATGGCTGCAAAGGCCATCTCATTGATGCCAAAGGCGTAGGCTTTGGATGTTCCGTTAAGGCCAAGCTGTCCGATCAGTCCCGCCGCAAATCCGGTTACCAGAAACAAGGCCGACATTTCATTGTAGCCCCAGTCCCAGGTCATGATACCATACACCATAAACGCGAAGGTAAAAAGGATCAGATAAAGGATGATCGCAGAGCGGGTTGGTAGTTTTTCAGTTGAATGGTCATCCGGCTTGACCTCATGTTCTGAATGTTCATCCTTGCCATTATGGAGCACCCACCAGATCCAGAAAGTAAGGACGATCAGCAGGACGATGATCCTGAACCATGAGCCGCTGAAAGGGGTGACTTCTGAGATCTTCTGAGCTATTAAAACTCCAAACGGATTGATCGGGCTGAAAGCAGCTCCGATAGAGGCACACCCGGCACTGATCGCAATGGCAGAGATCTTGGTATACCCAAGTCGACCGGCCATTACTACCAGGAATGGGATCATCGCAATGATCTCTTCAAAAGTGTGATTCAAAGCCCCGGCGGTTGCAAACACGATCCCGACCAGGATCATAACACGAGATTTGGCATGTTGAAATCGATGTATGAGAGCCGAAATGCCATCATTAAAGGCTCCGGTTTTATCTACCACGATGAATGCCCCACCGATAATGAGGATCAATGCGACCAGATCAGCACCATAAATGATTCCTTCAGGCACCTTGATAACGGCATCAAACACCCCGATCGGTTCAGCCTCCACCTGTTCGTAACTGTTACTGACCACTACCTCACGGCCGGTCTCCGGGTCGGTCACACGGTCGTAACTTCCTGCCGGTATGAGGTGAGTCAGAACCGCTGAAAGGCCGATAAAGAATAACAGGATCGTTAAAGGGTGCGGGAAATTGAATTTTTTCATAGTCCGAAGGTAGGTTGGCTCAGAATATCTGATAATCAGTTGGTGAAATAAATTAGAATTTTGGACTGATGATCAGCGGTATATAATAGAACCAAAACTCACACCGCTTTCCCGTTCGGTTTCATCCCAGATATCGTAGGTCAGGATCTCACCCTTTAGATCAGGTTTTGTTTTAAGAAAGGCGTAAAGGGGAGGGTATCCACAAATGCGATAGGGATCATATTTTTCACTCATCAGATCAAGTAATTGTTGGTGTGAACCGGAAGCGCCATGGTTTAAAAAGGAGTCATCAAAGTTTCGGATGTCTTCAAACATCTCTTTAGCCGGTTTATCATCTCCGAATTTTTTACCAACATGGGCCAGGTCGCCACTGATCAGGAAAAAGGTGTCGTCATCTTCTGCAAAAAGATCTGCCAATAAGCCGGTGAAGTTTTCTACCTGTTGTCCCTGAAATCCATCGGCTTTGTAAAAGAGTTCATCCAGACCGCCAACAAGGATCGGTATCATCGAAAAATCATGATCCCACAGATGATTGAGGAAGATCAGGTGTTGTTCAATACTGTGCTCAACCCGGTGTGCACGATCTCGGAAGGTAACCCCATAATGCTCTTCAGTGCCCTCAACGTGCTCTTTGATTTTCTGAATTGAGGTGTGATCCGTTTTAATGGTCCCGTTTACCATTTTGAAATCTTTGGTCGATATTACGAATGGTGATTCCTCATAAATATCCGGGTGCATGCCGGAATAATGAGAAGTAGCCAGTATTACCACGCGCTTTGGTTTCAGGTCTTTAATGGCTGAAAAGGCTTTGACATAGCTGTTCATACCCACCCGAATATCGATATGTGGTGCATACAGGGCTTTTGCGGTTTGAACCGGATCAGAGGTCGGTAATTTTTTAAACGCTTCATTCAGGAAATGGGTCATCTCCTCAGCATCATCCGGGTAGGCCAGACCGGCTGTGATGGATTCATGCACATCCGATCTCTCATAATCTAACTCGGTTTTCTCCGCAAATTCTCTGAAGTAAGGAGAATGAAGCAGGGCATTTCCATCCAGAAATTGAACATACTCCAGAATCTGTTCCTTGGTAACTCCACTGCCCGTGTATTCCATCAGGTCTTCAATACTGCGCTGACCATCAAACAACGAAAATATATTCCGTGCAGAATGCGGAACCGCGAAATCATCCGGGGCATACCCATATTGGTCCTGAAAATAAAGAAAGGTCTCCCCGTTCTGTTCGATCGGTATGATCTGCACGTCAAACCTGATTGGGGGGATGGGATCTGTAAAGGATGAAAAAATGGAATCAGGTTTATCAGTCACGTCAGAAAATTAATTGTAAGGAGTTGGTTTAAAGTTGCTCTGACTATTTAAACGAATCAAGAAATTAATCGTAAGGGCGCCGATGAATCGGAGCATTCGCCCTGTGTAATAAATGGTCAGAAAAATGAATTCCTACAAACGTAATCGAAAATCTATTCGTCTGCAAAGTTATGATTATAAACAGCCCGGTTACTATTTCATAACTATTTGCACCCATAAGAAGTGTCATATTTTCGGTGAGATTTTTAATGGCCACATGATCTTAAATCATTATGGTGTGGTGGCGAAAAGAAATTGGTTGAATACGCAGAATATTCGACCAAATGTTAAATTGGGTAGTTTTGTGATCATGCCCAATCATATGCACGCCGTATTTCAGATTGTATATGCTGAAATAAATGTAGGGGCGTATCGCGATACGCCCCTACCACGGGGTTTTAAATCTCCATCGAATTCTGTTGGAGCGATCGTAAGAGGCTATAAATCGACAGTTACAAAACAGATCAATCAAATCCGGAAAACATCTGTGCCGAAAATATGGCAACGAAATTACCATGAACATATCATTCGGGATCAGAAATCTTTAAATAAGATCACGGAATACATTGAAATGAATCCACGATTGTGGAATAAGGACAGGTATTACAGGTAAAACAAATTTTATTGGTTTACAATAATGGGCGAATTCGATTCGCCCATACGTTCGTCTGTAGATGTTAAATGGATATTATGTTCATTCAGCATTATTCATCTTCCCGCATTTTCTGGCACTTACAATTGATACCGTAATTCTTGCATAACGGATGATCCGGCGCTTCTGAAATTCGGGCTTTGCAGGGGCCACGTCCATGGTGGATCATCAGGTGTGAGAGGTCTGTCCAGCTTTCGCGGGGGAATAAGGCCATCAGGTCCTTTTCAATTTTGTTGGTGTTCTTTTTTTCTTTGGTGAGGCCGAATCGATTTGAAAATCGCTTGACGTGCGTATCTACGACTACCCCAACATTGATGCCATAGGCGTTGCCCAATACCACATTAGCGGTCTTGCGGGCGGCTCCACGCAGCTTTAACAAGTCCTTCATGTTTTGAGGGACTTCCCCATCAAACTCCTCTACCAGGATCCTTGACGTTTCCTTAAGAGATTTGGCTTTGTTGCGATAAAAACCGGTAGATCTCACCAATTCCTCCAATTCCTCAAGCGGAGCATCCTTCATTAACTCAGGGGTGGGGTAGGTTTCGAAAAGGGCAGGAGTGGTTTTGTTGACTCTCACGTCCGTGCACTGTGCACTCAAAATGGTAGCGATCAAAAGCTCAAAAGGGTTTCGGTGATCGAGCTCACAATGTGGGTTGGGGTAATACTTATAAAGCTCATTCAGGATCTCAAGTGCCCGTTCTTTTTGGGCTTTGGTTTTTCTTGGAAGCTTAGGGAGTTTATTCTTGTCTTTTGGCATTTCAGTGATCAGTTAGCAGTAAACAGTTATCATTGCGTTAGAAGGTATGATTTTGTGGGTAGATACGCATATTGGTTTATGGGTCGATTTTTATTGTTAAACCACTCGCCATTCATTTAACATTTAAAACTACCTCACTTAAAATTAAAGAGAAGTTGTGGCAGATTAACCTGGGCATACACTGAATATTCAATATTCATTTCCGTATCTTTGGCGCTCAACGAATTTTTGTAACTGTAAAATCACTCACATGTCGAATTTGGACAATCTGGATAAAATTGTATCGCTGGCGAAAGCGCGGGGTTTCATCTTTCAATCATCAGAGATCTACGGTGGACTCAGTGCCGTGTACGATTACGGACCCCTCGGTGTAGA
>JAASTO010000209.1 GCA_021767245.1 Balneolaceae bacterium
ATCATGGAAACCAATGAGGATTACGAACGCCAGCATCAGGATATCAGAACCGAAGACGGAGTAGAATATGGAGATGTCCTCAGTGAAGTTGAATTTGATTACGCAGCCAAACTGACCGGCCTTAATGCGGTTGTGATGGCAGGTATGTCCTGGGCTCCGAGTCCACCGGCTGAGGTCCAAATTTCCGGAGCGGTTCGACCAAGTGCCACACTTAGCTGGAAGGCTCTGAACCCTGATGAAAACCCCCAGCTTGCCGGCTATAAGATCTATTGGCGCCTGACCGATTCCAATCAATGGGAGAAAAGCGTTTTCGTGCCTGCGGATGTGACTGAGCACACCCTGGAGAATGTGGTGATCGATAACTACTACTTTGGTGTAGCCAGTGTCTCTAAAGACGGCTTCGAAAGCCCGGTCGTATTCCCCGGTCCCGCCGGCTCTTTTGGTGATTAATTTAGTATAGGTACAGCGCCTCCCTGAGTCGCTGACTCCTTATCTTACTCTGATTCACCTTGCTCCGACACAGAGCGTCCTGAGCAAGGTGAGGGTGGTGGCCTGTGGTAGTTAGATCTCGTTAAGTAGTTCCGCTGCTCAATGCCTATAGGAGGCTCCGTCTCCCAAAATTACCGTACGAACCTTTGATCTCGCACGCTCTGCGTCGGAGCGAATATTATATAGCGACCTGATAGCGTCTTCTCCGAGCATTCGGGATGCGAGCGTTGCAACCGAACGCTGCGAGGACCTTCGGACGCTCGCAGGTTCTACATCAGTGCTTACTCCACTGACAAGTTGATTGTATATAACCGACCTCAGATATGACAGGTAATTAACTATAACTGGACTTAGGCAACCCCCACCCTCACCTTTGTTTCCTCTCCCGGGAGAGGAAGACGCTTTGGTTATATTTAGAGTTGCTTTGAGGTACTCGCCACTGGCAACAATCTATTATTTAGCATAAAAAACCAGCCAAAGAGCCTCACCGCTCGGGCGGGGATTGAGGGGTGGGTAAAAAGTCACCAAGGATTAGAACACCGATTGATTGACCACCAAATACCCCACAACTTAACTATGCGACTCTATCCATTTCTCAATTTCCAAAACCACAGCTCCGGTATTCCGTTTGGCATCAGATTCGCTGAACCTTAAAAAACTCACACCAAACTGTTCAATTATGAACTGTCTCTCTTTATCCGCTTCAATTTTAAAGTCATGAGATCTGCCATCTATTTCGATGGCCAGCTTGAGTTCACGGCAATAAAAATCGACAATGAAACGATGAATAGGATGCTGCCTTCTAAACTTATACCCCAGTATCTGTCGATGTCTTATAGCATTCCAAAGTCGAATTTCACCCGGTGTTGATTGCTTTCGAAGCCATCGGGCTTTTTCAATGAGATCCTGACGATATGGTAGTATAGGTAGTTTCTTTGCCATGGCACCCCTTTGTTTATTGAGATAAAATGGCAAATTAATTGAAAAGTCAAGCAGTCAGGCCCTGGCAACCCCCACCCTCACCTTTGTTTCCTCTCCCGGGAGAGGAAGACGCTTTGGTTATATTTAGAGTTGCTTTGAGGTACTCGCCACTGGCAACAATCTATTATTTAGCATAAAAAACCAGCCAAAGAGCCTCCCCGCTCGGGCGGGGATTGAGGGGTGGGTAAAAAGTCACCAAGGATTAGAACACCGATTGATTGACCTCGACAGAGAACATCACCCCATCCCCGCTTCAATAATCCGCTCAATCTTAAGCTTCTTGCCGGTCATCTCCTTAAACAGATCAGATTTCCGTTCGGCTCCCCAGATCTCAAGATAGGGCTCGCCCTCAGTCCGGATATTGATCTTGATCTCCTTATCACCGGAGTAAACCTGCAGGTCCTTCACGTTCTGATAATGACTGCGATCCAATCCATCCGCAATGCGCAAGATACCGGACAGTTTTTTGATGCGCTTTCGATTGGCCGGCTTCAGTTTCCAGTACTCACCATGTCGTTTCTTTGGGGTAGAACGTCTGTGATAACGGGCCACATTGGCTATGATCTCGATCTCCTCTTCTTTAAATCCCTTTAGATCTGCATGTCGGATAATATACAGGGCGTGTTTATGATGTTTGGAATGAGAGATGTAATACCCGATATCATGTAAATAGGCCGCGTACTCGAGTAACTCACGATCTGTTTCATTAAGCTCCAATTCATTCTCCAGGGCGTCAAAGATGGTCAGGGCCATGTTGGCCACGTGGCGGGAGTGATTTTCGTGCCAGTCCGTTTTGCGAAGCAATTCAAAGACGCTTCGTCGGCGCGGATCCGACATCTCTCCGGTCCAAGGCAAACCGATCATTTCTTTTTTCAGGTATCGGATCACGATCCCCTCCCTAAGTGCCTGAGAAGAAATGCGGATCTTTCGGATCCCAAATTTCCGGATCAGATAATCAACCAGAACCACCCCGGTATTGATGAACCCAACCCTTTTGGTTTCAAGTCCGGTTACTTTTTTGCGTTCCTTTCGGTTCAGTTTGATGAAATAGTCATAGAACTCCTTGAATTCTTCAGCTGAAAATTCGAGTTCATTTAAGGTGACATCCGTTGGGATGTTCTTTCGGGCGGCTATCATCTGGGCGATGTTCTCCATGGTTCCGGACGAACCGATGATGGTATCCGTTCTGTGTTGGGCAAAGGCCTGGGCCACATCCCGGAGTTCTTCCTCATAATGCGCCTGAAGCTTTTGGATGTTATCTTCAGTGATAGGATCGGAGGGTTTAAAGATCTCCGTCATGCGGGAAACCCCGATCTTTTTGCTGGCCAGGTAAAAGAAGTCCTTGTCATTGCCGATGATGAATTCAACACTGCCACCGCCAACATCCGCTACCAGGGCAGGCTTTTCGGTAAGCTTCATTCCGTGTCGGACAGCAAGTCCGATGAGCTCCGCTTCCACACGACCGGGAATAGCCAGCATTTTGATACCCACCTCATCTATACTTTTCTGGATGAATTCACCACCGTTCTCGGCTTCCCGGATGGCACTGGTGGCATAGGCTAGGATCTTTTCACATTCATAACTGTCTGCCAGCCGTTTGATATTCTTAAGAGCTGACAGGCCCCGTTTGAAAGCGCCTTCTGATAGTCGCTTTCCCATACCACCCTTGGCCATTTCAACCATTTCCTTGAGTTTATCGAGTGTACGAAAGCTGCCGTCTGAATAAACATCGACAATGATAGCATGAAAGGAATTGGTGCCAATGTCGATGGCGGCAATGCGTTTGATAGGGGCGATCTGATTGGCGCTGTTACTGCTGATGATCAAAGTAAAAACGGGTTGATTGAGGTCTGCCCCAAGCATAACCAAAAGTACGGAGTTTTTACAGGACTAAAGTGCAATGATAAGAACCCGTTGTGCTCGTTGAGTAGTGGAGCTACATAAAGAGGATGGTATAATTCACATTTTTTACCACTACGCAAACAGGCTAACTCAATCTAATTAATCAATACATTCAGTAAGGGCGTATCGCATACGCCCGGGATTGAGATTCAGCTTCCTATGTTCTTCTCGTAGAGCAGCGGAGCTACTTAACGAGGTTAAATCGAATGACTCACATCCCTCTGGTTTCGAGCTAAAGTTCTTAACCGGTCTCCCTTCAAAGCCTGCTTGCCGGTGAGGCAGGGGAGAATTCTTCAATAGTCCATTTTAAATAATGAAATGCTAAGAGACTGAGATAGATCTCGTATCAAAGAAAAATCCCTCTTTGAAGAGGGACCGGAAATGAACTTGTTCATTTACAGGGAGATGTAAACAGGCATTAGGAAGCTCAGGACTTTGATTCTTCTTGAAATTACCCCTTGCCCAATCCTTGTGTATTGGCTACCATAGGCTAACTCTTAATTCAACTCTATGTGTATGCGATCCTTGTTGTTACTTCTATTGATGCCTGTAATGTTTTTGGTGGCTTGTCAACCCAAAGAATCTCCAATTCCACCTTCACCGGATGCGGTGGATGCCGTGCTCGATGATTGGCACTCGGCTGCAGCCGAAGGTGATTTCGAACGGTACTTCGCTCATTTCGAAAATGATTCTTCCATCTTTATGGGAACGGATGCCACTGAGCGGTGGACCGCGGCAGAATTCAAGCCCTGGGCCAAACCCTATTTTGAGGATGATGGCGTGGCATGGACCTTCACCCCAACCTTCAGAAAGATCTATTTTTCTGATAATGGGATGGTAGCCTGGTTTGATGAAGAACTGGATACGCCCAACCTGGGACCGAGCCGTGGATCCGGGGTTTTGGTAAAAAATGAAAATGGGTGGAAAATTGCCCATTACAACCTTACTATCCCTATCCCCAATTCCATTGTTGATGATGTGGTTGAACAAATCGAATCTGAATTAAATAAATCGGCAGAATAATGAAACGTAGTATA
>JAASTO010000210.1 GCA_021767245.1 Balneolaceae bacterium
GGTACTAACCAAATGCATTTCAATGCGTTTTTCTGTTTCATTAAAAAGTACCCGGTGTTCAAATCGATCAATGTTAAAATCAGCATTAAGTTCTCTGTTGATCCTGTTTAAAATATTCTTATTAAAAGCAGCTGTCACGCCTTCAGAATCATCATAGGCCTCGATCAATGTCTTGCGATCTTTAATGAGATCAAAACCGATCAATAAACCACCCTCCTTACCTACTAACTGAGAGATCGACCCAATGAAATTCTTGGCATTATCTCTCGTAAAATTCCCGATCGTTGAACCGGGATAGTAAGCGATCTTCCGGCTTCCACTCTCAGGGCTTCCCGGTATTGAGAAGCCTTCCGTATAGTCTGCTGCAACGGGCTGGATCTTCAAATTGGGATACTCCTTTTGCAGATCCTTTACGATATCCGTTAAGAAATCTTCTGATATATCCACCGGAATGTAAGAATCAATATTTTCTACATGATCAAGTATCAATCTGGTTTTCAGACTACTGCCACTTCCTAACTCAACAAGCCTGATATTTTTCCCCATAACATTACTAATATCATCGATATTGTTTTGTAAGATAGAGATTTCAGTTCTTGTTAGATAATACTCATCCAATTCACAGATCTTCTCGAACAGCCCTGAACCTATTTTATCGTAAAAGTACTTACTTGGCAGAGTCTTTTGGCTTTTACTCAAACCGGTGAGTACCTCATTGAGAATGTTCCGGCTACTTTCTTTTAATTGTACCGCTGGGATCATGATTTTCTTATTTGTTTGAATTATTTGGCCAGACGTATTCCATTGAATTGCCAGCGTTCATTTGCGTGGAAGAAGTTTCTGTAGGTCTTTCTGATATGAGATTTTGATGTTGCGCAAGATCCACCCCTCAGAACGTATTGGTTGCACATAAACTTTCCGTTATACTCCCCCAATGCCCCTGGTAAGGGCTCATATCCCGGGTATGGTGCGTATGAACTCTGAGTCCATTGCCAAACTTCGCCAAACATTTGTTGCAAACCGTCTTCTGCATTTTGTTGTGCCACAGGATGATGGTAGCCTATATCTGCGAAATTACCCTCTAAGGTTAATGGTTGTGCTGCCACCTCCCATTCCTGCTCGGTTGGTAACCGGAATCCCTTCCATCTAGCGTAGGCATCAGCCTCGAAGTAACTTATATGTGTAACCGGTTCATATGGGTCAACTTTCTGCATCCCACTCAAGGTAAATTGCCACCATATTCCATCTTTCTTCTCCCAGTAAAGCGGAGCTTGCCATCCACCATCACGTACGGTAGAAAAGCCTTCATCCAACCACCATTTTGGTTCTTTATAGGCACCTGATTCTATAAATTCTATAAACTCAGCATTGGTCACCAGCCGGTTTGCCATCTCAAAATTATGTATGTAAGTCTTGTGTCTGGGAAACTCATTATCATAACCAAAATCATCTCCCTGGTTTCCTACTTCATAAACACCTTCCTTAAACGAGGTCCAACTTAGATCCGGAACTGATTTCACATGTGGTCGTTCAACTATTTTATAGGCTATATCCAGTGGGTTCTGAGAGAACATGTATTTAAGATCTGTCATCAACAGTTCCTGGTGCTGCTGCTCATGGTGTATTCCTATTTCAACAATGGGACCCCATTTTTGAAACTGCCCATCTGTAGCATTTCTGATCAGTCCTTTTACATGTTCATTAATGCTGTCACGGTACTCAAATACCTGCTTTACGGTTGGCCGTGATATATTACCGCGTCGTGCACGGCAGTGTGGAACTCCGGTTTGTAAGTAATAGGAGTTAAACAGATAGCTATACTGTGGATGGATGGGATCATAATTCTCAAGTTCCTTTTCCAGCAAAAAGGTTTCAAAAAACCAGGTGGTGTGGGCCAGATGCCATTTTGCGGGACTCGCATTTTCTGTAACCTGAATCACATAATCTTCGATCTCAAGCGGTTCAGTGATCTCCTCAGTAAATGCCCTGGTCTTTTGGAATATTGAAATGATCTGATCTTTTGTGTAACGAAATTCTTCGCTTTGATTGATATGCGGTTCGCGGTACTTTTGAGTCGCTCTATTATCCATTTTACCTATAGTTTTAGATTATAATTCACTGACGCGTAATGCTTTAATTTTCTTACCAAAAAATCTTTCTCTTCAAACAAATTCAAGATTTTATGTAAGAACTTTTGGCCAAACTACATCAAAGTAATTGTAAAATTCGTTTTGGCTTAATGGAGTCGGTATGATCAAGACCTTATCAGCACAAAATAAAGTAAAGACCTCTACAGGTCGGCATTTAGTGGTTGTGACCATATTTATTATAGCAGCTAGTATGTTAGTAGTACTTACTACTTTTGCCATTAATATGCTTACAGCTACAGGTGATCTAAACAGGCTTTTGATAAGTTGGTCAGACAGTAACAGTAAGACGGCTCAATCTGCTATCTCATACATCAAAAGCAGAAATGAAAACGATCTTCTTAATTATGAACATCAAGTTTCAAATCGAAAAAATGTTGAATATGTAATTAACGGTTTGTTGAGTGATACTCCTGAACCTAATCTAATTATTCGTGAATTTAACCCTGAGGACATACATCCCAACGAAATAACAGGTTTAATAAGAATATTCACCCTCTTTCATAATTCTCCTGAAGTAGTTGAAATGAAACAAACCTGGGCAGCTATACAGTTTCTAGTTAGTCAAAAACAAGAATTCATTGACTCTTTAGTTAATTCACCTTCCGAACTTTCTGATGTTGAATTAGAAAAACTTCACTCATTTGATAGTCATATTTATGATGAGATACGTCATATGATCACAAACAATTCAGGAATACTTTTATTACTAAAGCGCTATTCACTTTGGTTTACAGTATTGCTAGGAATCTTGATCGTGTTAGTTGGAGTGATTTATACTGTAAGGGGCCTGAAAAACATTAATAAAATGCAAAAAGTCCTCGCTGAGCGGGATTATTTGGCTATGTTTCCCGAATTGAATCAATTTCCTGTACTTAATATCAGCACGCAGGGTAGTGTTGATTTTATGAATCAAGCTGCTAAAGAGCTTTTTCCTAATCTAAAAGATAGTGGCCTTAAACATCCCTTTTTAACAAGTATATCTCAACACTTTAATGAGATTATTTCACAATATGAAAATTCCAGGCTTACTGAAGTTGAGGTTAACGGGAAATACTTTCAACAGGCTGTACATTTTTTATCGGAAACTAAAGGTGTTCACATACATTCTATTGATATTACAGAACTCAAAAAAAAGCAAATTGAAGTCACTCATACTTTAAAAGAAAAAGAAGCACTTCTTGCGGAAGTACATCATAGGGTTAAAAATAATATGGCTGTTATTACCGGGCTTTTAGAACTTCAGGAGATGATGGGAGAGGATCCAGATACAGCACTGGCAGAAAGCCGATCGCGTATCAAGTCGATGGCAATTATACATGAACTTCTATATCAGTCTAACTCATTTTCTGAAATTGAAACCAGCCAGTATCTGAATAAGTTAGGAGAACATCTCAGATTATCACTTTCACATTTAGAATCTGTACAAGTTCCTAATGAAGTCCAGGAAGAAATAACATTAAATATTAATCAAGCAATACCACTTGCACTCTTGTTAAACGAAATTGCCTTTTATCTGTGTCAGGAGGCTACCAAAGTCGAGCAGTACTTAAATCTCAATCTTCGGATCAAAAACAAAAATGATCAAATGTGTCTCGAGATCACTTCTTCCCAACCCGGGCTTAAAAATCCATTATCTAAAAGTGAAAAACCAACTTTAAGGATGAGTTTGATCAAAAATCTATTAACTCAAATCGAGGGTGATTTATATATGCCTATAACTGACACTCTCTATATCGAAATAATATTTTCTACTAACATCACAAAGGGTTCTAGTAGTACCCTCAATTAACATTATAAATTATGAAATGGGTTAAAACTATACTCATTGGAATTTTGGCTACCTTCGCAATGGACGTATCAATGAAAATTCTTATGAATACGCTTGGATTGATGCCAACAAATATACATCCTGCTGCTGCATTCCTTTACAACCTGGGAATTCAAAGCAATTACTTTTCTTTGATACTACATTACTGCTATGGAATATTATGGGCCTTAGTATTTGTTTATGCGTTTGAATTTAACTTCTCAGTTAAAAAAGCCGTAATCCTTTCTTTGGTATTGTGGATATTTATGATGACTGTTTACAGTCCTGTAATAGGATGGGGTTTTTTTGGTGTTGGCAATGCAAGGCTATTAGATAACTCTCATCCTTTGTTTGTTTCATCCACAATTGAATTCATAGCCTTAACTCTAAGTATTCACATTTGCTATGGTTTGACACTCGGAATACTAACAAAGAAAATATTTCCAAA
>JAASTO010000211.1 GCA_021767245.1 Balneolaceae bacterium
CTACCGAGCAGAAGTAACCATAGAAGACCCTGAATCAGGAAATTATGCGGTATGGGTTGGTAATTATGATTCTGAGGATTTCATTTCAACTACCTTGGTGATCTCTGAGATCAACAGATATGGAAACAGTGAGAACACCGACTTAATAAGCAATGCTTCTTTTGATGAGCTGGACATTACTGAAGATCCTTATTATGGTGTCTTAACCCTTGAAAGTGGATTTATGCCTGATCCCTATGTAAAAACCATAACAGCCGGAGGTTCTATAGATCTGTCGCAATACGGCCACTCCGGATATACCGCCGGCAAACCAGATATAGATTTTTATTTTACTCCTTCTAATAATGCAAATGAGACTCTTTCCATCTCTGTCAACAGTGAAACGGATACGATTTTGCTCATCAATGATCCTGAAGGGACCTGGTACTTTAGTGATGATTCAAATGGTGTAAATCCATCCGTTACCTTTCCGAATCCAAAAAATGGGTTATACAGTATTTTTATTGGTACATTCGACTCAGGGACTGCTGAAGCAGAACTTGTGATCTCAGAGCTATAATGTGAACTTATTTTGAACCAAAGTTTTAGCACCCTTTATACAATCAGGAACTGATACTCCCCAGCGATAATTACCGCCAAAATACATCCCGGGATACTTCTCTTCTGCCAGCTTCAGGATTTCCCGAACGTTCTCATAACCCACATGAAACTGAGGGATGGCCTTTTCCCACAACACGGACCTAATATACATCGGATCAGCCTTTATTCCTGTGAGCCTTGCAAACTCCTGAAGGATCTCTTGTTCGATCTCCCCCATGGAGTCACTTAACAAGGACTTATCATGAGCCCCTCCGGTCATAAGGGTAAAATGAAAATGATCATCCTTACTCAATTCCGGAAAAATGCTTGTTTTCCAGATGGCGCCAAGCAGGCGGATATTCTCTTTTCTTGGGATCAAAAACCCAAAGCCTTGTTTATCAAAATCAACATTCTCTCTTTTGTATATAAGCTGAGTGGATAACATGGGTGAATACGTGATCTGTCCAAGCGCATTATTTAGATCTCCCTCTACATTATCTAACAGGTTCGCCAGTTCGTGTGCCGGCAGGCATGAAATAACCTGATCTGATCGATAGGAAGCCTGATCCGTTTGAACCAGATGTTCATCTTCATTAACTGTGACCCTCAGGATCTTTTCGTGACGGATATTTTCTGTAAGCTTTGAGTGTATGGCTTTGGCCAGCTGTTGTACTCCTTTTTTGAAGGAAAGAACAGTTGGCTTAACATCAGACTTTTCTTTTTTAGACCGGAAAGCCCCCATGATCAGGGAACCATACTGTTGTTCGTTTTCAGCCAGTTGTGGCAATATCTCCTTCTTACTCATTTGGTAAATATCTCCGGCATAGATCCCGGAAAAGACCGGGTCCACCAGATAATCAACGGCTTCTTTCCCGATCCTGCGTTCCAGAAAGGCTCCGGCACTTTCATCGGTTTCGGGACCCTTTGAGATGAACGGTTCGGCGAATACTCGCCATTTACCTTTTGCCGACAACACCTTGGTGGTGAACAGGGTTTTTGGAGATGGCGCCAATTCCTGAAGCTCCTGATGCCGCACGATGTATCGGGTTTTAAAGGCTTCTGAAATCTCTACCATCTCATCTTCCAATCCCACATCTTCTGCCAAAGCTCTGAGTGAGCCATCTTTATCCCGAAGTGAATTCGGCCCAAAATCGACTACGGTTCCCTCTATTTCCGAAGACCTAATTACGCCACCGACCTTATCCTCTTTTTCAATAAGGATAAATGGGATCCCCGCTTTTTTAAGATACCAGGCCGTGGCTAATCCGGAGATCCCCCCGCCTAATACCATTACTTTTCTTTTTTCACCGGAATCTTCCATCAGGATGTTCGCTAAGTTCTGACCGGCTGGTCAAAAAACCGACATTAACCGATCTTCATTAATTTAAGCTACGGGTTCGGCAGGCTTTAACATATCTGCACACCAGGTCTCAAGAGCATCGATCCACAGATCGCTGTCGTTGACACATGGGATCAGGATCAGATCATCTCCACCTGCTTCCACAAAGTCTTCCTTACCGCGAATTCCGATCTCTTCCAGGGTTTCAATACAATCTGAGATAAAAGCCGGACAGGCAACAGCTACCTTCTTCTTACCTTCTTCTTCAGCAAGACGAACCAGTTCATCATCGGTGGCCGGCTGTAACCATGGATCAATACCTAATTTTGATTGAAAGGCTACACTATAGCTAAAATCTTTACTGTCCAGGTCGAGATATTTGGCCACATTCTGTGTGGTCTTCATATCCTGATGTCGATAACAGAAGGTGTGAGCCGGAGAATTCACATTACAGCAATCCTCACATTTGAGGCAGTGATCGCCGGTAATATCTCGCTTTTTAATGTGACGTTCCGGAACGCCATGATACGAAAACAATAGGTGCTCGATGTCATGTTCTTCTATATATGGACGAATACTCTCACCCAATGCTTTCACATATTGCGGATCATCATAAAAGGCTTCCTTGAATTTCACTTCAAGGTGGGGATACTTGCTCTGCCATACGTCCTTGGCTTCCTCGATTACCGTTTCTGTAGTCGACATAGCGTATTGAGGATAAAGCGGAATGAGGAAGATCTCCTCCAGATCCGGATTCTTTTCCATCAACTCATCAAAACCGGCTTCGATAGACGGATTTCCATAGCGCATCCCCATGGCAATTGGTACGTTTTCGCCCAATCTTTTTTGCAGCTTATCGATCACTCGCTGAGTGATCACGATCAGTGGAGATCCTTCATCCCACCATATCAGTTCATAGGCTTCTGCAGATTCCTTAGGTCGAATAGGCAAAATGATTCCTTCTACCAAGGCTTTTCTGATCGGGGTTGGGAAATCGATCACTCTCTTGTCAGTTAAAAACTCTCTCAGATACACTTTCAGGTCGGCCGGTTCATAACTGTCCGGTGACCCAAGGTTTACCAATAAAATGCCTGTTTTAGATTGTTCCATGCCAGATTTTAGTATAAGTTTAGTGTACAGTTGCGCAATAACACTGTTTAATGTGAAGATATTATGAAATCAGATTCAGTTACCTCCGTATTGATCGTCGGTTGCGGATGGGTTGGGAAAAAACTTGGTCAGTACCTCAGTGATAAAGGGTATAAGGTCTATGGAACCACCAGATCTGAACAAAATTTTTCCGAAATCAAAGAACATAATATCACGCCCGTAAAGCTTCAGCTTCCGATCGATAAAATACAAAATATTGAGCTTCCTAAAGTAGATTCAGTTGTTATATCAATTTCACCGGGGCGGGGAGAGAACAGAAATACATATCCTGAAATCATCCGCCAGCTCGGCGAGCTTTGGAAGGAAACCAACACACAGGTGCTCATGTATAGTTCCACCGGAGTGTATGGGAATGCAAAAGGCAAAATTTCTGAAAATGATCTCTCCCCTGATGTGAATTCATCCAATGTTATTTGTGCAGCAGAAGGTACTTTAAAGAAATTATTATCTGATTCTGTGATCTTAAGACTTGCAGGACTGTATGGGGAAGACCGACACCCCGTTAAATACCTGGCCGGCAGGACTGATATTTCCGATGGGGATGCTCCGGTTAACCTGGTTCACAGAGATGATGTGATCGAGGCAACTGAAGTCATGATCAAAAACAAAGTAAGATCTGAGGTTTTTAATGTATGCAGTCCGGTTCACCCCAAAAAAAGTGAACTCTACCCGGCCATCGCCAAACGGTTAGAGTTGGATGAACCTGAATTCTTGGATGGTGGTGGTAATGGAAAAGAGATTTCTTCTGATAAAATACAGAAGGTGTTACATTTTGATTTTGAAAATGCTGATCCACTGAACTTTAAAAAGTTATAGTAGTTCCTTGATTTTTAGTAAATTTATTCTAAATCGTACCGCTATGGATACTACAATAAAAAATAAGATCAGTAATTATTTTAAGCAGAAGCCTGTCGTAAAAGCATATATTTTTGGATCTCAGGCAAAAGGAACTTCTAATGCTGAAAGCGATCTCGATATTTTAGTAGAATTGGATCACACTTCACCCATAGGTTTAAAATTTGTACAAATGCAGCTTGACTTACAAGAGTTATTAAACCTTGATGTCGATTTGGTAACCTATCAATCACTTTCAAAGTATATTAGACCAAATGTAGATAGAGAGAAAGAGCTCATTTATGAAAGATAGGTCAGGAGATAAAGCGAGGGTTCTTCATATCTTGGATGCTATTTCTGAAATTGAATCTTATACATCTAATGATTCGTTTGAGAGCTTTTCTTCACATTCAATGAAAAAATTTGCTACTGTAAAACAAATAGAAATAATTGGAGAAGCGGCAAATCATATAAGTAGC
>JAASTO010000212.1 GCA_021767245.1 Balneolaceae bacterium
ATGTTTGGCAAGATCCAGGAAATGCAATCGAAAATGCAGGAGGCGCAGGAAGGCCTCAACGACGTGATCGTAGAGGCTGAAGCCGGCGGTGGCATGGTGAAAGTGAAAGCCAACGGTAACAAGCAGATCGTTTCCATTGAAATGGACAACGATGTTGTTGATCCGGCCGACAAAGAAATGTTGGAAGACCTGATCGTGGCCGGTGTAAACAAAGCTCTTGAAAAAGCTGAGGAGGCGTCTAAAGAAAAAATGCAGGAAATGTATAAGAATATGATGCCCGGCGGCGGTATTCCCGGAATGGACATGTCTAAATTTGGACTATAAATCAGGTACAAGGTTCAAGGTGTTAGGTTTCAGAAACACTAACACCTAACACCTTGCGCCTTGCCTCTTAAAACATGCAGATAACCTCAGAATATTTAGAACGGGCGATCGAGCAGCTTTCCAAGCTCCCGGGAACCGGCAGAAAATCAGCTCAGCGTATTGCCATCCATCTTTTAAAACAGAATAACGATTATGCCCTGAGTCTCGCTCAGGCTATCGTTGACCTCAAGGAAAAGGTAACCCGATGTTCCGTTTGTGGAAATGTAAGTGATTCCGATCCTTGCAAGATCTGTGATAACCCCA
This sequence comes from Balneolaceae bacterium, assembly GCA_021767245.1. GTDB lineage: Bacteria > Bacteroidota > Rhodothermia > Balneolales > Balneolaceae > Gracilimonas. Next base: position 628 of record JAASTO010000212.1, read on the forward strand.
AAAGAGATCCCTCAGCCATTTGTGTGGTGGAAGAATTCAATGATGTCTATATCATCGAAAAATCGAATGAATTCCGGGGTCGGTATCATGTATTGGGAGGCGTGATCTCTCCTATGGACAACATTGGTCCCGACAAATTACGTATTCAGGAATTATTGAAACGGGTTGGGGAAGATGATCAGATCAACGAAGTGATATTAGCTTTGAATCCGGATGCGGAGGGTGAGGCCACGTCTTACTACATCAACAAATTACTGAAACAATATGACGTACAGGTCACGCGTATTGCCTATGGAATTCCAATGGGTACCGAACTGGAGTTCATCGATGAAGCCACCTTAAGCCGTGCCTTCGCCAGCCGGAATTCTTTTTAACGAAAGGCTTAGCGAACTCTGCGAATCCCTTGCGTTCTTTGCGGTTTATTTTAACTTGGTGTATTACCGCAGAGATCGCTGAGATCATGCAAAGTACGCTAAGAACAAACGTCCATGACAGAGAATGATATTTCAAAAATAGTTTTAGATTCTGCCATTCAGGTTCACCGAGCGCTTGGTCCCGGCTTGTTAGAATCGGCATACCAAAAATGTTTAGCGTATGAATTGATGCAGCAGAATTTGTTTGTTGAAACAGAAAGAGGACTCCCTTTAGTTTATAAAGAAGTTGAAATGGAAGTTGGCTACAGAGTTGATATCTTTGTTAATCACAAAGTCATTGTAGAGATCAAATCAGTTGATGCCCTCAACGACATTCATTTAGCTCAGGTTTTAACATATTTAAAATTATCTGATTCAAAACTTGGCTTACTTATTAACTTCAATACCAGTTTATTAAAAAACGGTTTTCGACGAGTTGTAAATAACCTCTAACTCCGCGTGCTTTGCGTAAACTTTGCGCTCTCTGCGGTAAATTTATTCTGTATGAAAAAACTACTATCGCTACTACTAATTACCATCTTAACACTGCCTGTTTTGCAGGCTCAGAACCGTGATTACTGGCAACAGCACGTGGATTACACCATGGAGATCGACGTGGATGCTGAAAACCATCAATATGCGGGTAAGCAAACCTTGGTTTACACCAATAATTCGCCCCACACCCTGGATCGGGTTTACTACCATCTCTATTTCAATGCCTTCCAGCCGGAAAGCATGATGGATATTCGTTCCAGAACCATCGTTGATCCGGATCGCCGGGTGGGTGACCGCATCTACAATCTTTCCGAAGATGAGATCGGTTACCAAAGAGTGAATTCACTCACACAAAACGGTCGTGCCGTAGATTATGAAACGGACGGCACCGTGCTGGTTGTTGACCTCAATGAGCCGATCGGCCCGGGCGAAAAAGCCACATTCGAAATGGAATGGGATGCTCAGGTTCCCCTGCAGATCCGCCGCTCCGGCTGGAATAATGCTGAGGGCGTTGAGTTCTCTATGAGTCAGTGGTACCCTAAAATGGCTGAATATGATTTTCAAGGCTGGCATCCTAATGAGTACGTTGGACGTGAATTCCACGCTCCATTTGGTAATTTTGACGTCAAGATCACCATCGATCAGGATTATGTATTAGGCGGAACCGGTGTTCTCCAAAACCCGAATGAGATCGGCTACGGATATGAAGAAGAAGAAGGCGCACGTGTAAATCGCCCGCGCGGTGATAAAATGACCTGGCACTTTAAGGCCGAAAATGTGATCGATTTCTTCTGGGGAGCCGATCCGGATTTCAAACACGTTACGGCTCAGGTTCCCAATGGACCTAAACTACATTTTCTGTATCAGCAACCTGCTGTTGTTGAAGGAGCCTCAGACGAAGCCAACGCTCAGTACACAGAGAACTGGGAGCAGCTGGTGGATTACACCATCGGTGCTTTTGAATATGCCAATGAGCACTTTGGTGAGTATCCCTATCCGCAATACACCAACCTGCAAGGCGGTGACGGTGGAATGGAATACCCAATGGGAACCCTTATTACCGGTGGAAGAAGCCTTGGCAGCCTGGTTGGTGTGATGGTTCACGAAATGTATCACAGTTGGTTCCAGAATGTGCTAGCCACCAACGAAAGCCTGCTCGAATGGATGGATGAAGGCTTCACCAGTTTTGCTTCTTCAGAAACCATGGCTCATTTATTTGACCGTGACGGCAATGTCCATGCTGGTTCCTACCGCAGCTACAATTACATTGTTCAAAGCGGTAATGAAGAGCCTATGACCACCCATGCCGATCATTACAATACCAATGGCGCATACAGTGTGGCCGCATATTCCAAAGGAGCTGTATTCCTGAATCAACTGGAGTACATTATCGGTAAAGAAGATTTGCGGAACGGTATGCTGAAATACCACCAAACCTGGAAAATGAAGCATCCTACCGCCCTCGATTTCATTAACATCATGGAGCAGGAATCCGGAATGATCCTTGACTGGTATTATGAATATTTCGTTCAAACCACGAAGACCATCGATTACGGAATTGAATCGGTAGTGGGAGACGAGAATAAGACCGTTGCCAAACTTGAGCGAAACAAATTGATGCCGATGCCACTCGATATTGTAGTTGAATACACCAATGGTGAAAAGGAATTGTTCTACCTGCCACTGCGTATGATGCGTGGTGAAAAACCAAACGAAACCGACATGAAGCGCACGGTTCTGCGAGACTGGACCTGGGTTGAGCCGACTTACAACCTGGTGATCAACAAACCGGCCTCACAGATCAAGAGCATCACCATTGATCCAACCGAGCGTTTAGCTGATATTAATTCAGATAATAATTCTTTCGATGTGGCTTCAATGTTGAGTGAATAATTCCTTATTTTTAGCAGATCATCTAAAGGCGTTGCAATGTGCAACGCCTTTTTTATTTAATGAACTTTTTAAAACTCACTTTAATTAAGCTTACATACGCTTAAACTCATCATTTAACATGTCCCAAAAAGATTACGCCAAACTGGCTCTCGAAGCACACGAAAAATACAAAGGCAAGATCTCTGTTGAACCCAAAATGCCTCTCGAAACCAAAGACGACCTGAGCATTGCCTATACACCCGGTGTGGCCAAGCCCTGTCAGGAGATCGCTGAAGACAAGGAAAAAGCATACACATACACCGCTAAAGGAAATATGGTGGCCGTGGTCAGTGACGGCTCTGCCGTTTTAGGTCTTGGAAATATTGGCCCCGAGGCTTCTCTCCCGGTCATGGAAGGGAAATCCGTACTGTTCAAAAAGTTTGCCAACGTAGATGCCTTTCCCATCATCCTTGATACACAGGATACCGACGAGATCATCCATACCGTAAAAAATATTGCTCCCGGTTTTGGCGGTATTAACCTGGAAGACATCTCCGCTCCACGCTGTTTTGAAATTGAAAAGCGCCTTAAGCAAGAACTCAACATCCCGGTATTTCATGATGATCAGCATGGTACAGCTATTGTAACACTCGCCGGCATGTATAATGCCCTTGAGCTCACACATAAAGAAATGAGTGAACTTCAGGTAGTGGTCAATGGAGCAGGTGCAGCCGGTGTGGCTATTGTGAAGTTATTATTTGCCGCCGGGGTGAAAGATGTCATTATGTGCGACAGCCGTGGGATCATTTACAAAGGTCGAAAAAGCCTGAATAACACCAAGAAGGAGATGGCTGAGATCACTAATAAACAAGGGCGAAAAGGATCTCTTGAAGATGCAGTTAAAGACATGGATGTCTTCATCGGTGTTTCTGTACCTAATGTCTTGTCCGGGGAAATGGTTCGAAGCATGAACGATAA
>JAASTO010000213.1 GCA_021767245.1 Balneolaceae bacterium
GCCAAGCCCTAAGGTATTTACTTACAATATCTTAGGGCTTTTGTATTTTAGAAAGTGCAAAAAACTAAGAAGATTGATCATCAGATCCCCGATTATCCACGATCCGTTTGCCGATGAGCTTTCCCTCTTCAAACGTTAAAAAGAGGTCCCTTTCATAAGCTGAAGCATATCCCATATGTACATATTGCAGCCTGTTTCCGGTCGGGATTCGTATTTCACCGGTAAACCATTCAGCAAATACTTCTTGTTGACCCGGGAAGAGAGTTTCAACTCCCTTCCTGGTATCATGAGATAGGTTGATCTTCAAATTGGTCAGGAAAAGTTTATCATCCTTTACTTCCCACTCACCCAAATACCCCCGTCGGCAGGCTGTGCCAAGTGAATTCAATTGGACCTGAAGATCGTATCTTTTTCTCAGGAAAGAATTCAGAGGTTCAGCAGCCATGCTAAGAGTTTTACCTTTGTATTTTAATGTTTCTTTGACCTGGGCCGTCATAAAAAGTCATGTCAATTACAAAGTGCTTCAACGATGAGCGCCACTTCAGAATCAGATTTTGGTTTTATGGGGGAGGACAGGATTTCGAAAAGATCACTTAGAGTCATATCATCTGATTCCATGTTTTCATAGTTATAATGAAAGGTCTTTTCGCTGCAGTTTATGAGTAAAGGTGTTTTCCCGCTATACGTTTTTTTGTTTTCTGTTTTGATATCTACAAGTGCATAAGCAAAATGATCCCCATTATAATCTAGGTCAAACTGTACCAGACTTTCAGGAACATAATTAGATTTGCCCTGCCGCCCACTATTTCCTTTAACGGGTTTCCAGTTATCGGTACCTGCAAATTGCTTAGCAGTAGTGGCTAAAAGGAGAGGGGCATAAACAAGTCCACCTTTTTGAAGTGAAGTCAGGTACCATTTTTTAGCCAGGTCATATTCTTCTTCTTCGTAATAATCATCTCCTATATATCTTATTGAAACATCTGAATCGACCACATCCGCATACTTTTGAAACCAAAATTCGGATCGTTCCAGGTCATTTATGTTTAGATAATTAGTTGCAAGGTACTGCATACCATCAGGGTTTCCGGCTTCGGCTAAAAGAGTATTAAAAGTCAGGATATTATTGGTATTTAACTTCTGTAATTCTGCAATTTTTAATCCTTGCTTCATGGCTTCTACGTGTCCCAGTTCAGCGGCCTCTTTAAAATAGTTGACTGCTAATGGATAGGAGAAGTCCATTATTTTTTTGGATAGTTCATTACTTCTTAAGTGATAATAGTCGTCAAAAAAACCCTGATAAAAAGTTGCAAAGGCAAATAGATCATTTGCGTCTTCCGGATTGACGGCATTTGATAAAAGTGGTTCAACCGTTTTAAGTAAATTAAATTCGTTTTCCGTATCAGCAAAGACATAATTATTTATATAAAACAAATAAAGGCTAACAGCAGACTCTTTATCATTTCTATAGGTTTTAAAATGACCGGCTAATCTATAGTAAGGTTGATCTTGCCGAGCTTCTTCTGGATAATCAATTAAATATTTATCAACGTATCTGTAAGCTTCGTCAACATTTTTTTCTATCAGGTCTCCTGACATATATAAATTGGCGAGTTGGAGGTTCGCTTTTTTACTACCCTGAAGAGAAGCTTGCTTATACCATTTAATAGCCGTTGTAGCCGATTGTTTAACGAAACTTCCTCTTTCATGAAGCCAACCCATAGCAAACTGTCCATCCGGATTGTTATTATCTGCACTCTTTTTAAACCACTTATAAGCTTCTTCTGAATTTCTCTTAATACCGGCCTCAGAATGCCCATCAATGTAAAGTTCACCTAAAGCTTGTTGAGCATATGGGTTATCATTATTCGCAAGCTTTTTTAGTTCCCGTACCCAGGTATTGTAGTACCCCTGCTGATTGTATTGGTGAGTCTTTTTGTATTCATATAATTGTTGCTCTGAAGAGGTTTGACTATATAACCGAGGTGATAAGATAAAACAGAATAAAATGAGGAAAGAGGTAAACAGAGATTTCATTATTAAGTTTAATTGTCTTTATAAATTCAAGCGGGAGTTTAGGTTACATGAATTAAAAAATCCAATTTATTATAACGGTTTAATGAATATGGAGATTTAACAAGTCCGGCCTTCTGAAAAGGGAAAGGTGTTTGTTTAAGTTGGAGGAAGCCATTACCATTAGTGTGATATTAACTACATGGTTTGTTTTACATTAAAAAAATCAGTTTTGTTTAAATCATTATTTAAAATATTTACAGGGGTATTTTTATTCACTTTTTTCCAATTGAGTGGTACCGTTAATGCACAGTTACTTTATGAGGATACCGGTCACTTTTCTACTTTTGACTGGACCAAAAATCTGAGGCTTCAGATTCTTGATAAGAGTCATGCTTATGGCAATATTTTGTATGATCGTGGATTTTCAAGAGTCCTTACTCCGTTGACCAAGCATGAATATGAGCTCGATATGATGGGGCAGGAGTATTTCTTTGGGGATCAGTTTGCCTGGTATAAAAATGGGCAAAATGGTTTAAGAAGCCGGTTTTCAAGCTATGATAAGGGTCGATGGGCGGTATTCACAGAACTTCATGTAGACAGTGAGTTATCAGATAAAGCAGCCATTGGGCTAAGTACACACCTTCAGCAACATGGAAGGGCGGAAAGAGCACTGTTTGAATTTACCTACAAAAGGAAACTCTCAGAGAGACAGAGTCTCTATTTTCAACACACGGTGGCTGAATTCAAACGGGACCTTGACCTGACGTTGTCGTACCGGTATCAGGGAGGTGAGATGGGTGACGTTCGATTTGACTTCACTTATCAGGATTACCTGAATAATGTGGTCAACAAGGTAGGGAATGATGCCTATTTTCAGACGCCGGAAGAAGCGGCCATGAATTATCAGGAGCAGATCAAATCACCCAATGCCCTTTTTCTGGGAAGGTGGAACAGTCCTGGTGATAAAAGATTCCATTGGGACCTGAGTTTTATCGTTCAGCCCCCGGTTAAAAAAAATATCTTCAATAATGCGGAAGATGAATTTTCGGTGGATAGCAGGGAGTGGCTTTATGTACTGAATGGGGTTGTGGATGTGAATATGGGGCCTGTTACCGTTGGAGTGTTTGGATACAAGACCTTCAACAATGAGGAAAGAAACGGGGTGGCAGGTCAAAACCGGGTGGATTACACCGCAAAGCAGAATAACTATAAAGTGGGATTGGTGGCAAAAGGAATGGTCCGGAAATTGACTCCATTGCTCAGGATCTCAAGAGAATATTATAACGATCTTCAATCTGGCGATAATGGCGGAGTTTCGGTAGTGGACCAAGAATTTGACCTGAAAGAACGGCGCTGGATGCTGGATGCCGGACTGATGTATAAGATAAGTCCTAAGCTATCCATTGCCTCCCGGTATCAATCACAATTGCGGACCACCAATGAAGACCTGAATGCCCTGCAGGCATCAGAAGAAATTCATGACCTCGTACGCAACTGGGGGCAGTTCTACATCAATACCGGCCGCAGGGTGGATAACAGGGTGACACTGCATATCAACATGCATTTGCACAGAAAATTCAAACTGCAGCTGTTCGGCGCCTTTGATCTGGATGCCGATACCAATCGTTATGTGGATCGCATCCAGCGCTTCGACAAAGGCGGCGCAAAAATGGTAGTTGCCCTGGATTAAGTGGGTAACTCGTTGAATATCAAACCTGGAACTAGCGCAGGCGTCGTCCCGAAAGTCGGGATGTGGTGGCTAGTTAGAGCAAAGTTGGTTGCCCATCTAAAACTACCAAAGATTTCTCCGCTCCATTCACTCGCCTTGAGGCTCGTTCCTTTCGGTCGAAATGACAGAAGAGGTGGTAAATACGGGCAATGAGGTTGTTTTCAGGGCAACCAAGCCTGTCATCCCATCCGTCAGACGGTACGTCGTAGTAACCAAGGCGTTCCCTTACCATGCGGCGGTAACTGAAAAAACTCAGATATATTTCGACGTGAATCTGTCAGCTTCCCTAAAATTCGTCCGGTCTAAAGTAGAAAAACTCTTACTTTTGACTTATGAAAAAATCTCGATTTACCGAATCTCAAATCATCTCTATTCTCTCCCAGCATGAGCAGGGACGCAAAGTAGCCGATTTGGCTCGTGAACATGGAATTAGTGCGGCCACCTTTTATAACTGGAAAGCCAAATACGGAGGCATGAGCGTCAGTGAGCTTACCCGCCTGAAAGAATTAGAAGCCGAAAACCGTCGTCTGAAGCGTATGTATGCCGACTTAAGTTTAGTCCATCATGCCCTCAAAGATGTGATGGAAAAAAAGCTGTAAGTCCTGACGTTAAGCGGGAAATGGTAACTCAAATGCGAGA
>JAASTO010000038.1 GCA_021767245.1 Balneolaceae bacterium
GGAGATGCTGCAAGTAGGTTCACCCTATTTGGTTGTATTAATCACCGGAGTTATCGGCGGTTTGGTGAGTGGTCTTGCTACTTTGACGGGGTCTTTGGTGAAGGAGACGCCGAGTTCCAGGAAGTTTAGCTGAGGGTTTGAATCGCAGATTAGGCGGATTAGAGGATTTTACGGAATAGTTAGAAAATCCGCGTTCATCCGTAAATCCCCTTAATCCGTGATGCAAAACCCAACACTAAAAGTGAAACTCCGGGGCAGGTTCGTAAATACTTCAATCAAAAATTGAATCCAATATTCCCGCTCCTTATCTTAGGCAAACTTCAAAAAAGCTCGTACCAAAATTAACGATTTAGCAATCCATAGCTTTGAAGCACTGACAACGCACGCTCAAAAAAGGAGGTCGTGCAATTGATGGCATTGTTATTTGCCCATATCATTTTTCAAATCCGACGCGGTTTCCGTAGTCGGATTTTTTTTGAGCTAAAAATTCCATTCCTGCCTGGTTATGACGCTCAGCGTTGTAACCAATTGAGCCTTTGGCGGCATTCACCCTCTCCTTTGTTTCGTCTCCCAGGAGAGGAAGACTCAGTATTTGAGTACGTATCTAGAATAGGCTCTGATCCTGCCCTAAGCATCGGGTGTGATGCCAAAGCCCAGCCTGTTCTTAGCAAGCCAGATTTTCATCAACAACCAATTTCACCAAACCAGAACTATATCTAACCCATGTCATTAAACGAAAGAAAAAAAGCCATACTTGCACTTAGCGACGGAACCGTGGTTCACGGTCAGGCCATCGGTCACGAAGGTATCACCGGAGGTGAACTGTGTTTTAACACCAGCATGACCGGTTATCAGGAGATCTTCACCGACCCAAGTTATTACGGTCAGCTTATGATGATGACCTATCCGCACATAGGCAACTACGGAACCCAGCCGCGCGATGATGAAGCCCGAAAAGTGATGGTGGCAGGTATTATCTGCCGGGCCTTCTCTCATGAGTATAGTAACACCATGGCGGACCGAAGCCTTCAGGAATACCTGGAAGACAATGAGATCACCGGTATTTCAGGGGTTGATACCCGAAAGCTCGTACGTCACGTTCGCGAAAAAGGAGTGATGAATGCTGTGATCTCCAGCACGGAAATGGATGAGGATAAGCTCGTTCAAATGGCAAAAGACTGGGATGATATGGAAGGCCTTGAACTGGCTACCAAAGTCACCCGATCTGAAGCGCAGACCGTGAATGGCAAAGATGAATTCCGCGTAGCAGCCTTCGATTATGGCATCAAGCAGAACATCATTAACAATTTGAATAAACGCGGTTGTACACTGCGGATCTTTCCGGCTCAAACTTCAGTGGAAGAGATCAAAGAATGGGAAGCGGACGGATATTTTTTCAGCAACGGTCCGGGCGACCCGACCGCAACAGCTGAGTATGCTCTCGAAGCTGTGAATTACGCGAAAGAAACCGGTAAGCCTGTGTTTGGCATCTGCCTCGGCCACCAGTTAATGGCTCTCAGCGAAGGACTCAAAACCACGAAGATGTTTGTAGGCCACCGCGGAGCCAATCAGCCTGTGAAAAACCTTGAAACCGGACTCGTTGAAATATCAACCCAAAACCACGGTTTTGCAGTCGATGAAGATTCTCTCGATGAAAAGATCGCTGAAGTTACACACATCAACCTGAATGACGGAACCATTGAAGGACTAAAGTTCAAAAACTTTCCCGGATTCTCAGTGCAATATCACCCGGAAGCCTCACCAGGTCCACATGATTCAGCGTACCTGTTCGATCAGTTCATCGATGCAATGAAAGCACAAAAGTAAACTAAAAACAAATTTGACGGTGCTATGGTGTTACGGTGTTATGGTTCGCAAAAAACCATAACACCGTAACACTCAGACACCCGCACACTATAACACCAACATCAAATAACCACTCACAAAACCCATGCCCAGACGCGACGATATCCACAAAATTTTGATCATTGGTTCAGGACCCATTGTAATTGGTCAGGCTTGCGAATTTGACTATTCCGGCTCTCAGGCCTGCCGCTCTCTTCAGGAAGAGGGATATGAAATAGTACTCATCAACTCGAATCCGGCGACGATCATGACCGACCCGATCATGGCCGATGCTGTGTACATGCTGCCGATGACCACCGACTCCATTCGGGAAATTGTAGCCAAGGAAAAACCCGATGCCGTGCTCCCAACCATGGGCGGGCAGACCGGGCTGAATCTTTGCCGTGATCTTGAAAAAGAGAACTTCTGGAAAGAAAATGACGTCAAGATCATCGGAGTTGATATTGATGCGGTAGAGCTGACTGAGGATCGTCAATTATTCCGTGATAAGATGGAAGAAATAGGAATTGAGCAGTGTAAAAGCAGAACGGCTCAATCGCTGCTGGATGCAAAAGAGATCAAGGAAGAACTGGGAGGCTTACCGATCGTGATCCGACCATCATTCACCATGGGTGGTGCCGGTGGAGGGATCGTCTGGAATGAGGATGAGTTTGAGCGAAAAGTACTGCGTGGACTGGAAATGAGTCCGGTGCATCAGGTGCTGATCGAGGAATCTATTTTTGGGTGGAAGGAGTATGAACTGGAGTTGCTGCGCGATGCAAACGACAACGTGATCATCATCTGCTCTATCGAGAACATGGACCCGATGGGAGTTCACACCGGAGATTCGGTGACCGTGGCACCAACTCAAACATTAAGTGATAAGCAGTTGCAACACATGCGGGATGCGGCCATCAAGATGATGCGCTCTATCGGAACCTTTGCGGGAGGTTGTAACGTGCAGTTTGCCATGGAGCCCGGAAGCGACCGATTGGTGGCCATCGAGATCAACCCACGGGTGAGCCGTTCATCAGCCCTTGCCTCAAAGGCAACCGGATATCCGATCGCGAAAGTGGCGACCAAACTGGCCGTGGGTTACACGCTGGATGAGCTTAAGAATCAGATCACCGGAACCACATCGGCCTGCTTTGAGCCAAGTATTGACTATGTGGTTTGCAAAATACCACGCTTCAACTTCGACAAATTCCCGGGTGTGGATGAAGAACTTTCAACCCAGATGAAAGCGGTTGGAGAAGTGATGTCCATAGGACGTAATTTCCCGGAGGCATTGAATAAAGCCTGGCAATCACTGGAAGTGGGGCGTGATGGATTGGGAGCCGACGGCTACGAGGAATTTGATCGAAAAACGGTCCGTGAACGCTTGCTGAAACCCTATTGGGATCGCTCGATGCAGATCCGTAATGCTTTTAAAATGGGGGCTTCGGTTGAAGAAATTGCCGATATCACCAAAGTAGATCCGTGGTTCCTGCAGCAGATCCGGTATATGGTCTCGCTGGAAAATAGAACCGAAGGGCAAAGCCTGAAAGAGATCACCAAGGACGATTTCTTTGAGCTGAAACAAGCGGGATTCTCCGATTCTCAGATAGCGTATCTTCTCAGCAAAAGCGGTGAGAAAGTAGATGACAAGAAAGTCCGTGATCGACGAAAAGAATTGGGCCTCACCCCTTCCTTTAAAATGGTAGATACCTGTGCGGCCGAATTCCCGGCGCAGACCCCGTACTACTACTCTGCTTATGAAGGTGAAAACGAAAGTGGAGTCACCGATAAGAAGAAAGTGCTGATCCTCGGAAGTGGCCCGAATCGAATCGGACAGGGAATTGAGTTCGACTACTCCTGCACACACGCGGTATTGGCTGCCAAGGAAATGGGTTACGAAGCCATCATGGTGAACTGTAATCCCGAGACCGTGTCCACCGACTTCGATTTCGCCGACAAGCTCTACTTTGAGCCGGTGTATTGGGAGCGTGTGCTGGATATCATCGACCACGAAAAGCCTGAAGGAGTGATCTTGCAGGTGGGTGGTCAAACAGCCCTCAAGCTTGGAAAGAGATTTGTGGAAGAAGGCATTAAGATCTTCGGAACCGATTTCGCCATGATCGACTTCGCTGAAGACCGCGGAGAGTTCTCAAAATTCCTGAAGAAGCTGGATATCCCTTTTCCGGAATACGGAACGGCTCATGAAGTGGAAGAAGCGGTTAAGATCGCTGAACGGATCGGTTATCCGGTACTGATCCGACCAAGTTATGTACTCGGTGGACAAGGCATGCGGATCGCGGTGAAAGAAGAAGAGCTGAGGAAATATGTAGCCAATATTCTGAAAACGCATCCCGAGAATGCTTTCCTGATCGACAAATACCTGGAGCACGCTATTGAGGTGGATGTGGATTCCGTGTACGATGGCGATCAGCTTCATATTGCGGGCATCATGCAGCATATCGAGCCGGCCGGGGTTCACTCAGGGGATTCCACGGCAGTTCTGCCTCCCTATTCACTAAGCGATGAGATCATAAAAACCATCGAAGAATATCAGGAGAAGATCGCTGAAAATATGGAGATCCTCGGGTTCCTGAATGTGCAGTATGCCGTCAAAGATGATAAGGTGTATGTGCTGGAAGCGAATCCCCGAACCACACGAACCATCCCCTTTCTGGCCAAGGCCACACAGCGACCGGAAGCTGCCATTGGCGTGAAAGTGATGCTTGGGGCCAAGCTAACCGAGTTTGACTTAACATCGAAGCTGGAGAACTGGGCCATTAAAGAGCCGGTGTTCCCATTCGATAAGTTCCCGGAAGTGAAGAAAGAACTGGGGCCGGAGATGAAGTCCACAGGTGAAAGTATCTATTTCGCGAAAGACTTCAATGACGAGCACTTTAAGAAACCTTACGAATTCAAGAGCTTGTACTTGTCTAAATAGAACGTTTATCGGTAACATAAACAAAGCCCTCTACGGAGGGTTTTGTTATTTCTGCGGGTTATGATAGGGTAAGGTTTGAGTTGAAATAAATTGGGCTAAATGATTGTTCTTTAGGGGTCTGCTATATCTATTGATAAGCGTTTTTGTTATTTTATATATGGTTTAGAGAGCCAAAATTAATATTAAATAACGAAGGGAGACACAATGAAAACAACCATGAAGATCTCGTCAATGCTTTTGATGTGTATGTTTCTAACTGCAAATGTTGTTGCCCAGCAAACCGGTCAACAACAGCAAATGCAACAGATGCAGCAACAGCAACAAGTACAACAGATGGTGCAGAAAATGAATCAGCTTCAGGAACGCACACACATGTTGAGTCAGGAAATGAATCGTAACATGCAGCAAACACAAAATGAACAGTTACGATATCAGTATCAGAATATGTATCGATTCAGTGAACAATTAGGGTTGACCATCGGTAACCTTAAAAACGCCGCTGAACGTTGCAATATGATGCTTCAAGATCGCCAGATGACCCAGGACAGAGCCATGCAGCAAGATATGGAACAGCTTCGCCAAAGATTAAATGATATGACAGGCCAGGCTGAGGAAGCCGTAAAAGCGATGGATAGAATTCGGGATCGTTTGCACGAAAAAGATAACCTGAAGCAAAATCAAAACTAAGAGTACTAACTACCTAAACAATAAGTGGTTTATAGCCGGATAGGAGTTATGTATGAGATCCCAAATGATCAAAATTGGGGTGATGTTGATGGTAACTTTAGCAAGCCATCAGGGAATCGGTTGTGTAGTGGCACAAAATATTTCCTATAACGGAAGTATGCATTACACAACCGGTTCCTATTTCTTTACTGAAAATACCGAAAGTGTCTCATTTTTAAATGGGTTTATGGTCTCAGGAAGTAAGATCAATGCCTCGTTATCAATACCATTTATTTACCAGAATTCTCCGTGGATCTCCTATGGAGCTACCGGTTACTTGCCAACCGGAGGTTCACAACACGGTTCGTTGGCAGATTCATCCGGAAACCGGCCGGGAAGAGGTCAGGGAGGTGGTGGAATGGGTAAATTTACTTCATCTGCTGCACTGACTAATAACTCATCAGACAGTACGATCAACCTGGCGGATACCCTGTCCTACAACTCCTATTCTTTTGGTGATCCGTCAGTTTATGCCAATTATAATCTCATTAGATCAAATAATGGTGCTACAAGTCTTCAGCTTAACGCGAACCTGAAAATCCCAATGACTAGCACGGATAATGGGTTTGGAACCGGTGAATGGGATTTTGGTTTTGGAGCCTCACTCTCACAACGGTTCCTACGTAATAATTTTCTGTACGCAGACCTTATGAAATGGTGGTATGGTGATATGCCGGACCTTAAACTTCAGGATCCTTTATCTTACAGTATCGGATACAGTCGTTCTCTCGCAAATGGTAAATGGCTTGTGAGTACCAGCCTGAGCGGCTTCACTGAAATTATTAATGATTATGAGCCGCCTTTAAGTGTAAGTACCGGATTCGGTTATATTATTTCCTCAAAAATATCGATGAATAGTTCTCTTTCTTTTGGATTAACGGAATCCAGTTCTGACGTTGCTTTAGGTGTTGGATGGTCGATTCGTCTATAGCTCACAAAGAAATTCTAAATAATAAATAATTGGGATAATCATCAATTTTGCTAACCTCCTTAAATTTTGATGAAAACAGCCTTACCTTTAGGGTCATAAGAGAACCCAATAATTATAAATCCAAAGTGTGAAATTGTAGATGAGCAAAGAAGAGATAAGATCTGCAATCCACCAAAACACCACTAATCTGTGATCAAAGAAGCAAAAGCTACCCTAAAAGAAACGTTCGGCTATGATACCTTTCGTCCCCTTCAGGAAGATATTATCAGTCAGGTACTCAAGAGAAAAGATGCACTTGTTATTATGCCAACCGGTGGGGGGAAGTCACTCTGCTATCAGATCCCGGCATTAATTTTTGACGGCCTTACGGTGGTCGTATCTCCCCTGATCTCTCTGATGAAAGATCAGGTTGAACAACTCCGCGAATTTGATATCAATGCGGTACACCTGAACAGCTCCCTTTCACCGGAAGCATACGGTTATAACCGGCGACAGGTCCTGAACGGAAAGGCTAAGCTTCTATATATAGCCCCGGAAACCTTATTGATGGACAAGACCCGCGAGCTTCTGGAGAATATTAAAGTTGATCTCTTTGCTGTGGATGAAGCTCACTGTATCTCTGAATGGGGACATGATTTTCGACCCGATTATCGGGAACTGGCTCGGGTAAGAAAGGAGATCTTTCCGGATGCCACCTGCATGGCTCTGACAGCAACGGCTACCCCAAGGGTGCGTGAAGATATCAAGAAGACGCTGGAGTTTGGTGAGTCTGAAGAATTCATCGCCAGTTTTGACCGCCCAAATTTGTTTCTGAAAATTGCGGATAAAGAAGATGCCACCAATCAGGTGCTGGATTTTCTGTATACGCGAAAGAATCAATCCGGTATCATTTATTGTATTTCACGCCGACAGGTAGATGAACTCTATCAGGCACTGGATGATGAAGGATATTCGGTGAAACCCTACCATGCGGGACTCTCCGACCGTGACCGTGCCATCAATCAGAGGCAGTTCATTCGGGATGATGTGCAGATCATTGTGGCTACCATTGCTTTTGGGATGGGGATCAACAAACCAAATGTGCGTTTTGTAATGCATTACGATATGCCGCAGAACATTGAGCAGTATTATCAGCAAATTGGTCGTGCAGGACGAGATGGGTTACGCTCCGACTGTGTGATGTTATTCAGCTACAACGATCGCCATAAGATCAAATACTTCATCAACAAAAAAGAAGGTCAGGAAAAGGAGGTCGCTGAAAAACATCTGGATGATCTCGTCAAATTCATTGAGACCAAAAAATGCCGCCGTATTCCATTGATGAAATATTTTGGTGAGAAGTACACGAAAGATGAATGTGGTATGTGTGATAATTGCCTCTCAAAAGAAGAGGATGTGGAAGATTTCACCCTGCAGGCACAGAAATTACTGAAGTGTATCTCCGAATTGGGCGAGAGCTTTGGAAAAACACAAGTCATCAATGTGTTGAGAGGTTCCAAAGCACAAAAAGTATTGGAGTTGGAACACGATAAGCTAAGCTCACATGGATCAGGTAAAGAATGGTCAAAAAATCAGTGGGAGCAGCTTTCAAGAATGTTGATCCGGCAGGATTATCTCTCAAAGGGCGAGCATGCTGAGCTGGTGATTGAAGAAAAGGGCCACTCTGTGCTGAAAGGGGATGAAAATGTGTACGGAACGCTGGATAGAACCGCTACGGCCATGAGCACCGAAGAAGCGTCGCGTGTGGCTAGTGAAGTGGAGGCTAAGTATGATGAGGACCTTTTTGAGATCCTTCGTAAAGAGCGTAAACAGATGGCAGATGAAAAAGGTATACCTCCGTACACCATTTTCCCTGATACCACGCTTATGGAAATGGCCTATTACTATCCAAAAGACAAGGAACATTTGTTACCGCTATATGGAGTGGGAGAGGTGAAGCTGAAGAAGTATGGATCGGCCTTTATCGGTGTCATCAAAAAGTACACGGCCGAGCACGACATTGAATCCAAAGAAGAAACTCTTCAGGAAAAAGCCGAAGAGCTTGAAAATGTTGAGCTGCATCACCAGATAGGTAAAGCTTTTAATGCCGGTCAGTCTATTGAGCATTTGGCTGAAGAACACGGTGTGAAGGAAGTGACCATTTTAAACCACCTCAAAGATTATTTGAAGGAAGGTAACGACATCCGGTTGGATGGTATCACTGACGCTACGAGTCTTTCACTAAGGCAACAGGATGAGATCATCAAGATATTTGATGAGAAAGGCTCACACATGCTGAAAGTGGTGTACGATCGAATGAAAAAGAAGATCGGTTATGATCAGATCCGGATCATGCAGTTATATTATATGGCTAATGAAGCTGCCGAGAAAAAAGAGTAAATAATTCGAGGTTCTTATTGAGGCTCATTGGTCGTTATAACAAAGATCACTAGAGGTTGGTCGCCGGTATTTTCAATGGCATGAAAAGCATCACCCCTGACGGTGGTAAGATTACCCTTTTGGAGGGAAAATGTTCGGGGCTTACTGTCCCAGTCATCCTTTTCTAGGTAGATACCCTGTCCGTGGAGCACCAGGTAGATCTCCTGCTCATTTCTTGTGCCATGGGTATGAAATCCACAGCTGTCTTTGCTTGTTGGAAGGATCATAAAGGCCCCGATGCGGTTGTTAACCAGTTCTTCATCCTCAAACATTTGCATTAAAAACACATCACCGGTTCCACCATACATGTTCGTTCGCTTATCGTATCGTTTTGGTGAATGATCTTTTGAACCGAGATGATAAACTTTGGGCTCCAAGACTTCTTGAAGTAGAGAATTAAGATATGTGATCTCATCCGGAGTGGGGGTGGTTCGTTTTCTGCTTTTACTCAAAATAAAAAGGTATTCTTATGATTAACATTAGGGGTAATTTTAGCAATCATCCTGAATCGGGATGGAAATAGAAAATTGAGCTCCGCCACCGGGTTTGTTGGTGACTTCTATTTCACCTCCGGCCTGACCTACGATCTCACTTGAGATGGCAAGCCCAAGCCCAAGCCCGAATTCGGCTCCCTGATTTTTGGTCGTGAAGTTCGGTTCAAAGATCTTTGGAATAAGATGTTCAGGAATACCGGGCCCTGAATCGGATATTTTCACAAAGATGAAGTCATCAGTGGCTTCAGTTGAGATAGTGAGCTTGCCCTGATCTTTCATGGCATCGCAGGCATTTACGATAATATTGGTCCAGACCTGATTGAGGTCTCCAATGTTGGCGCAGGTTTTTGGGATGTCACGGAGCTTTAGGTCCAGTTCAATGAACTTTAGGCGATTGCTTAATACCAAAATAGTATCCTGAATGCCTTCTCTGATGTCTGCGTGTTCTTCCTTGTTTTGATCCTGACGGCTGTAACTTTTAAGGCTCTTAACAAGGTTGGCGATGCGTTGGCTGGCAATACGAATATTATGGATCATCTTGCCGGCTTCGTAATGATTGATAAGCGCATCCATCTCCCCCTTTTTCTGGTTTGCATCGATTAGGTCAAGGGCCTCGTCCGACATATGAGCCAGTTTTCTAACCGATGAGCGATCATGAATCCAAGGGTAACGTTTTTCGATCATCAGCATTCGGTTGCGCTGGGTATTACTGTCAACCGGTGTAGATTGCAATCCCAACCTGAATAGCTTGTATGAATAATGACTGCTTTCAAACTTGGAGTAGATTTCCACCAGGTTTTCAGCGGCCCGCATTAAAGCGGAAGCCGGATTGTTGACCTCGTGGGCAAAGCCTGAAACAAGCTCACCCAGGGTTGCCATTTTCTCCTGATGGACCAGCATTTGGTGGGTTTCCTCTAATTGGGCATAGGCTTTTTTAAGGTCATTACGCTCTTTGTTCAGCTCTTTACTGAGCAGGTGAGTTCTGGTTTGAAGCCGGAGGTTGCTCTTATAGCGCTGGATCATGTTGTTCAGCATAAGTTGCTGAAGCGGATGTTTTAAGCGGGGGTGGTCGTTCAAATACTGTTCAAATTGCTGAGGTCGCATTTTCAATGCCTGACCTTTCTGTGAAATGCGTCCGCTTGTCAGGGTTGGTTCACCGGTGGTGAAGGCAATGAGCCCGGCAAAACTACCGGGACCTAATGTGATCAGCTTAACTTCAGATTCATCAGGTTGAGTTCGGGTGAGAGTGATATTTCCTTCCAGCACAAGATACATATGCTCAAGGGGATCACCCTGCGAGAAAAGTAGATCACCTTCATTAAGGTCCATAAGCTGCTCCTGCAGTTCAGGAAGATCTTTGATCAATTTTCGGATAAAATTCAGTATGGTCCCGGTATCGTTAAGCCACGATATGCCTTGTCGGTCAGTCATATCAATGATCGGTCATTTTTTTAGTTCGCATGGCTTCCGATAATTTT
This sequence comes from Balneolaceae bacterium, assembly GCA_021767245.1. Taxonomy (GTDB): domain Bacteria; phylum Bacteroidota; class Rhodothermia; order Balneolales; family Balneolaceae; genus Gracilimonas. The sequence continues at coordinate 10,828 of JAASTO010000038.1, forward strand.
TCAGCATCCAGGATCTGCATGTAAGAAAGAAGGTTCTTTTCGTTTTCGATCACGTAATCCGTGAGTTGATTTCTGACCACTTCCTGTAACCCTTTCTCTGTCCACGGTTTGGAAATGTAATGATCCAGTTTGGCTTTATTGATAGCGAGAATGGTGTCTTCATGCCCAGCCTGACCGGTAACAAGAACTTTTTTGGTCTTGATGGTATCCTTATTTGATTGAAGGTCGATAAGCAGATCCACCCCATTTTTACCCGGTAACACATGGTCGCAGAGGATCAAACCAATCCTGTGGCCGTGATCAATGATGTAATCGATCACTTCCTGTGCTTCGCGGGTATCATTGGCAGTTTCTACAGGAAAGAAGGCCTCAAAGTTTTCGAGATCCTTAACAAGGGCATCCATGACTTCAAGTTCATCTTCAACGATCAGTATATAAATTTTGTGATCCATGGTTTTCTAATTTAAGATTAATGGCCAGTAGAACAAGGCGTAGAGAGTTACCATTATCAGGCCAAAGAGTCCAATCACCAGGCCGGCGCGGGTCATATGTTTGGTTTTCAGGGTTCCTGTACTGATGGCAATGGCATTAGGCGGGGTTGAGATCGGCAGCATCATGGCGAGGCTGGCACTGACGCCGATAACCAAACTGATTAACACCAGGCTGAATCCCTCTCCTGCTACACCGGAGGTTGCAAGACTGACAGCCAGTGGGATCAACAGCGTAGCGGAAACGGTATTGGACAAAAAGTTGGACATTACGATAGCCACTAAACTAAAGATGATGATCATAAATATCGGAGAAAAGATACTCCATTCGATATTTGTAATGATCCATTCAGCCAGGCCGGTTCCCTCCATGGAAATACCGAGTGAGATACCTCCTGCTACCAGCCAGAGAACTTCCCACGGCAATTGACGGATCCCATCTTTGTCCAGTATTCCCGTCAGGGCTAAAATGGTGACAGGGATCAGTGCAATGATGCTGCTCCCGATGCCATGCAGGCTTTCAGTGACCCAAAGTATAACAGTGGCTCCAAATACCAGATAAACCAATATCGCTGAGGAATTCTTTTGGAAGGTCCCTTTTAGGTCCATAGGAATGGAATCTGTTTCCGGTTTAAACATCCAGAGAAGTACCAGCCATGTAACAAATAAGACTACGATCACTAAAGGAACAGCTAATATCATCCACTCTGTGAAAGCAATGTCAATTCCTTGATTTGATAAGGCGCCGATCACAACAGCATTTGGAGGAGTTCCAATGGGAGTCGCGATCCCACCGATATTGGCGGCAAATGGAATACTAAGTGCCAGTCCGATCCGAAGTGGATCTGATACTTCTGTTTTGGCAATGATCGGAAGGATCACGGTCATCATCATGGCTGTAGTGGCCGTGTTACTCATAAAAGCGGATAGCAGTCCTGTCACGACCATTAAACCCAGAATAATGAATTTGGGTTTTGAACCAAATGGTTTTAACAGGATCCGGGTAAGGTTTTTGTCGAGATCATATTTAACAGCCGCATCCGCCAGTACAAATCCACCTAAAAACAAAATGATGATGGGATTGGCAAGCGTACCTATGAAATCTGTGTACCCGTTTGGGGTATATTCTGCTGTAGCTTCAGGGAACAGTACCCCCTGCTTGCTGAGAAAAAACACCTGCAACAGTATCACCATGATGGATGTGGCGTAAATGGGGACGGGTTCAAACATCCAGAAAATGGCGGCGATAATGAAGATACTTAAGGCTACATGCCCGGCTTCAGAAAGTCCCGGAATACTTAGAAAAAAGGGAATGATAAATCCAATGATCCCAATCAGAATGGATACATGATTTTTAGAAAATATTTTCATGGCGTATAACCTGAATACGAATACTTAATGAGTTTGTGAGTGCGTGAAGTATAGGCCTTCTTTGCGAAAAGTTTGTGAAGATTAAGGCCGGTGTATGTAATTACTTTCAACTATTGATTTATACCGTTACCATATAGGATGATCCTTGAACCCAGTATATTATCCAAATTATCCTCCCTCGAACTTCGGGCAAAGAAGATCGTGGAGGGTTTTATTTCCGGATTGCATAAAAGTCCATTCCATGGATTTAGTGTGGAGTTTGCAGAACACAGACCTTATAACCCCGGGGATGATTTCAAGCACATTGACTGGAAAGTGTATGCCAAAAAAGAACGCTTTTATGTGAAGCAATACGAGGAAGAAACCAACCTGAGGTCGTACATTATGCTTGATACCAGTAACTCCATGAACTTTAAATATTTTGCCGAATGGAGTAAGCTAAGATATGGTATTCACTATGCGGCATCGCTCATGTACCTCATGCACCGACAGCGAGATGCCTGCGGACTCATTCCTTTCAATTCAAAGATCGATGCGTTTATTCCCGCAAAGTCCACCTATGCGCACTTAAGGCAGATCTATACGGAACTGGAGCGCGAGTTGATCCGTGAGGAAAAGGGCGATAAGGACAAGCGGGTAACGGCATCTGCCCAGGCCATTCATGAAGTGGCAGAGCGATTGAATCACCGTAGCCTGGTGATCATCATTACAGATCTGTTTGAAAATGTAAGTGAACACAGTGAACTGATATCAGCATTGAAGCATCTTCGCCACCGGAAGCATGAAGTGCTGCTGTTCAACGTGCTGGAAAAGAAAAGTGAGAGAGATCTGGATTTCCCTGACCGAAGGTTTGTTTTTGAGGACATGGAGCTAAGTGATGAAGTGGAAGTATTACCTGCACAGGTTCGGAAAGATTATCAGCAAAAGGTTGAAGATTACACCAGGCAGTTCAGAATGGCCTGCAGCGAATTTGAGATCGATTTTGAAGAAATGGATACACAGGCTCAGTTCGATCAGTCATTGTTGGCTTACCTGACCAAGCGTAGAAAGCTGGGATAGTTTTGGGGGGCAGTAAGATCACCGGTGGATGGTATAACCGGCTCACTGATAACCATCAACGAATACACTAATAACGAATCTACGTCACCTTTTGATTTTTCAGGATCCGATTCAACAATGTCGGTGAAATACGCTGTACCCAAATAGCCAGCTTTTCCTTAAAACCGGTAACATAGATCTCTTCTTTTCGAGCGGTGATCTTGGGCATCACCTTTTCAACCATCTGTTCCGCTGTCATAGCTTTTTGGTGGGCATCACCCATCTTTCCGAACTCAGAACCATCGGCTGTCAGGGCATTTTTGCTGATGTCCGTTTTAACAAATCCCGGGCATAGTAAAGTCACAGCAACGTTGTGTTCGTACATCTCTTGTCGCAGCGAATTGAAAAACCCCTGAACAGCGTGCTTGCTGCCTGAATATCCTGACCGATACCTGGTTCCGATCTTACCGGCCACACTGCTGGTAACAATGACGTGCCCGCTTTTTCGCTCAACCATATGCGGTAACACTTGTTTGGTAAGGCCAACGGCTCCAAAATAATTGATCTCCATCAGTCTTCGGTACACCTCCATATCTGTTTCAAGCACTGTAGAACGCTGACTGATCCCACCATTATTCATCAAAACATCGATCTGTCCGAAAGCCTTTAGTGCTTCTTTAGTTTTAGCAGGGAAAGTTTCAGGTTCTGTAAGATCAAGAGGTAATACTTTGATTCTGGAAGAATAAGAATCCGCACCAAGTTCGTTTTTAACCTTGATCAAGGCCTCTTCACGGCGAGAAGAAAGTATCAGGTTGGCACCAAGATTATAAAGTTTATGGGCAAAGGCTTTGCCTATTCCGGATGAGGCTCCTGTTATCCAAACGGTTTTTCCTTGGTAATTCATGGTAGAATTCAGATTTTTAATGCGATAATTTAATATTACTAAGGTGTTACAGTGTTAAGGTAATATTTTCTATTTACCTTAACACTGTAACACATAAACACTTTAACACAAAATCTCCGCAATGAGTAACAAACACACCATACTTCTGATGGAAGATGAGGAAGAGTCAGGCGAGATGCTGGCCAACTTCCTGGAATTGAATGATTACAATGTTTTGTGGGCCAAAGACGGAAAACAAGCGCTCAAGTATATTGAAGAGAATGCGAATGACATTCATTTGGCCATTCTGGATATTATGGTTCCACATCACGATGGTAAGGAGATATGCAGTAACATTCGTCAGCACCCTGTCATCTACGATATTCCGGTTTTATTTTTGACCGCACGGGATGAAGAACAGGATGAGATCGAGGGATTGGAACTCGGTGCCGATGACTATATCAAAAAACCGGCGAGCCTAAATCTTGTTAAAGCACACGTTGAAACACAGCTTCGCCGGCGCTCTCCGGAAAAAAGTAACTGGATTCAGTATGGTAAGGTGTATGTGGACCTCGATTCCAAAGAAATGTATATCAATGAGGAACTGATAGACCTGACCCATACAGAGTATACCATCGCTGAAATGATCTTCCAAAATCCGAAACTGGTGTATAGTCGTCAACAGATCCTCGAGAAGATCTCTGATGAGGAAAAATTCGTTTTTGATCGGACCGTGGATGTTCACGTAAAAAACCTGCGTTTGAAAATGGGTGATGAAGGCAAGCTAATTAAAACCTATCGTGGCGTTGGATATGGATTCAATAAAGAATTTCTTCACGCATGAAAATTCGCTCTAAACTGGCGTGGACTTATGTGATTCTATTGGTCATTGGTATCATTACCATCAGTGCCTATTCGATTCTGACCATACGAAGTTTTTTGTTGGAAGAAGGGATCGAGCAGTTTGAAAAAGACGCCCTATCCATGGCACTTGCCACAGGCAGTTTTAAGGAAGATGAGCAATTCGGCTCAAAGATCGTGGGGTTAGCTGAACTTTCAAATTATGAGGTGGCAGTTTATGACCGAGCCGGAGATCGGTTTTTAACATTTCCCGAAGAAGCCTTTGAAAATGTGGAGACCTCCCTTGATAATAGTTTGTTGGCAGAACTTGAGAAAAGAGACGGTGAGCCCATCATAGAAAATAACGAGACTTCGCCCAAACTGATCTCTTATGTGGATCTGGGTGATTCGGACAATTCCGCTCAGTACCTGAGGATCAGTCAGGATAAAAGTCAGTATTATGCAGCAGTGGCAAGTATTCGGCATATTATTTATGCGGGGATGTTCTTTTCCATCGCGGCAGTGATCGTCGTCAGTTTTCTGTTTGCCCGGTATATTGCGGCTCCAATTTTGCATCTGAATGCGGCTGCCCTTGATATTGCACGAGGTAACCTGGATCGTAAGATCGACCTGAAAAGAAATGATGAGTTTGGGACTCTGGCAGATTCTTTGAACCATATGGCACGAACGCTCAGAGCGGACAACGAAAAACTGAAGAAACTGAATATGAAGCAAAGTCAGTTTTTTGCAGATATAACACACGAGGTAAGAAATCCCTTGCATACCATATCGGGCGCCCTGGAAATGCTGGAGCTTGAGAATCTGCCTACTGAAAAGAAAAAGCAGTATATGGTAACGGCTCAAAAACAGATCAAGCGTGTAGCCAGGCTGTTTGAGGATATCAAAACGCTGCAGCGTTACGATTTTGATGAAAGCTTTATAAACCGCAAGGATTTTGACCTGAATGATCTGGTTAAGGAAGTTGAACATGCCTATCAACCCATAGCGCATAAAAAAGGACTGGAACTGGATACGTCCCATACATTTTCTTGCAAGGTGAA
>JAASTO010000214.1 GCA_021767245.1 Balneolaceae bacterium
ATCGTGTCTCTACGGGGAGCTGGGTGCGTTTAAAGATCAAATGTGTAATATATTTATATCCTCTGTCATTAAACGTATTTATTATATTTGATCAGATCGATTTAAATCATATTAAAGATCATATTTATGAAACGAAAACTCTCAGCATTGCGAATATCCAGCTTCATACTCCTTTGTTTTTTAATAATATCTTGCCAACCGGAAAATAATGACACCCAAATGGCGATTAGTGGTATGGATAAGATAGATGAGGGAGCATACCTGGCGGTGTACGACCTGAAAGGCTTTGAGGAGGGTAACAGGTTGTCTGTGATTGAAGTTGATCCGGCATCAGGCATAAAGGCCCAACCTGTGTTAATCAATAATTGGAAACATGAAGACGGGGCCGGCAGTGATCTTGAATCGGTGTGCCGTTTACCTGACAGGGAAAATGAGTTTCTGATCGCTGAGTCCGGCAAGTGGGATGGGGAATACGGAAGACTATTTCATCTTAAATTGGTCAATGCTACCTCATCGTACTATGCCGAAATATTAGGTGTCATTGAATTGCCTGAATTTGATGCAAAAGGGCCAGATGATCCTGCCGGAGATGAGATCGAAGGATTGGCTTGTTTTAGCACTCTCAATAGTGAATTGGTCGTGCTGTTTGGGGAACGAGGTGGTTCGGATACGTATACTGATGGTTTGATCCGATGGGCCCTGGCCGATCTCAGTAAATACGAATTGAAATGGACAACTGTGGGCAAAACGGGTGTTACTGTAAATGCCCCGGACATTTGGAAAACCGGTGATTTGAACCGGGATATTTCGGGATTACATATTGATGAGGATCAAAATATTTGGGCTGTGGCATCAGAAGAGTTAGGAGATAATGGTCCGTTTAATTCTATAGTATATCAAATTGGTAATGTACAGGCAGATCTTATTGAACCTGTGATATTTTCTGACTCGTTGGAAGTGTACAAAGCAATTTCAGGTTTTAAAGCAGAAGCCATATCGGGCGGAACGGAATCTATTCCAGGAAGTCGGTTTACCATAGGAACCGAGGATGAGCAGCTTGGTGGTAGCTGGAGAGTCCTTAATTAACCAGAAAACTGGTTAGTTTGCGAATGGGCTCCGTACGATCACCAGGTCAAATTGTATATCGAGTTCGTCCTCCACTTTAATGAGTCCAAACATGGGGGAAGGAGGTTCTAGCCCAAAATCGGTCATTCTTAGAATCTTATTTCCACCTACTGTAAAGCTTTCTTCGCTACTCGAAAATGAGTTTAGAGGGACGGTGTAATGCCTTTCAACACCCGCAATTCGGATAGTAACCTTTGCTTCTTTGGGGATCAGGCTGGTGGTATCGGATATCACCAACTCATTCAAAATGATCTCAATGAATGGAAATTCTTTGTACTTCAGCGTACTTTTGAAATCCCGGTTTATGGCACGTTTACCGCAGTCAAACTGATCGATCTCCAGGCTTAGGTTCACCCCACTAACCTGTACGGTATCACCGTTGACGGAATAGGAATAATCCAGGGAATCTTTCTGCAATTCATGTTCAGATTCACAAGAAAATTCATTTACGTTTGATTTTCCTTTAATGCTTAACTTACTGCTGTCTCTAAGCTGAACCTGTCCATCCTGAGCAAGCGTTAGGGCAGGCAGGAGCCCGAAAATAACAACCAAGATTGTTGACAGCGTTTTCATCATACTCATAGTTTTGGAGGGATGTTAGGTATCTATTTTAAATTTTATATGAACATACAAAGTTAATGACAAAAGAATTACTGGACGCAGCCATTGAAATTGCCCGGATCGGCGGGGAACATACTCTTAATTATTTCAAGAAAGATATACATATTATTTCTAAAGATGACGATACTCCCGTTACGATCGCAGACCGAGAAACCGAGCAGATCCTGCGAAAGGAGATTCTAAGCCGTTATCCAGATCATGGGATCGTTGGCGAGGAATTTGGCACAACAAATGAAGGCAGTAACGTAACCTGGGTACTCGATCCGATCGACGGAACCAAGTCGTTTATACACGGAGTGCCATTCTACACCACACTGATCGGAGTTTTAATGGATAATGAGCCGGTAGTTGGCATTATTTACGCACCGGCTCTCGATGAACTTTGTGCCGCCGGCATTGGATTAGGGGCAACCTTTAACGGGGAACCTTGCCATGTTAGTGAGACGAAAGAACTTAATGAAGCCACATTTTTGGTGACTGAGATCGATCGATTCCGCCAAATGGGACAACAGGAGTTGTTTCAGGAACTTTTGGACCGCACAAGGCTTCACAGAACGTGGGGTGATGCCTATGGTCACATGATGGTGGCTACCGGTCGCGCCGACCTGATGTATGACCCCGAATTGAATATTTGGGACGCGGCTGCGTTACTACCGGTAGTACAGGAAGCCGGAGGGGTGTTCAGTGACGTAAGCGGTGAACAAACCATACATTCAGGCAATGGATACTCCACAAACGAATTTTTATATCCCGAGTTAAAAAAAATCTTTGAAGAATACATTTCAGAATGAAGAAATCAATAGCCACTATTTTATTTCTATTTGTCTTAAGTAGTCATGTTATTGCGCAAAATGAAGGAACGGTATGGCAGTATCCGTCCTACCCGGATCTTCCTTACTCCATAGAAAAACTTGACCTGGAGATGAGTATCGATCCACAGAAACCGATGCTGATCTCGGAAGCTACATTCAGTCTTATTTCAAGGTATTCTGAGTTAACGGAGGTGGTATTTAACACCGCAGAATCACAAATAGAAAATATTCTTGTAAACGGGGAAGAAGCAGAATTTACGGTCTCTTCAGATTCCCTGATCATTGCATTAAAAGATACCTTATCCACGGGAGCTAAAGCGGAAATAACAATTGGCTGGACCTCGAACTCACGGTATGGAATCAAGAAAGATGTATATGGTAACTTATGGTCATCACTTAACCCCAAAAGTCGCCGGTACTGGATCCCTTTACCTGATCATCCGGAAGTCAGTTTCCCATTGACCACTACTTTTACCATACCAACCGATCTGTCGGTCATTTCTCATGGCAATAAGGTAACCGATGAGCTTGCTTCCGTGGATCAAAAAACGGTTCAATGGAATTCAGAAGAAGATATTCCGGTCAGTGGATTAACGTTTGTGCTTGGAAATTATGAAACCATCAGTGCCCGGGCTGGGGTTAAGCAGGTATCTCTTTATGCGAACGAAAATACACTATTGCCTGAGGTGAGAGAGGGTTTACTTGATATTGCGGTGAACACCCTTAAGGATCACGAAGAAAAATTATCGTTTGAATATCCATATCGGACTTTGAACGTGGTAGTTCTGCCGGATCACCAATGGGAGGAAGTACAGGCCGGAGCGGGAGTGATCTATCTGTATCAAAATCTGGGTTCATTATCCACTCAGCTTAAGCGTGGTATAGCGGCTCAATGGTTTGGTAACTATCATCGATACCTGAATACAACTGACGACCGGTATGAATTCCTTAAAGTACTTTTATCCGGAACCGATGAAACAGAACCATTAGTAAACAGTGACGATCTTCAATCCATCCATCGCTGGAATATCTGGGAAAAGGGAGTAGATAACATGAATGATATCCACCTCAAAGAAGTGATCGAGGGATCGTTGGGTGAGATGGTTCAGCAGTTTGAAGGAGTAACAGATTGGGAGGACTACGCCGATTTGTGGTATGATAAAGTGGGCATCTATTGGGAGTCGTTGCCACAGCCAGAGGTTTTTGAAACTGAAGAGATCAACGAATCAGGAAGTGATCCTGTTTACAATGTGGATTATATTTATGATGAGTTGAACGGCAGCTTGTTGTTGGCGTTTGAAGCCGTGGAAGCACCAATTGAAACACTGGTTTCTGTGGATGCTACTGCTTTCAGTTTTACCGATACCATAACAACAGAGCTCTCTTTTACCGGTGCTGAAGATACGGTGGGCGTGAGCCTCTCTTCCGGAATCGATTACCTGACCATCAACACACCGGATCATCCGGATCTCATCCTGAATGAAACTAAACCTTTCATGTTCTGGATCGGACAGTTAAGGGATCAGAATCCTGAGAATAGAATTCAGGCCGCGGAGTCTTTGAGGGCTTTCAGTGACAATCCTGACCTGCAGCTGGCACTGAGAGATGTGATGGGGCAGGAACAAAATGAGGAGGTCAGAGCGGCCATGCTCGAGACTCTATCATCCATCACAAAAGATGCCACCGGAACCGAAGAAACTTTTATCAGCTATGTAAATTCTGATAACATTGCCACGCAACTTTCAGGATTGAAGGCACTGGCTAATTATGAAGGAAATGAATC
>JAASTO010000215.1 GCA_021767245.1 Balneolaceae bacterium
GTCTCTCTAACACAACAATTAACAGATTTTGTACTTGATATCTTCCTGATTGTTGGTAGTTTTGCATGCGTTAAATCACAAACATCAGGTCTATGAACTTCTCTACATTACGTAATTGCCTACTTACTTTAAGTTTGATCTTTGGAACCCTTGGCTGTTCAAATTCTCCGAGTATAGAACCCGGAGTGTCGCTGGAGCTCGCTCAGTTTCGAAAAGCCAATATTTCAAATATTACCTATGAATTATATTTCAACCTTCCTGCCGAACGGTCGGAAGTGATCGATGCCCAGGCAACCATAGCTTTTGACCTGAAAGAGGCCGGTCATGACGTTCAACTCGACTTCCGCGAAACGGACGACCACTTACATTCACTGTCCATCAATGGGGAGCCGGTTGAAATCACTTTCAAGAACGAACATATCATTCTCCCTGCTGAACACCTGGTATCAGGAACCAACACTGTGGATATAGACTTTATAGCCGGTGAGTCTTCCCTGAATCGTAATCCGGATTATTTGTACACTTTGTTTGTCCCCGACAGGGCCAGAACGGCATTTCCCCTGTTCGATCAACCTGACCTGAAAGCCGTTTATGATCTCACCCTTGAGATCCCTTTACACTGGGAAGCCATTGCCAATGCCCCGATCAACTATGAGCACGTATCTGATTCTACCAAAACCCTGAATTTTGCCCCTTCTGATCTGATCAGTTCCTATCTTTTTTCATTTGTAGCGGGCGATTTTGAGAAGATCACCCAATCCATAGATGGCGTTGAAATGACCATGCTTCACAGGGAATCGGATCAGGATAAAGCAGACCGAAACATAGATGACATCTTCCGTCTGCACAAAGCCTCACTCGACTGGCTGGAAGATTACACCGGTATCGATTACCCCTTTCAAAAGTTTGATTTCGCTCTCATTCCCTCTTTCCAATATGGAGGGATGGAGCACGTTGGGGCCATTCAGTATAATGCCTCATCCCTCTTTCTGGATGAAGACCCTTCCGATTCACAATTACTGAGCCGGGCCAGTTTGATCGCTCATGAAACGGCTCATATGTGGTTTGGAGACCTGGTGACCATGGAGTGGTTCAACGATGTGTGGACCAAAGAGGTTTTCGCCAATTTTATGGCAGCAAAGATCGTCAACCCGGGTTTTCCGGAGATCGATCATGACCTGAATTTCCTGCTTCGGCATCATCCAAGCGCTTATTCTGTGGACCGAACCGAGGGGGCAAATCCCATCCGGCAGCATCTTGAAAACCTGAATGAAGCCGGACAAATGTATGGTGCTATCATCTATAACAAAGCTCCCATCATGATGCGGCAACTTGAGTTATTGGTTGGAGAAGACCTTTTCAGGGAAGGTATGCAGGAATATCTGAGCACCTATTCCTTCGATAATGCCACCTGGCCGGATCTGATCCAAATTTTAGATCAAAAAACAGAACAAGACCTGATTGCATGGAGTGAAGTTTGGGTTAGTACGCCAGGCAGGCCTCATTTTTCTGTGGAATTCAAAGAAGATGAATTGCCCGGTCGTGAGCCTTTGCGTTATGATATCCTGATCCAAACTGATCCTGCCGGTAAAGAAAGGGTTTGGCCCCAGCAGGTGGGAATTTGGACCATCAGTCCACAGGACAGTTCGTTCAAGTTTTTTGATGTTCTAAGCGATGAACCGACCACCTTTGCTACACTGAATGAACTGCAAGCTGAGACCAAGGTCTTTAATGCCAATGGTCGTGCTTACGGTTTATTTCCTGCAGACCTTGCCACCCTTCAATATTGGGAACACATGCGAAATGTCCGCAAAGGTTCACATCTCATCAATCTTTTTGAGAACATGCTCGAGCAGAATGAGGTTGCTCCGATCGGATTTTATCATAAACTGCTGGAACTGATACAGATCGAGGAAAATCAGCTGCTTCAAAATCAGATCCTCGGTTACATTGAGACCATTTACTGGAGATTTTTAACGGAAAATGAAAGAACAAACCTCTCAACAGAAACCGAACGTATTCTGTGGGAACAGATGATGAGTCAGTCTGAGAGCTCTAAAATGAAATTGTTTTTTAATGCCTTCAGAGATATTGCCCTTTCTGCTGAAGAGGTCCAAAAAGTATATGATATCTGGGCGGGTGAGTTAGAGGTAGATGGGCTCAACCTGTCAGAGTCAGATTATATCTCAATGGCCGGCAATTTAGCAGTAAAATTACCGGAACAAGCCTCTGAGATCATTTCTAAACAGACGGAGCAGATCGAGAATGAAGATCGAAAACGCCGGTTCGAATTTATAAGTCCGGCACTGTCAAATGATCAAACAGTTCGGGATGAATTCTTTGAATCCCTAAAGGATGAAGAAAACCGGGAGATAGAATCCTGGGTGCTTGGGGCTTTAGGTTACCTGCACCACCCGCTTCGTGTAGAAGATTCAGAGCAATACATTCAGCCAAGCCTGGAACTGCTGCAGGAAATTCAGGTCACCGGCGATATCTTTTTCCCAAAACGCTGGCTGGATGTGACACTTGGAAACTATGCTTCTGATTCAGCCGTGGAAACTGTGCGTGCTTTTCTGGATGAACGCCCCGATTATAACAATCAGTTGCGAATGAAGATCCTGCAGGCGGCTGATGGGATGTTTCGGGCGAACAGGATAAAGAGTTGAATTAAGCCTTACTTGTTTTTGCTTCAAATTTTCTTGCCCTACCGGGGCGAATGCGATTCGCCCTTACGGTAGTAGCAGGTATAATGAATCAAATAACCTATCCTTAAACCCCACCCCGTAGAGACACCATGCATGGTGTCTCTACGGGGTGGGGTGTATTATTCCACTGCATCTTCGTGATAATGCTGCATCGCCTTCAAAAAAGAAACTGTAGCCAGAAACCCACATATCGTAAATACCAGAAGCAATGCCTTTGAAGGGCCGTAGAGATCCGTAAACACATGATCGATGAGCCAGCCGGTTACGGGCGGACCGATCCCGAATCCCACAATGCTGATCACAAATAAATACACGGCGCCGGCCATCCCTCTCATATCCGACTTCACAAAATATTGTATGAGAGCCGCCGCCACCCCATTGTATGATGAAGCAATAACATTGCCGATTCCAATAAGTATAAATGCCATCATCACCGACTCTGCCATCAAGCCGAAATAATAGAATGGGAGCCCGCCAAGCGCGGCTATGATTCCCATTACAAATCGCTTTTCAGGACCATATCTGACCGCCAATTTATCGGCTAACCATCCTGATACATTGACTCCAATACCTACCAAAAACATGAACCACCCATATTGGGAGATCATGGACGGTGCTTCAAACGTATCGTTCAAAACGGTTCCAACAAAAGCTAAAATGGTATAACCACTGAGGGAAAGCAGTGAAAATCCGGCGAGATAATAACGCACACTTCTCTTTTTGAGGATATATCTCAAAACTTCAAAAAAATCTGATGCCGAGCGATCATTTGTACCTGATTTTCTCTTTGGTTCACGGATCAATAAAAAACCAACTACAGCCAAAATCAATCCGGGCCAACCCACGATCTTGATGGCCTCTCGCCAGTCATAGGCTTCTGCTACCGAGCCACCAATTAAAAAAGAGAGACCGACCCCAACGAAGATCCCTGAGGCATACACCGAGAATACACGAGCTCTTTTTTCGGGAGGGAAATAGTCAGCGAGCAATGAATATACGGCAGGACTTAGTGCCGACTGGCTTATCCCAACAAATATTCGGGCTGTTACAAGAAATGCGAAGGAGCTGGCAAACCCACTGGCAACGGTCATCAGGCTCCAGATCACCAACCCAATGAGAATGATCCGTTTTCGGGATAACTGATCAGCAAACCATCCCATAAAAATGCCACAAACAGCATAGATCAGAGAAAAAGCAGGACCGTAGAGAACACCGATCTGTGTGTTAGTGAAACCGAGGTCATCCCGAATGGCAGTCCCCAACACGGCTACGATCTGCCGGTCGACGAAGCTGGAGATATAGATCAGAAAGAGGAGCCCTAATACCAGCCAGGCGTAAATGTGAGGGTTGCGCGCTTCAAGTTTATCGTAGATAAATTTCATGGGGCTAAGATAGAGCTCAGAAGTGTTGGATGGAAGTGGAAATGAATATCGAACATTCAACATTGAAAATTGAAGTTTAGGTCTTACGGAGTATGAAATTAAGCTAAAGAGTCTTCTCCCCTAAGTTTAGGGGAGAAACAAAGAGGGGTTGCCGAGGCGGGCAACCAAATTAAATTACTCGAACCGGAGGTCCGGGCGGGAATTCTCCCGATTAGATCGGGATGGCTGGGAA
>JAASTO010000216.1 GCA_021767245.1 Balneolaceae bacterium
GCTTGTACCATTCATTTTCAGGAAGGGAAGAACAGGCGGCGACAAAACTTAAAATGAAAAAAGTAATTAAGAAATTTGTAAGACGTTGCATCAATGAGAAATAATAAGCTGTTTTGGATATTATGTAATCGCTAATTGAAGTAAGCATAGAAAGTTCCTGTCAGAAACGTAAAGGTAACATTTTTTGAGCGCTAAATGAGTTTTCTAAATCCATTTTTTTTACTGGCGTTAATTGCCGTGGGATTACCTTTGGTGATCCATCTTCTGAATCTCAGAAAACCACAGAAGGTATCATTCTCTTCACTTTCCTTTTTTCGTGAGTTAAAGAATACCACTATCAAACGAATTCGCATCAAGCGGTATCTACTTCTGATACTTCGGTTGCTGGCCATTGCCTGTTTTGCGTTTGTACTAGCGCGCCCATTTTTGCCCCCCGGATACTCTTCCGGTAACACTGTTCAGGCACCCGCGATTAACGGAATTCTGATTGATAATAGTATCAGTATGTCAAGAATTGGCAAACAAGGGCCGCTTTTCGATTATGCAAAAGAGATCGTTGAGGTGATCCGGGAATCTGCCAGGGATGATGATCGCTTTATCATACAGTTTACAAACGGTGAAGAAACGTCAGGAAACATCCTAAGCAGTACCAATGTGGATCGCCTTCTGGATGAAAAGGAAGTGTCTAATTCAGGTAATTTTATTGCCTCTCGACTGCAAATGCTGGTAGAAGCGCTTGACAATTCGCCGTATCAAAATAAGAACCTCTTTTTTATAACGGATACCCAACGCTCGCAGGTGTCACCGCTTCAGGATATAGAATTGGATAACATTTCGATCACGTTGATCGATGTCGGCGAGGTCGAAGTACAAAATACCTATGTTGATGGAGTCAACAGTTCAACAAGTATGATGGGAACCGGGATCCCATTTACTGTTGAAGTTGTATTGGCAAATGAAGGTTCTGTCAATGCCATCAATCAATTTGTGACCATGGAGTTTGAAGGAGAGAATGTGGGGCAATATTCTGTTTCTCTGGAGCCCAATGAACGAAAGACCTATTCGTTTGAGGTGACTCCTGCTCAGGCCGGATCTTCTACCGGCAGGGTGATCATTGAAGGAGATGAATTTCAGGCAGATAATACTTACTACTTCTCCGTGCAGATACCGGAACAGAGAAACATCCTGTTGGTTCGTGATACCAACCCCAGAGACCAACAGCTCTCTTACACCACAACCATGCTGCAGGCTGCCGGCGAAAATGATGCACAGTTGGCCTACAATGAGATTGCAATGGATGAGTTGGAAGGTGAAAATTTGTCGGGTTTTGATGCCGTGATACTGGATGGCCTCACCGGAATTCCAGAATATAGTTTTGAACGGTTACAGGATTTTGTTCAGAATGGGGGAGGATTGATTTTCTTTCCGTCAGAAAATGGAAATCTTGAAAATTATAATGCATTGTTTGAAGAGTTCAATGCCGGCAGGTTTGCAGGAGTGATAGGTGATTATGCATCCTTCCAATCTATTGCCGTAGCGGATGAACTGCTTCAGGAGCACCCGGTCTTTGAAGCATTGTTCGAACAGGATGAAAACGAGGAGTTAAGAATTAACAACCCGTCTGTGTTTTACTACCTGAAATTTTTGAGTTCAGATACCGGAGTACAATTTGACCTGTTCGCACTCAACAACGGGGATCCACTGATCCACGAAAAAAGATTCGGGGAAGGCACGCTGATCATTGCTGCCATCGGGAATGATCCCGGCTGGTCGAATTTTCCTGTTCAGCCGGTGTACGCCCCATTTTACTATCGGCTTTTATTGTATGGAGCCTCTTCGGATCAGGGGGGATTTTCAGGTCATACTTTAGGGCAACCTTTCTCCTGGGTTGGAAATATAAATGCAGATGGAGCCGTTATAGAAGCCGGCTCCGATCAGATCCGGCCTTCTGTAGATGTGGTATCCTCGGGCGTGAGGTTGCGTTACCCGGCTGAAGACTGGAAACCGGGTTGGATCACGATCAAAGACGGAATCCGTGAAGTTTCACTTTCCGTCAATGCTGAAAAGTCAGAAAGTTTGTTTGATACCTTCGATTCAAATACCATTGAAGACCTGATAAATGGAGTTGATGTGCTGCAAATAGCAGCCGCAGATCTGGACGGAAACGAACTTCAGAGCCGAATCGCTTCTACAGGTTTTGGGCGAGAAATATGGAGTTGGTTTATGATGGCCGGATTATTTTTTTTAATAGCAGAGTCAGTAGTGTCACGATGGTATAAAGCCGAAACGCTGGATTAGACCTATGGAAATAAATGAAGTGCTAAGCATATTTTTCAGAGGAGTTGTTCTCTTTTTTGCTGTTGCCTCAACGTTAATGGCAGGTTATTCCCTGCAAAATAAGCTGAGATTAAGAAAAGTACGCCTGAGCTGGAGGTCTGGAAAACTGAAGGGATACCCTCTTTTTGCTACCGTTTTTTTGGTATTAACCCTGACACTTGTGTCAATTGTAGTCGTAAACGGCTATTCCACCCGGTATGGCATCCTATTTGCATATCTGTGGATAGGCTGTATGTGGTTCGTTTCAAGTTACCTTGCATCCAAATATTACATAACAGATTACGGGATCGTGAAAAATATCAATGACCCGTCTCAAACCATTCCATGGTTTCAGATACTCGATTATGTGGAACGGGATGGAAAGAAAGGAAAAGAATATTTGTTCAGTTATTCAGAAATGAACAAAAGTATCCGTGAAGGGTATCAGCAATTAAAGTTGTTCGTCCCTTACAGGCAGCACGAAGCAGTTAAAAAAATTGTATCTTTAAAGTTGGAAAATAAGCTGGAAGGGCAATCTATTCCGGATATTGACCTCAAGAGAATTCAGGAAGAATAAGTAGGTATCACATTTGTTAGACGACGTTAAAAATTCAGACATAGAAAGAGAACGGGTTGTATTGGTAGGGCTGTATGGTCCTGAGACAAGCAGGTTTCAGGCGGAAGAGTACTTGGATGAACTTGAACTCCTTACCGACACCGCCGGTGGCATTACTATTGAGAAGATCCTTCAAAACAAGACCCATCCGGATTCATCCACTTACATAGGGAAAGGTAAGCTGCATGAGTTGAAGCGGATCATGGAAGAGAAAAAGATTGATACGGTGATCTTTGATGACGACCTGTCACCCACCCAGTTAAGAAATATTGAGCATGGAACCGATGCCAAAGTATTGGACAGAAGCTCTCTCATTCTTGACATATTTGCCTCAAGAGCCAAGACGGCAGCCGCTAAAACTCAGGTTGAACTGGCGCAGTTGCAATATTTGTTACCACGGTTAACGCGATACTGGACTCACTTATCCCGCCAAAAAGGTGGAATTGGAACAAAAGGCCCGGGTGAAACACAGATCGAGACTGACCGGCGCCTGATCGGCCGAAGGATATCAGTACTTAAGGATAAGCTGGATAAACTGAGCAAGCAACGTACTACGCAGCGGAAAGGCCGGGAAGGTATGAACCGTATATCTCTTGTAGGATATACCAATGCCGGGAAATCAACCCTGATGAACGCACTTACTGAAACCGGGGTATTTGCTGAGGATCGTTTGTTTGCTACACTGGACTCCACGGTAAGGCGGCATGAACTTGAAAATCACTCCATCCTGTTATCCGATACGGTAGGCTTTATCCGGAAATTGCCGCATAACCTAGTAGAAAGCTTTAAATCTACGCTTGATGAGGTTCGTGAGGCGGATATCTTATTGCATGTCGTTGATGCATCTTCAAAGATGGCAGACGAATACATAGAGGTGGTTGAGGAAACCCTGGAAGAACTTGAGGCTACCAATAAACGCACAATCCTGGTTTTCAATAAGGTAGATAAAATGGAAGCCCAACAGGTTGCCGATATGAAACAGCGGTATCCTAACGCGATATTTGTCTCAGCAGAGCAAAGAATAGGGCTCAGGGAACTCGAGAGAAGTATTGAGGATATGATAGAATTGGATTATGATCGTCATACGCTTCAAATTCCGGTTTCAAAATACAAAGCAGTTGCTTTTATTCATGAGAACGCAACGGTTGAAAACGAGTCCTACGAAGGAACGGATGTTGAAATGACCTTCAGCATGGCTGAAAAAGATTTTAAGCAATTATCCCATTTGTTGGATACTATTGGGACTAACGGTGAAGTTGTATAACTATGCTAGTAAAAGAGATCTTAAATACCGACATATCACCTCTTAAGCTCACAGATACAGTGGCAACAGCCCTGATGAAGATCGAGTTGTTACACACCAATAA
>JAASTO010000217.1 GCA_021767245.1 Balneolaceae bacterium
AGAAGATGAGAGAACGGTCACGCGCATCATTCCACTTTCAGATGAAGAACACATTCACGAGATCGCCAGCCTGATGAGCGGTTCGCAGATCACTGATTCTGCCCTGAATAGTGCACGTGAATTGATCGAAAAGAATACGTTTAAGAATTGATCTAACTCAGTGTAGAGATACAAAATTTTATTTTACTACATTAACAAATCACAGTCATAAAATCGTACTGACAAGCAACGTCGCTAAATCTGATGCTCTAAAAGCTATTGGACTGATTCCATTCCTGAAACCATTCTTTATCATTCAGTTCATCTTTTTGACCCAAAATTCCAATTTTGACCTCAGGTGTTATACCGTAGTACCATCCTTTTGCCACTGTAATATGAGCGGGGCCGGTTTTCCTTCTGTACATCATGAGAATATCAGTTGATGTAGGATATGGAGACACCGAATTTATACTTTTACTGATTTTGGTACGATTTAGAATATCTGGATAAAATACATCTACCCTTTTGTTAAGCATTTTCCATTTTATGACCTTCTTTTCCTTCACATCGATCACAAAATGAAACTCACCTCCAAGATAGTAGGGCTCGCCTTCCTTCCATTTTGGCAAAAGATAAACAGAATACTCATTAAGTCGGTAGAAATTGACAATTACCTCATATTCAAATTTTGAGTCAGGTACATCTACTTCCTTAATTGCCAAACTTGCAGCAGTGGCCATTTCAAAAACTTTAGAAGTGTCAGTTCCGTTAGCTTCTATCTTTTGGATTGGTGATCTGTTCGTATCAAAAACAACTTCTGTATGAAAATAAAAGTGATCTGATCTTAACTCCCCAAAGTATACTTTCCAAGTCTCCCAATCCATTTCACCAGTTTCATCTTCCTCATAAACAGAAATACACGTCTTGTATCCCTCAATGATATTGGTCTTACCAGTAAATGCTTCTGCTCTTTTACATGTACTATCATGGAGCATAAGACTCGATGCCTCGTTATGTAAATATTGAAGCCATTTTTCCTCTGGTTTATCTGAGCTTAGACGCTCAGGAACCCAAGTTTGAGCAAGTAACATTGATGAACTAAAATGCATTAGAACAATCAAAAGTAACAGCTTTGTGATAAACCGGATTTTCATATTTAGGATTGTTTAGTAATCATTCTATGAATAAGTGTTACCGGATGCAAAGCCCTCCTATCCACCCCATCTTTGATCTGATGTCGGCATGAAAATCCGGGGGCACACACCTCAACTTCCTCATTATTCCGTAATGCCGGAAACAGGACCAATTCTCCGATATCCTGTGAGACTTCATAATGATCTTTTTCGTACCCAAAGCTCCCGGCCATCCCACAGCAACCTGTTTCAAGGACTTCCACCTGATATCCCGCTGATTCCAGAGCCTCTATCGTAGGCTCATTTCCAACCAGCGCCTTGGCATGGCAATGCCCATGCAGCATGATCTTTTGGGTTTTATCTGACTTTGGAAGACGTTGGTTATTTTCTGCGATAAATTCTTCGAAGGTATAGGACAAATCTGCAAGCTTGTTGGCAAGCGGCAGTTGATCTTCCTCGCATAATTCAAGGAATTCATCACGCAAGGTCAGTATCTCTGAAGGTTCGATACCGATCACGGGTAAACCTTGTTCGATATATTCTTCAAATTCTGCCAGCACCTTCAACGTTATGGCTTTGGCCTGGCTGAGAAATCCCTTTGAGAGTTGTGGCCGGCCGGATTCCATAGCTTTTGGAATGATCACTTCATACCCCATTTTTTCAAGCACTTGCACGGCATCCATACCGATCTTTGGATCGTTATAGTTCGTGAACAGATCGACAAACAGCACTACTTTTTCATCAGATCTAACTGCTCCATTTTTCTGATGCTTTTCGAAAAGAGAACGAAAAGACTTTTGGGCAAACTTCGGAAGATCCCGGCGGGAATCGATACCAAACACCGTTTCAAAGATCCATTTTCCCGGAGCGGATCCGGTTAAAAAGTTAGACAGTGATGGCGTCAAAGAAGCAAGGGGAAATAGTTTACCGGCGTTTGCAAAGAATTTTTCCTTGAGCAGGGAGCCATTCTCCTTATGCCAGCCATTCATGAATTCGGCTTTCATTTTGCCCATGTCCACATTGGCCGGGCATTCACTTTTGCAGGCCTTACAACTCAGGCAAAGATCCAGTGCCTGTCGCAATTCTTCTGAAGCATAACCGCGAGGGTCATCTCCGGAAAACACTTGCCTGAACACATTCGCCCTCCCACGGGTTGAATCCTTTTCATCTTTTGTAGCCATATAGGAGGGACACATCGTTCCACCACTTTCAGCTAACTTACGGCAAACACCGGCTCCGTTGCACAATTCCATGGCACTCCCAAAATCACCTTCCTTACGCCATGCAAAGACGGTTTCAGGCTCCGGCTTTATATAATCAGGTGAAAACCTCAGATCGGCATCAATAGGTTTGGGATCCACGATCTTTCCGGGGTTGAAAATATACTGCGGATCCCAAATCTCTTTTACCTGCTTCAACACAGGCACCATCTCTTTCCCTAAGATCTTATGAATGTAGGGAGCCCGAACCCGACCGTCACCATGTTCTCCTGATAGCGACCCGTTATATTTTTTCACCAGATCAGCAATCTCCTCTGCCATGACTTTCATGGTCTTCAATCCCGATTCCGTATTGATATCGATCTGAGGGCGCAGGTGTAACTCCCCTACAGAAGCATGGGCATAGAACACACAATTGGTGTTATGCTTATCCAGAATGGCCCGGAATTCTTTCACATATTCAGGAAGATCTTTAACCCGAACCGCGGTATCCTCACAAAAAGATGGTGAACGGCCGTCTTTTCCCAAACCCATTAAAAGACCTAAACCGGCTTTACGCAGATTCCAGACTCTCCTCATCTTGTCTGATTCTGTAATCACCGGATAGGCGTAACCCAATTCTTTCTGTTGCAACACATCGGTTAATTCCTCTGCCTTACTCTGAAGGGCAGCCGGATCACTCCCCTCAAATTGAGTGATCAATATGTAGCGAGGCTCATCCTCCAAAAAGAACCGATTCTTACGCTGTTCAATATTGCCCTTGGTGGCGTCCATGATAATATGGTCAACCAGTTCTACAGCCGCAGGCTCAAAATTCACGATCTCAACGGCGGCTTTCATGGTTTCTTCGAGTGAATTGAACTGAGGAACCACCACCAATTTATGCTTGTCTTTAGGAACCAGGTTCAATTTTGCGGAAGCCGTTAACGCAAGGGTTCCTTCACTCCCGCAAAGCAGTTCACACAAATTGAATTGTCTGCCATCCGGGGCGAAAGGCTGCATTTCAAGTAGTTTATCCAGTGCATATCCGGTATTTCTGCGGATGATCTCCTTATGAGGATAACTTTTTTCAATGAGCTCCCTGTTTTGCTCCAACAGCTTTAGCATCGACCGGTAGATATGGCCTTCCAGATCATTTTGCTGCTTTTTGGATGCCAGCTCCTCCGAAGTTAGTGGTTTGAATACCGCTTTTGAGCCATCACTTAAAATCGCTTCGATCTCAAGGGTATGCTCACGTGTGGTTTGGTACTTGATGGAGAAGGAACCGGATGAATTATTTCCGATCATCCCACCGATCATACAACGATTGGTCGTTGCGGTATCAGGGCCAAACAGTAGCTGATGGTTTCCGGCTTCACGATTCAAGGTGTCACGTATCACCCCCGGTTGCACATGTGCTGTCTTCGTTTCCGGATCCAGCTTCAAAATATCTGTCATGTAACGGGATACGTCCATTATAACTCCACCACCCGTTGTTTGCCCGGCCAGACTGGTTCCCGCACTTCTCGCCGTTATACTGAATTTTTCCTGATTGGCTTGTTTTACCAATGCCTGTATATCCCCAGGACTTTTTGGAAATGAGACCCCTTGTGGCATTTCCTGATAAAGGGAGGCATCCTGAGCGTATAACTGACGAGTAAGCAGGTCTTGTTGAATCATACTATTCCTGGAGATAAAAATTCTCTTCCACTTTTTTGACGATCTCATCGCCAATAGCCAACCCGGCGGTAGCGGCTGGACTTGGTGCATTCAGTACATGAATCTGCCGGTCGGCCACCTCAAAATAAAAATCATCGAGGATCTCTCCGTTTCTCTGCAGAGCCATGGCACGTATTCCTGATGGAGATACTTTAAGATGCTCTTCCCGTACTTCAGGGATCAATTTCTGAAGACCTTTTACAAATGCTTTTTTTGAAAACGAGCGCCGGTATTCATCCAGCCCCATACGCCAGTGTTCTTTAGCCAT
>JAASTO010000218.1 GCA_021767245.1 Balneolaceae bacterium
CAAACGGGTATGCGGTTGAAAAATGGACAAACAAGACATCTGACGGTGGTAACGGAAGTGCACTGCAATATGTGGATACCGACTTCCCAATGTTCCGATTGGCTGATGCCTATCTGATGTATGCCGAAGCCGTTGTGAGAGGAGCTGCGGGTGGAGACATCAACAAAGCGGTTGGTTTTATTAATGATCTGAGATTCCGTGCTTACGGAGATAACTCAGGTGACATCACAGCCGGTGAGCTCACACTCGATTTCATCATCGATGAAAGAGCCAGAGAACTTTACTGGGAAGGTCACAGAAGAACCGACCTTCGCCGCTTTGGATTGTACACTTCCGGTGACTATGTGTGGTCATGGAAAGGTGGAACTCAGGAAGGGGAAGGTGTAAGTGACATTTATGAGATCTTCCCGATCCCATCTTCTGATATAAATGCGAATCCGAACCTGAGCCAAAATCCAGGTTACTAAAACCGAGAAATTTTAGGATATAATTATGAAAAAGTTAAACCTATTTACACTAATGATCGCCGGTCTGTTGGCATTTGCTTCCTGTGAGGAGGCAAGTGTCGGACCGAAGCTGAACACGAATGTGGAACCGCCTGCTTTCACCAGTTCACAGGATGGACAATCTTTTGTTTTAACTGAGGAAAATGCAGAAGAAGTAGTATTAGAACTATCTTGGATAGAACCGGGATTGGGTTTCAAAACGGAAATTGAATATACCGTTGAGATGGCTGAATCAGGTACTGATTTTGCAGATCCAAAAACCCTCCTACAAACTAAGTCAACCTCAGTATCTATAACAGGAGGAGAGCTAAACAATAAAATGTTAGCATCCGGTTTCCCTTCAAATGTTGAAAATAACATTGATCTAAGAATCAAAACTGATATCAATGATGATATTGAAGACATGTATTCAGAACCAATGTCAATTATGGTAACTCCTTATTATGTGGATGTCTCATATCCGCAAATTTATGTACCAGGCAGTTATCAGAGTGCCAGTGGATATACCAATGATTGGTCACCAGCAGATGCACCTCCATTATTTTCAGCTAATAGCGATGATGTATATGAAGGTTATGTTTACATGGCTAATGGCGGAAATCAATTTAAGTTTACTCCAGAACGTAACTGGGATGCCGACTGGGGCGACTCAGGTGCCGATGGTACCTTAGATCCTGGGGGTGATAACATCGAACTGGCAGATGCCGGATACTACAAAATGAACGTAGATATCAATGCTCTTACCTACACGGTTACAAATACAACCTGGGGTCTGATCGGTAGTGCTACTCCAGACGAATGGAATTCTGATCAGGATATGACCTATGATCCGGTTGAAAAAGTTTGGACCATCACGCTTAGTCTCACAGCAGGAGAGGTAAAATTCAGAGCAAATAATGCCTGGGATCTTGACTACGGTGACAACGAAGGCGACGGTTTCCTCGAGCAAGGTGGAGGTAATATTCAAATCGCTTCCGGAGGTACTTATACAGTAACTCTTGATCTGAGTGATTATCCATACTCATATTCAATTGAGTAAATTTATTTAGTAATCAGCAGAGGCTGCTAAAACAGGCCGTCTCTGCTGATATTTCTTTTAAAATTTTAGATTTCAAATTTGAGACAGGTTGTGAAAGGTCTGTTTCATATAAAACCGACAAGATTTGGCAGCAACTATATACGATATCGCAAAAAAGGCCGGAGTTAGTATTGCAACGGTTTCCCGCGTTTTCAATAACAGCGGGAAAGTATCGGATAAAGCTCGGGATAAAGTGCTTAAAGTTGCCAACGAAGTAGGTTATCACCCACAAGCATTTGCTCAGGGTTTAGCCAGTCGAAAAAACAACACCATCATGGTGGTGGTACCTGTGATCTCCAATTATTTTTTCATGGAAATTCTTGGGGGAATTCAGGATAAACTGAGTGAAAAGAATTACGAACTCAGCATCTTTAATATCTCACCGAATAAAGACCTAAAAAAACAGGTAGAGCATGTTCTCAAACGCCGCCTGGCAGAAGGATATATGTTTATTTCGGTTCATCTTGAAGATAAGGACTGGAAGAGCCTGCAAAAATATAATGTACCCATCACACTTATTGATGAATACTTTGAAGGATTTGATTCAGTCAGTGTGGATAACAGTCAGGGTGCCTATAGAGCCGTTAAAGCTTTGGTGGACTGCGGATATAATCGCATTGCCATGCTGGGAGCCCTTCAAACTTCCAAGCCGATCCGCGATCGTTTAGAAGGGTATAAAAAAGCCCTTGAAGAAAGCGGATTGGAATACGACGAGTCCTTATTTGTGACCGGAGATCTTACTAACCGTGACGGTTTCACCGAACGAGCCGGATTTGAGGCCATGAAAAAGATCCTCGAAATGGATCCTATGCCGGATGCCTGCTTCTGTTCGTCTGATATTCAGGCTGTGGGAGCCTTAAAAGCCATGCAGGATGCCGGTAAGCGTATTCCTATTATCGGATACGATGATATTGAACTGGCAGAATATATGGGACTTTCCACGATCCGTCAGCCAATGAGAGAAATGGGTTTTTATGCCACTCAGAATCTGATCGATCGCATGAACAACCCGACCAAAGCGGTTTCACAAACTATTTATACACCTAAACTCATTTCACGCAATTCTACAGCCCTAAACGGCCGTAAAGTGAAAGCCTGATTCCCTTAAATTACTATGAAGATACTTAAGACTTTTTTACTCACGCTTGTGATCAGCCTGTTTGCTTTGATGGCATCGGCACAGATCATTACAACAGATCCCGCTTTTCCATCTGAATCACAATCCGTTACCATAACCTATGATGCCACAGAAGGTAATGGAGCACTGGCAGGGTTTACCGGGGATGTTTACCTGCACACTGGGGTGATCACCAATAAAAGTACAAGCAACAGCGACTGGAAGTATGTAAAGTTCGACTGGAGTACGAATGATGCTTCCGTTCAGGCCACATACCTGGGTAATGATAAATGGGAATATACTTACTCACCCAACGTCCGTGATTTTTTTGGAGTCACCGACCCCACTGAAGTTATTGAAAAGATCGCGATCGTGTTCAAGGGGGTAGAAGGCGGAACCGTTGTTGCTGAAGGTAAAGACACAGGTAACACTGATATCTTTGTCGAATTGTTTGAGGCAGAAACGAATGCCCAATTTGTAGCCCCAAGCGGTGATTTTGAGATCATCGAAGCCGGAAGTTCATTTGAATTGGTGGGAGTTGGCAGTGTGAGTGCAGGGGCACTCAATCTCAGTTTATTGAAAGAGGGTACGGAAGTGGCGAGCACCACTCAGGATACCTTGAAATACACGTTTACACCCGCTCCCGGTGAAAATGATGTCAATTTCTCGTTGATCGCAGACAATGGTCAGGGAGTGGCCGATACGGCCTCAGCATTCATTACGGTACGGGATAATGTAGGAGAAACCGCAGCGCGACCGAATGGACTCGAAGACGGTATTACTTTGTCAACCGGCTCGATGAGTTTATCGCTGTTTGCTCCTGGGAAGGAGCACGTGTATGTGATCGGAGATTTCAACGATTGGACCCCAACCTCAGAATATCTGATGAACAAAGAAACATCCGGAACTGACAGTACCTGGTTCTGGATCGAAAACATCAGTTTGAACGCAGAGGAAGAATATGCCTTTCAATATCTGGTGGATGGAGAGATCCGAATAGCCGATCCGTATTCTGAACAGGTTCTGGATCCATTTAATGATCAGTACATCCCCGAAACGACCTATCCTAATCTGAAACCATATCCACAGGACAAAACAAGCGGATGGGTGAGTCTTGTGAGACCTGGTGCTCCTGCATTTACCTGGGAGGCTACCAATTATCAGCGACCGGAAAAAACAGAACTGGTCATTTATGAATTGCTGATCCGTGATTTTGTAGAAGCTAAAAACTTTGACACCCTGACCGATACGCTCGATTATCTG
Source organism: Balneolaceae bacterium (assembly GCA_021767245.1). Taxonomy (GTDB): domain Bacteria; phylum Bacteroidota; class Rhodothermia; order Balneolales; family Balneolaceae; genus Gracilimonas. Next base: position 3,965 of record JAASTO010000218.1, read on the forward strand.
GAAAATCTTGGGGTGAATGCCATAGAGTTAATGCCGGTGAGTGAATTTGACGGCAACCTGAGTTGGGGATACAATCCGAGTTTTCATCTGGCTCTCGATAAATTCTACGGTACACCCGAAGCCTTTAAGCGCTTTGTGGATGAGGCTCATAAAAGGGATATGGCAGTGATCCTGGATGTGGTAATGAATCACGCTACCGGAGCAAGTTCTCTTTACAGACTATATGATTATGGTGAAAATCCTTATTTCAATCCAACTCCAACGCATGCCTATAATGTGTTCAATGACTTTGATCACTCGTATTCAGGTACCAGATACTACACCAAACGCATG
>JAASTO010000219.1 GCA_021767245.1 Balneolaceae bacterium
ATGCTTTCACCTAAAGAAGTTGCCGATGCTGTATTTTACGCCGTTGACCAACCTTCCGGGTCAGTATTAAATGAAATGGTGATACAGCCCCAAAGTCACCAGCTGGTGTAATAAATTTCAAAATTAATCAGACCTTCACGAAACTGATGCTAACTAGTGTAAGGAATTGGTATACATTTAACATTTGTTGACTGTATATTCGTTTTTTATCATTGAGGCAGGCTAAATAAAGGAAGGAAGGTTTATAGTGAGCAATGATTCCCCATTGATCCTTGTGATCGAGGATACCGAAGTTATATACGAACTCTTGTTGTATAAGCTGAAGAAAAGTGGCTACCGTGTAGAACACCGTGCCAATGGCAAGGAAGGTCTTGATGCTGTAAAACAACTTAAGCCGGACCTGGTTTTACTGGACGTGATGCTGCCAAGCATGAATGGTTTTGAGGTACTCCGAAACATAAAGGAAGACCCGGAAACCAAGGAAATCAAAGTGATCATGCTCACCAGTAAAAACCGTGAGGAAGATATCATGAAAGGGCATAAGCTGGGGGCTGAGCGATATATCGAAAAACCTTTCAAACCAAATATTTTGATGCTTAGGATAGAGGAAGTCCTGGGAAGTTGATTTCATTCACAAAGCCCGGCTATGGACATTTCTGTTTATTTACTTCTGATCGTTTCAATGGTTCTGCTGGGCTTAACGCTGGTACTTTTCCTGAGTGCCATCATAATTCGGGTCAGGCACAGAAATTGGTCTGCCAAACTGGAAACCTACCGAAAAACCTTGATGCCCCATGTCTTGAATTACCTCGAGGAAGGGAATGAAAAAGAGGTGATAGAGCAATTTACCGGGAAAAACCTTGAATATTACGCCTTTGAAAAGATCATTACAGAAATGCTCACTCATGTTGAGGGAACAGAGGCCGATAAACTCAAGGAACTGCTCTTTATAGACCCGATCTTTGATCACCATTTTAATTTATTGAGATCATCGGATGACGTTGCCCGGGTAAAGGCCTGCAACTACTTCAGTAATATTCGTTTGGTGAACTTCAAAGTGATCAAAAAGTTGAAAGAGTATTTAGATTCACCGAATCAGATGCTGGTATTCTCAGCAGCAACCGCACTGATGGGCAGCGATGACGTCAATTTGAGAGTGGAGGCCCTTAGCCGTGTTGCCAAAAAAGATTTTCTGTCAGAAATGGCCATGATAGAGTTATTCCATAAATTCCACTCAGATGAAGATGATCAAAATGAAGCCGAAGGCGAGGCACTGAAAATGGTTCTGGATCAGCAGGATATCCCACCTGCGAACCGGGCGCTATTCATAAAGGGGATCGCAGAAATTGGCTACTATAATCTGGTGAATTATCTGCTCGAAAAACTGAAAGAACCTACGCCCGAATGGAATCATCCGCAGGTATTGTCATCAATCATCAAAGCCCAGGGCGAATTCAATAATGTAAAAAGCATTAAGACTCTTCGTCGGTACTTGGATCACGAATCTCCGGAAGTGGTGGTTTCCGCTATGGAAGAACTGGGTGATTATGGGAGTGAAGATGACTTTCCCTACTTTAAATTTTTATTGGGACATAAAGACAAAAACGTTAAAAAAGCCGCTGTTTTTTCCCTTTTAAAAAATGGATTCAAAGAATCTGAGATCCTTCATGAGGTCCCCGAAAGTGATATAAAATTGATCACGAAATACGTGTTGATGTACGTGCACGAAAAAAGAAATAAAACCAATTTTAATGGCTGAGATCAGAGACATACTTCAGCAATTTATAACCCTTGTGCAGCCCGCTGAGTGGCTTTTTATTGGGTATTTTCTTGCCGTGAATCTGACATACATCCTGCTCGTCATCATATCATTTTTCTACATCAGGCATCAGCAAAACTACTATCAGGTGTTTAACCTGAAAGGCTTGTTCAACTCAAACTTGTATAAACCGGTCAGTATTTTATCTCCGGCTTATAATGAGGAGGTAAACATCATTGCCTCAGTAGAAGCCTTGCTCCAGCTGCATTTCTCTGACTTTGAAGTCATCGTTATAAATGACGGAAGTACGGATGATACCTTGAAATTGCTGACCCATCATTTTGATCTTTATGAGATCGACCGGCCGGTAGAGCTGCGCATTGATCATAAACCAATCAGGAAAGTTTACAGGTCTTCGATCTATCCGGAACTGAAGGTGGTAGATAAGAAAAATGGGGGAAAAGCGGATGCCTTGAATGCGGGGATCAATGTGGCTTCAAAAGATCTGGTATGCTCCATTGATGCTGACTCCATCCTGGAACCGGATGTACTGCTGAAATTGCTCAAAGCCTTCATGGAAGAGGAAAATGTAGTGGCTGTAGGAGGGATCGTACGGATTGCAAACGGCTGTACCATCGAGGATAACATTGTCAAAAAAGTAGATCTGCCAAAGAGCTTTCTGGGACGCATCCAAACGGTGGAGTACCTCCGTTCATTCTTATTCGGCAGGGTTGGCTGGGATTACCTCGATAGCCTTTTGATCATTTCAGGAGCCTTTGGGGTGTTCGATAAGAAGGCAGTGGTTGAAGTGGGCGGATACGTGCATGACACGGTGGGTGAGGATATGGAATTGGTGGTACGGCTGCATCGACATTTTAAGGATAAAGGGGAGCCATACAGAGTGCGTTTTTTACCCGAACCGGTGTGCTGGACGGAAGTACCGGAAAGTTGGTCAGTGTTGGGGAGGCAAAGAAATCGCTGGCAGCGGGGACTGGCGGATACCATGATGCGCCACAAGAAGATGCTATTCAACCCAAAATATGGTCGACTGGGGATGTTGGCCATGCCGTTCTTCTTTTTTATTGAGATGCTGGGCCCCGTTATTGAATTACTTGGTTTTGGATACTTCCTTATCGTCCTGCTATTGGGTGGATTCAACTCCACGTTTGTACTTCTGTTTTTAACGGTGTCCGTATTCCTGGGCATGGTGCTTTCCGTTACCTCTGTCCTATGTGAGGAACTATCGTTCCGCCGATATCCAACCCTTGGGAATATCGCCACCCTGACTTTATATGCATTTTTGGAGAATATCGGATACCGACAAATACATACCTGGTGGAGATTCAAGGGACTGATCGATTATATCAAAGGAGATAAAGCATGGGGTGTAATGACCCGTACCGGCCTGTCTGCAGGCAGTAATGTGACAGAAGGCATCAAAAAACTGAAGGATTCGGTATCTAACTTTTTTGGTTCGTTAAAATACTGGTTGGTCGTGTACGGAGTAATGGTAATTATTATAGCACTCATCCTGCACGTATTGATAGATAACGGAGTGATCCCTGATGTGTATTCCATCGTCAGGGCGGAACTTGGAATTTGATGAAAACAGAGGTAATGTTGATCATGAAAACACATCCCAAAACATGTATTGTAAGTAGAATTTCAAAACGACCCTGTTTATTAGTTGGATGGTTAACGGGTATCCTGATGATCTTTTCACTCCAAACCCTTTCAGCTCAAACCGTTGATAATGTTGATAAAGCCTTTATGGAAGCCCGGGAATTGGCTTTTGATGGGGAGCGTGAGAGAGCAAGGGAATTAGCCTATGCGATTCTGGAGAGATCACCCGATTATCACGACGTCAGGATTCTGATAGCCCGCACCTACGCCTGGGATGGTAGTTACGATAAAGCCCGTGAGGAACTGAATTACGTACTCGAACGCAGACCCGACTACAAAGACGCCCTTTTTGCAGCCATCGATAACGAACGCTGGGCGGGAAATGAAAAGGCGATGCTGAAATACTCGAAGCAGGCTATGAGATATTATGCCGTTGATGCGGATGTACTTATGAAGCGAGCTGAAACTCTAAATTCGGCCGGTAAGGATAAAGAAGCACTGCAAGTCCTGAACCAATTAGAGCAGATCGATAAGATCAACGATGAGGCTGTCAGTTTAAGGGAAAGCATCAAAATCTCAGGTCAGAATTACACCCTTACCACGGCATACACCTACGATACGTTTGAAGATGTATTCGACGATATTCACAAAGCCTACGTTCAGCTTTCAAGGCGCACTGGTTTTGGTTCAGTGATCGGACGCGTCAATTATCAGCGCAGATTTTCCACGGATGGATTACAGGCTGAACTTGATTTCTATCCATCCATCGCTGAGGGTTGGTATGGGTATGTCAGTGCCGGTTATTCTTCCAGTTCTTTGTTTCCGGAGTTCAGGTCAGGTGCGGAGTTATTTAAAACGTTGCCCGGCGCATTCGAGGTTTCTGCGGGATTTAGGTACCTGAGTTTCAATAGCGA
>JAASTO010000220.1 GCA_021767245.1 Balneolaceae bacterium
AACGGCATCAAGCGGACTTGGTACAAACGTAGGTTTCGTTCTGTCCTAAGCAGTTCCAGTTTTGTCTGTTAAATTAAGTCCATAATCTCCAAGCCGCTTATCCCGAAGACCGTTATTTGTCTGAAGCTAATTCACTTCAGTGATATAGATATCGATCAAAATCTTTTATCAGATATCTGTATTTTCAGACATGGGCAAAAAAGAGATTGATATTGAAATTGATCGGCTAACCAACTCTATCGAAAACAGTGTTACAGGTGAGGTTTTCGATACGCAAGTGGTACAGCTTCACAAATCTGATAAGAAGAATATTAATCTCGCTGAATGGCTTTTCGATTGGGAAGCAGAGCTAGATTTGTCAGATCGAGAAGTGTTTAAATTGGCTACTGTTAATAACCCTAAAATCATTCATGGGTTGTTGTCTGTGGAAGACAAATCCGACCATATTTTTATCCATCTTGTGGAAAGTGCCAATTTCAATTAAGGTACCAACAAAATGTATTTTGGTGTAGCTGGAAACCTTTTTGCCTTCGCCTGTAAATTGTCGTTTGAGAAGGGGTATGAAGGATATGTTGCCTTTGATTCAAAGTCTGCGTTAATTGAACACTACAAGAAAAAACTGGGTGCAACGCATTTCAAGGGACAACGAATGTACATTGAAACCGTTAATGCATTGAAGCTTGTGAAAAAATATTTTCAGGATTAAAACCATGTCTATAGTTAAAGAACCCAAAGGAATCGATTTCGTTGTTAAGTCAGAGCCCTGGACCGATAAGGAGTTGAAGGAGTTTAGGAAACTGATGGAAAAACAGAAGTCTGAGCTTGGAGAAAAAAAGCGATCGAAAATAAAAGAGAAAATTAAAAAGGTTTCCAAATCTAAACAGCCGGCATAGTAGTAGCCCTCCTGCTACGCCAAATAACAACCGCATCAAGGCGGACATGCCTCGATCTCGCTATTTTGATGTGATGAGTTTGTAATTACGCCCTTCTCTTATAAATTGTTTTGAACTAAAAATCCGGCATGGCCGCTTATGCGGTAGGCCGTTAAGTGGCTTTACAACAATTAGTCAGGAAATATGGCACATAAATGTTTAGTCCTCGTGACGTAGCTCCGCTGCGTCATGCATTTTCGGAGGCTCTGCCTCACCCTCTTTACATGAGGCATCGGAATTTACATTAGCAACCTACCGTATCCAAAGTTGGAGGCGTAGCCTCAGTGGGGCACTCCGCAGCAGAGCGGCGGATCGAGGCGAAATCCTCTCTTCCGATATACTTTTTTTGTTTTTATTTCGTATTCTTAAGTTCATAACTTCGTAAGAACATAAAGCAAGAGGATTATGATTAAGAAACTTCAGAAAATTGGTAACAGTCGTGGTATCCTGCTCGAAAAAGCCCTGCTTAAGCTTTTGAAAGTAGAAGGTGACGACCAAGTCGAAATTATCCCGCAAGATGAAGGACTTTTGATTAAAAAAGTCAATGCAAAATCTGCTTATCAAGAAGTCAGCAAAAAGCATCGAAAATCCTTGGATAAATTGGGTGAATAATGAACGAGCCTTCATTTTTAACCGTGGAAGACATTTTATTCATTCATGAGCAAGAGATTCAAAAAGCAGGTGGTGCTTCGGGTGTTCGGGAAGAACAGAATATATAGGCTTGCACGGATGCTCCCAAAGCAAGTTTTGATAGTGAATATTTGAACGATTTGTTTGATATGGCGGCCAGCTATATCATTTGTTTAACCATTCGACATCCATTTGTCGATGGAAATAAACGAACTGCATTGGCCTCTGCCCTGACTTTTTTGTACATCAATGGATATGAAGTTGAAGAATCTTATGATCTTGAACTTGCTGACTTAATTCTGGATTTTTTGTCAAAAAATATTTCCAAAGAGGATCTTGCCAAGCACCTAAAAGTGAATGTTTTAAAAAGATAAAAATACGGCTAAATGCGTTACTCTTAGGTAAGAGTCAAAAAGCAAATTCTTAGAACCAGACTAAGGACCTCCCGGTCCTCGTGGATTAAGCTCTGCATGATTTACCTGACCTTATATAAAAAGCAGTGGCAGTTTGATAATTTTTGAAACCCAATCAAAAACAGGGCGTAAGGGTCTCATAAAATAAATCCTGATCTACTATTTATGCTGCAAATAAAACAGAATCACGATTCATCTATGGACCGATAGAACGAATTGCGAACGAGGAGGGGAACATCAAGTGATGATATAACTCACTAATAGTTCCATTTATCCATAATTTATTAAATGAAAAATGAATCACATTAACCGTACAGTAAGCCGAAAGAAGACGATCATGGTATTCACGGCTACGGTCGTAGCAGGATTTATTTTGTTTGCGCTCCCAAATGTATTCTTTGGAATTTCTAAAATAAATGGTGGACTTAGTGGGATAAATTTGCTGCTGATAGCTCTTTTTCAACTCATCTCTGTCTGTTCGTTGATATATGTTTCACTCAGGTTGTTAAACAAAAATTTTCGATACATAGGGTGGTCGTTTAATCACTGGAAAAAAGATGGTTCGATCGGTCTGACCATAGGATTGATCTGGTCTGCTCTGCAATTTAGGTGGATCATCCCGCAAACGGGCGGTGCTGAAAGAGTGGATATTATTCAGATGGTATCGATGTTTGATGGATCATTGGTGGGCACACTTTCCTTTATTGCTTTGGGGGTTATAGGAGGCGGAATTACCGAAGAGATCTTTAACCGGGGGTACTTTATCCAAATTTTAAAGGATGTGTTTAAAGACCCTGATCAAGGACTTTGGATCGCCGCTATTTTATCTGTTGCCTTCTTTGCCATCGGGCATTTGCCTGCAGATGCTCTAGGTTGGTTTGATATTCTGGTTCCTACTATTGCTTACACAGGATTATTCATATACACGAGGCGATTAACGGCTTCTATTGTTGCGCATGGTGTTTATAACATGACGGCTATTTTGTTGACTTATTACATGTACTTTCAGTAACAACTGAATTTTATCCACTTAACCTCGTACCCAAATTCTCGGTTGGGAACGAGATGCCTGACCTCCCGGTCCGCGTGAAAAAAATGGTAAGTAATTTCCCTTAACTCAACTGAGGCAAGAGTGTGCCAGGTGGTAGTCCCATAAGATATGTTGAGAATTAGAGTAGTACCGGGATCAGGAACAAGTGTGAAACGAGGAGGATTCTTCCCTATCTTTCAAAAAGATAAAAGATCATTTCAAACCAGTCATTCTGCACTTAAACCGGGCACTCGGAGATAGGAACGAAGCCCTCGATAAGTAATGGCGTTTTTTATACAGAGTCGTCCGGACCGATTTTAATCGTTTTCTGAAAGGATGGAGTCCGGGGCTCTGGAAGATCAACAGTAACAGCGAAAGAATAACCCAAGAAATCATAAAAAATCTCCAAAATGGATCTACTACCCCTTAAAAAAACGGCTATAGATGCCGCCTATGCAGCAGGACGTATCATAAGATCTTACATGGATCAGGAGATCCATGTGCAAGAAAAAGAAGGCGGAACCAATTATGCCTCACAGGTAGTCACGCAAGTGGACAAAGAATGTGAACAGGAGATCCTTTCCTATTTGTTACCCACCTGTGAAGAATATGACCTGGCCATGTTAACAGAAGAAACCGAGGATGATGGGAGTCGCTTTGAAAAAGACTATTTCTGGTGTGTGGATCCCATCGACGGGACCCTGGCCTTCATACGGAACGAACCGGATTTCTCGGTATCTATCGCCCTGGTATCAAAAGAAGGAGAACCGGTGATCGGTGTCATTTATGATCCCAGTACCGAAACCTTATATCATGCAGCCAAAGGGCATGGGGTTTACGAGAATGATAAGCCTCTGGAGATTCCGTCAATGAATAATTACCTGACCCATATTACGGACAAACCACTGGAAAATACCTCACGTTCTGAAGACCTGAAGCAACTGCTCAATCGCAGAGTGGATGAATTGGGGTTATCAGAATTAAAGGTGATTGAGGGAGGCGGGTCGGTTCTGAATGCCATCAAGGTGTTGAAAAATCCTCCATCCAATATGATCAAACATCCCAAACAAGAGGTCGGGGGTGGTAGTCTCTGGGATTTTGCCTCCACCGCTTGTCTGTTTCAAGAACTTGGTTATCGCGTCACAAACTTTGAAGGAGGCCCGCTGGATCTGAATAGAAAAGACAGCACCTTTATGCATCATGAAGGTGTTTATTATGCTTGCTTGCCTAAATAAAATAACTGGGACCTGGAGGTCCCGAGTGGCGTCCCCAACCGGGA
>JAASTO010000221.1 GCA_021767245.1 Balneolaceae bacterium
ACACAGGGGGTTTTATACGTTACGGAGTCAATTTCTTACCACCTCTCTGCCCACTTATCATTTCGACCGGAAAGAGTGAGCCCCAAAGGCGAACGAATGGAGTGGAGAAATCCACGGGGTATGCATCAACAACAATGCCTGTTTCAATCCCGAAGATCTCTCGGCTGCATTTCACTCGCATTCGCTCATTACATTTCGCTCGAGATGACAGACTCTGTAGGTAGTTTAACAGTATCATACTCATTTCACACCATACCTCATTTCCCCTACAAATAATTCATTTATAAACCCTTCAGAATGTTTAATTTCTCCTGAACTCAATCTATCATTCATTCGCCCTATGAATACCATTGTCAAATTGCTGATCTTTTTCCTGATCCTGTTCATCGGATTTGCCGGCATCGCTTTTTACTGGACCTTCTACAAACCTCTGCCCGATTATGAGGATACTATCACTCTGAATGGTTTGAGTGAAACCGTGGATATACACTGGGATGATTCCGGCGTGCCGCATATCTATGCGCAAAATGAGCCTGATCTTTATTATGCCCTCGGGTATGTGCACGCACAGGATCGCCTCTGGCAAATGACGCTCACACAGATCATGGCAGAAGGTCGATTTGCTGAGTTTTTTGGGGATGACGAAGAACTGATCAAACTTGATACTTATCAGCGGACACTGGGTTTCTGGAAGATTGCACAGCAACTGGTGGACATACTCGGTCAGGATGAAAGACGAGTTTTGAACGCTTATTCAAATGGGGTCAATGCTTTCATCAATAATAATTCCAATCGATTACCGGTCGAGTTTTCATTAGCAGGTATTGAACCTCTTGAGTGGACCCCCGTTCGGTCCCTTGCCGTGAGTCGACTGATGGGCTGGGAGCTGAATATGAGCTGGTGGAGCGAAGTTACGTATCAGTACCTCAAAGAAAATTTACCACCCCAACAGTTCGATCAGCTTCAGCTGCAATATCCAAATACAGCCCCGACCTCTCTGGATGATGAAGAATCCATGGGTTTCTCTTCTGCCCTGATGCCCATACTGAAACAGGAGATCCAAAAGCGGGAACTGCTTGAAATGGAAGGAACCCACGTTGGAAGTAATGCCTGGGTGGTGGATGGCTCTTTGACCGAATCGGGTTATCCCCTGCTGGCCGGCGACCCTCACCTGGGTCTGGATATGCCCGGCAAGTGGTATGAGGTTCACCTGAACCTGAACGGGAGAAATGTTTCCGGGGCCACGCTGGCAGGTGTACCGGCTGTCATTATTGGGCAAAATGATCACATGGCCTGGAGCTTTACGAGTATAATGAGTGATGATACCGACTTTTTTCTGGAACAGCAGGACCCTGAAGATCGTGGACGATACGTGGTTGATTCCCTTTCCAATGGCGAGATCGTGTACGAATCGTTTGAGAAAGTGCGTGAGATCATCAAAGTAAAGGATGGTGACGACCGCTCTATTGAGATCCGGTACACCCAACACGGGCCGGTGATCTCTGATATTTATCCGGTGCCTGAACTCACTGGCGATAAACTCATTTCCATGCAATGGACCGGATTTGAGCTTACCAACGAAATGAAATCCTTGTATAACATAAACTGGGCCGAAAACTTTCAGGATTTCAAGGATGCCCTTCCCTCCTTTGGTGTGCCCGGATTGAATTTCATGTATGGTGATGTGGAAGGAAATATTGCCATGTATTCGGTGGCCAAATTACCCATCCGAACCGGAGATCCCATCACCCTGCGTGCCGGCTGGGATCCTGATCAGAACTGGCAGGGATTCATTCCTTTTGACGAATTGCCGCGTGTAATTAATCCGGAAGACGGCTGGATAGCCAATGCTAATAATAAACTTACTACGGAAGGATATCCTTATTACATCGCTACCTTCTGGGAACCACCGAGCCGTATCGAACGCATTGAACAGATCCTTCTGAATAACGAGAACTTTTCGTACCGGGATTTTGAATCTCTTCAGAACGATTCGTATTCAAATTTTGCGGCCAAATTAACGCCGATCATTCTGGAGATCCTTCGCGATCAGGATGCCTATAATTTCGATCTCCCTATTTCTTATCTGGAAAACTGGAATTTTGAATACAGCCTGAGTTCCACAGCGGCTTCCATATTTGATACTTTCTTCCTCAATTTCACTGAAAATTCCCTGAAGGATGATCTTGGTGAGATCGTTTACGAAAACTTCACGCATCACGAGAACATCCCGGTTCGTACCATGACCTCACTCATTGATTCTGAGAGTACTCTTTTTGATGATAAGGCGACGGAAAAGATCGAGACCCGAGAAGATATGGTCATCAAAAGCATGCAGGATGCAATTCTATTTCTGAGTGATTCCCTTGGCAGTGAGCCGTATGAATGGCGATGGGAGCAACTGCATACCATCACATTCAAACCACCGTTCTTTGCCCAGGCCTCCGAAGCTCCCAATGCTCCTTCCACCCTGAAGATGATCGTAAATAATGTTTTGAGCAAAGGTCCTTATGAAGTAGAAAGTCACGGCATGAGCGTCAATAATGGTCAGTATCGCTGGGATCAGCCGTTTGAAATGATCCTCGGAGCATCTATTCGTCGAATTTCTGATCTATCTGATATGAGCCGGAGTAAAAGCGTACTGCCCACAGGTCAGTCGGGAAACCCGTTATCCAGACACTTCGGAGACCAGACCGACCGATGGCTGAACGGAGAATACCGATGGCTTTATCAGGACTCCACCGCCCTATTTGAAGGATCTGATGTAAGAACCATGCAGCTGGTGCCTGGTGGGTAGCATTCCAAGGGGACCCATCCTTGTTCCTTCCCTCCGTGGCGCTGACGCTTCGCAAGGAAGGAGACGCGTTGATGAGCACTTTTGAAAGCTTCAGACATCAACTCTGTTACAAAAATTCTATCCATATGTACTCTCCACCCATAAACCACCAAGGCGTCCCCTTTCCTTGCGGCTAAGCCATGGGCAATCAAATATTAACGACGTGCCGGAGGGAAAGGGACAGGGTTAGGGTCCCCACCTTAAATGTGAATAAACTCTCTAATTCTCTCCAACACCTTATCCAAATCACGCAGCTCTTCATTCCTGATCCTAAGCACTTTCAATCCCAATCCCTTCAACACAAGATCCCTTTGGAAATCATATTCTTTATGAATGTCATGTATTTTTCCATCTAATTCTATCACTAATCTTAGCTCTGCACAGTAGAAATCAGCGATGAAAAAATATTTACGCCCATTGCGGACTTCATAGATAAAAGGTTTTTGACGAAGAAACTTGTACCCGTTAAACTGACGTTTTCTTAGATATTTCCAAAGATGCTTTTCGGAAGGGGTTGGGTTATTTCTTAGCTCCCTGGCAATTTCTGTTATGGTTTTCCAAGACAGGTTCATAGCTGAATTAGCTTCTTTTTGGGATAAACTTCAAGCTCGCCCCACCGGGACCCATCCTTGTTCCTTCCCTCCGTGGCGCTAACGCTTCGCAAGGAAGGAGACGCGTTGATGAGTTCATCAATTAGATTCCGACCTAAAGTTCGTTAAAACAGCCTTTGCATTACCATCCTATTTTAACTAACAATAGTAATATCTGATTAACTTTTTCACCAATGCGTCCCCTTTCCTTGCGGCCTGGCCATGGGCAATCAAGTATTAACGACGTGCCGGAGGGAAAGGGACAGGGTTAGGGTCACAGAAACAAAACATTTACAAACCCGTACGCTCCCGCCTGTTATATTTCACAAAATCATAACCGCCAAATCATATTATGAAATCACGCATTTTATCGCTCCTGACTTTTTTGATCGTTGGGACATTTGTTTTCACTTCCTGCACTCAACAACAAACAGAGTTTTCAGTGGATTACGAGAAATTCACTCTGGATAATGGACTTGAAGTCATATTTCACAAAGATAACTCTGACCCCGTTACCGCTGTTGCTCTTACCTTTCATGTTGGATCATCACGGGAATTGGAAGGACGAACTGGATTTGCTCATCTTTTTGAGCACTTACTCTTTCTGGAATCAGAAAACCTTGGCAAGGGCGGGCTCGATGAAATGAGTTCTCGTATCGGGGGATCCGGAGCGAATGGTTCCACGAGCCGGGATCGCACCAACTACTTCCAAACCGTTCCTAAAGATGCCCTCGAAAAAATGATCTGGGCCGAAGCAGATAAACTTGGCTACTTCATTAACACCGTGACGGAAGCTGTTCTCGCCAAAGAAAAGCAAGTGGTTAAAAATGAGAAACGGCAGGGTGTGGA
>JAASTO010000222.1 GCA_021767245.1 Balneolaceae bacterium
GCCGTTGACATCGAGAAAAAAGACGGGGACAAAACCTTTTACCCATCCAAAGGCCGCGGATTGGATCAGTGGGAATCTGCCCCGATCCACTTATATGACACCCGCATCACCGGTACGGTTGATTATGCCGATACTGCCGGATCAGATGTATGTGTAATCACCGCCGGAGTGCCACGCCGACCGGGTATGAGTCGCGATGACCTGCTTGAGATCAATGCAAATATTGTGAGCAGTGTAAGTAAAGAATTAGCCAAGCACTCGCCAGACACGATCATCATTGTAGTATCCAATCCACTCGATGTGATGGTGCAGGTAGCTAAAGAGGCAAGCGGGCTTCCATATGACAAAGTAATGGGTATGGCCGGTATTCTTGATACTGCCCGCTACCGTGCTTTTATTGCCAGTGAGCTGGATGTGTCTCCAAAAGATATTCAGGCACTGCTGATGGGTGGACACGGTGACACGATGGTTCCCCTGCCACGCTTTACCACATTATCCGGTATGCCGATCACACACTTCATCGATGAAGCCCGCCTGGATGAGATCGTGGAACGCGCCAAAAAAGGCGGTGGAGAGATCGTTGGGTTGATGGGAACTTCAGCCTGGTACGCACCCGGTGCAGCCGCAGCTCAGATGGTAGAAGCTATCCTTCTTGATCAAAACCGAATTTTCCCGGTATGTGCTCATATCGACGGACAGTACGGGATCGATGATCTATACATCGGTGTTCCGGTCAAACTCGGCAAAGGCGGAGTAAAAGAAGTGATAGAGGTTGAATTAAACGAAAAAGAACAAGACCTTCTGAATGAATCAGCCAAAGCCGTTCGCGGTACTTTGGATGACTTCAGAAAACTAATGAACAAGTAAACTAAATAAGCGAGGACTAAGGTTCTCACTACTTGCATTTTTAAGATCCCGCACAACCCGATTTGTGCGGGATTTTTTTTTATCAAAATTTCCAGGTTACCTTAAACAGGAAGTTTGTACCCGCTTGCGGAAAGTAATAGTTGTAGAAAACAGGCTCACCGCTTTCCAGCCAACCAAAGGTGTAACCATTGGTTTCATACTCATGATCAAAGAGGTTATTGATCTGCAAAGTTGCCGTGATACCTTCCATCAGGGAAATGGAATCGAGGGAATAACTCAGGCGCAGATCGTTAACGAAATACGGATCGATAGATCTGCTTTCAGTCTGCGTATTATCCAGATATTGGCGGGATACGTATTTACCGATCAGCTCTAGGTTCCATCCGTTTGATTGATACCCGATCACCCCATTTCCAATAACCGAAGGAGAGAAGGCAATATCAGTGTCTTCATAGGTTGTGGCCTGTTGACCCAGGTAATTGAAGTTCGCGTCATACTGATCCGTGAACTGCGTGTACTCCACGATCTTATTCTGACTGAATGTAGCGTTGGCAGACACACTCAGGTGTTCCGATAAGCTCACTCCACCCTGTAATTCAAGACCGATGCGATAACTTTCAGGTACATTTTCTCTGACGATCTCTCCCACGTCGTTGATGGCCCCGGTAGGCACCAACTGATCACGATAGAACATGCCGTAGATATTTGCTCCCAGATAATGCCGGCTAAAATCGCCGCGGTACCCGAGCTCAACATTATAGAGTCGTTCCGGATCCGGACGGCTTTGGGGAGTAGAATCCACGTATTCATCCCGCGTGGGTTCTTTACCACCTATGGCAAAAGAAGCATAAATGCGCTGCTTTTCAGGTAGGCTGTACACGAATCCAAACTTGGGATTGAAGAAAGTTAGCTGATCATCCTGTTGAATAGCCACCAGGCTGTCGCGTACGTTACCCCCGGTCGAGCTCTGAACAAAGCCATTACCCAGAAATTCGTAATTCACCCCACGCACCTGAAGGTCGACGTACGAATTCAGTTTTTCGCTAAGTTTGAGCTGTAATTTCCCATACAGGTTGAAATCCTTTTTGATCCCGTCATTGTCATAATAACGGTCTTCGGTCTCGCTGTCACCTGCATACCGGGCCCAGATCACCTCCCCGAAATGGGCTCCGTCGTAGTAAGTGTAACCGCCTCCAAAAGTGGCATTCCAGGTATCGTTTGGGGTGAACCGGGTTGAAAAGATGGTGCCGTAGAAATCATTATCCAGCCACCGTCGGCGAACCAGATCCGACTCAGACGGTGTAGAGGGAATCAGTGGAGTGATCCCGTAATCAGCCAGGTCTTCATCCGCTTTGTATTCCTCATAATATCCAAATCCTTTGGTATAAAAGGCGGATACATTGGCATTCCAGCTATCAGACAGCTTATAAGAATAATGGAGCTGATAATAATTTTGCTGATAGTTATCGACCTGATCCTCGTACGGTTCCCCGTCTTTCTCGGTTCCCGCTTCATTAAAGGTGCGGTCATTTTTAAGCACACTTTCCTCGATGCCATACCATGCCTGATAGGTTCGCTCTTTGCCTGAAAACACATCGGCTCTTAATAAACTTCGCTCTCCATGCCTTGAAGCTGAAAGGAAATAGGAATCAAGATCCGAAGCCGCTCGGTCAATAAAACCATCCGAGTCGATCTTTGAAAGCCGGCCTTCAAACTGCCACCCATTTTCCATGAGCCCTGAGCCGAGTTTCACGTTGTATTTTTGGGTATTAAATGAACCGAATCCGGTGTTTATCTCCCCAAACGGTTCCACTCTGGAGGAACTCGTTTGAAGGTTGATGGTTCCGCCAAAGGCTCCGGCTCCATTGGTGGATGTTCCCACCCCGCGCTGGATCTGAATATTCTGAGTTGATGAGGTCAGGTCAGGCAGGTTCACCCAGAACACGGCATGAGACTCTGCATCATTCACCGGGATCCCATTGATGGTCACGTTGATACGAGCCGGATCGACTCCGCGAATGCGAATTCCCGTATAACCGATCCCGGTACCGGCATCTGAAGTAGTAGTGACCGATGGTGTGCTTTGCAGCAAGTAAGGAACATCCTGCCCCAGGTTACGCCGCTCGATCTCCTCACTTTCAACATTGGTATAGGTGATAGGTGAGGCCTTATCCGCCCGGGTAGCGCTGACAAAAACATCAGCGCCGATGTAGGTTTCCGGAAACATGAAGATCTCTCCCGTTTTATTTGGTACGTTGAGATCCACTTCATGATCTTTATATCCCAGATAGGTAATGAGTAATGCCCGTTCTCCATTTTCGGAAAGGCGGATCTCAAAAGAGCCGTCATCCCCGGTGACAACTCCTCGAGAGGTACCCATTTGTCGAACGGCCGCTCCGGCCAGTGGTTCCTTGGTTTGGGCATCCAGAACGGTTCCGGAAATGGTCTGTGCCAAAGTGGTATTAGGATTAGATAAGAGTAGTGGTATGGTGAGTAGCAAAGCCGTGAGCCACGACTTTGTGGTAATAGAATTGAACATTGAATTCCTCCAATTAATGAACTTTGATTAATGGAGGAGGTTAACTTGCGTTACTGTGCGGTAAACAGGTTTCCCTACGCCGGTATTATCCGGTTCAGGTATCAGGGTGTAATCTCAGCCCGCTATGCAAGCACCCCCAACCTTGGTTGTGAATTCAAAAGATACGGGAAAAGAATTAATTATCGAATATGAAATGTAAAACGGACCTCTGTTTCGTTTGGAGAAATTGAATGATATTACTGTTAAGTTCAATTAGCGTAATAAAGAGGTTCAAACGACTGAATGTTGTCTGTTGAATTTCCGTTTTCGTAGTGAATCAAATCTACTCCTGATGAAACGACCCGACCTGATCTCAAAGACCATCAATTTTACCCTGAATATTTCTTCATTCAAGAAGAGATTGAATGAGGAATGGTGGAAAGCTCCCTCTTCACAACCTGCGCCGCCTAAACCCCTGATAGATCAGTTTGCGGTGGAAAAGCTCGATCATCAGGATCGAAGTATCTGGAAAATTGCACCTTCAAAGGGTAAAGCAGATAAGGCCGTTCTATTCATCCACGGGGGAGGGTTCACGAAAAGCTTCATGAAGTTCCACTGGACCCTGATCGAGGACCTGTGTGAAGATCTTGGACAGGTTATCATTGCCCCCGATTATCCACTGCTGCCTAACCGCACTGCATCGGATGTGATGGATTTCTTTATGGATCTCTATACCGTGTTACAGGCACAGTATGGTGCTGAGAATCTGACGGTCGTCGGAGATTCCAACGGTGGGGGGATCGCTCACTCGCTGTGTCAGCTGCTCATTAAAAACAAAATTCAGCAACTCTCACAGCTGGTACTGCTTTCTCCATGGCTGGATATGACC
>JAASTO010000039.1 GCA_021767245.1 Balneolaceae bacterium
TATGCTTACTTCAATTAGCGATTACATAATATCCAAAACAGCTTATTATTTCTCATTGATGCAACGTCTTACAAATTTCTTAATTACTTTTTTCATTTTAAGTTTTGTCGCCGCCTGTTCTTCCCTTCCTGAAAATGAATGGTACAAGCTGATACCTGAAAATTCCACCTTTTTGGTTGTACCTGATGATGGAGTAAATGTACAGGATATTCTCACCAAAGAGTATGCATCATTCCTCGATGATATGACTCCTTCAGGTATTCAACAGATCGCCGGGTTGGGAGAAAACCTTGATTCACAGCTTACTCTAAAGGCCCTCGTTTTAAACCCGGTTACTTCTACTGATTCTGAATTGCTTTACATTATTGATTTCAGTGACAGAGACCTTAATGACTGGGCCTCAAACTTTTATCAGCCGTTTACACAAAACAATTATCAGTTCAACGAAACCGTCATTCATCGTTTATTTTTTAACAGGGATGAATTGTATGCCGCTCAGGTTAATGGCAACCTGATCTTATCAAGATCCAGCCTATTGGTTGAGAACGCTATACGAAGTTACGCGGGGCTCTCTCCTGCTATCTCACTTGATTCTGAACCACCAAGCAACTCACTGGTTCTCAATACTCCAAAGCTCGATAAATGGATCGAACAATATGCACAGGTGAGCAGCCGCCCCGGCCTTCTTAACTCTTTTGAAGGAACGGCTCCAACAATTATCAACACTCAATTTGTTGAAGATACCACAGCGAATGTTCAACTGTCCGGCACCATCCCCTTAACGGATTCTCGTTCTATCCTGGTGGATGCTTTTTCATTCGAAAACAAACCCATCACTTTAGACCGACATATTGCAAGTAATGTAGCCTCCTTTGCGATCATGCGCCTCCCGGTGGTTTCTGTGCCTGCCGAGCCTGAAGAAGCTTTCATGACTCCCCTGGATTCTCTGTTGACAAATAATGTGGATCTGTATCAGGAAATAGCTGCTACCTTGTCTTCAGAATTTGCCTTCGAATCATTTCCTGAATCCGGTCTACTGGAAGAAGGAGAGTATTTATTTATGCGTAAGGTCAGCAACCTGGGTAAACTGCGTCAGGAATTGTTTGAACTGAATAATGAGGGTTTTGTAGATCGTCAGGACAATACCTATCAGATCAGCAGTCAGGTATTTGGTGAATTGATCGGCTCAGAATTAAGTAACCTGCGCGATTTCTACCTGGCCTTTTCCGGGGATGTCGTGGTAATCGCTAAGCGTAAAGGATTGGCTGAAAGCGTCAATTCTGACCGCATACGGCGACGGGTGATCTATTATGAAGATACTTACTCTGAGATGAGGGATCAGCTTCCTGAAGCTATCAGTGGATTGGTATGGACCGACTCAAACGAGTTTTTGAAGTATATTACCCCTTATCTTAAGCCTGAGCACACAGCCGGTGCTGTACTAAGCCGGTTTGATATTACAGCTATGGCATTTACCACAGGTAACAGTACTGTAGATTTCACTCTAAATACCTTCTCCAAGGAGGGTTCCAGCGTTCCTTACGAAGAATTGTGGGTGGTACCATTATCGAATTACGACCTAAGTGGCACCCCGGTGTTGGGTGACCTGGTGGGAAGTTCCGCTGATGAGATCGTTGTATCAACCCAAAACGGGCGTGTTTTGGCTCTTGCCATGGATGGCACCATTGCAATGGAAACTTCCACAGAAGGGCTGGAGCCGGTCGGCAGCCCTGTTTTATACGACTGGTATGGGAACAACCAACAGGTTGTGCTTCAGGCAGCCGGTTCAAAGATCTTTGCCTGGAATGAAACCGGAGAACTGCTTCCGCGTTTCCCTATTGATATGAACGAACAGATATCAGCCCCAATTCTTGTGCAGGATATTTTAAGAAACGGTGTTCCTGAAATTGTCGTAGCAACTCAAGACCGTAAAGTCCATGTATTGGATGGCCGTGGAGATAACGTACGTGGCTGGCCACAAAACACAAATACCATAGTAAACACTAAACCGGTATTCAGTTTGGTGAATGACACCTGGTCGGTTTGGGCATTTTCTGAAAATACCCTGCACAGCTGGTTGCGCAACGGGAACGCCCGTCCGGGTTACCCTCAATTCATTAATGCTCCCTTTAGCGGGTCGCCCATTTTATACAAAGATCAGATCATTGCCGGTGCAGCTGATGGAAATATCTATTCTATTGGCACCAACCCGATCTTCTCAGATTCATTAGCCTCAGTAGTTTCTGATGATTCTGTCGGCATCAGGTCTTTGTATGTAGCTAATAACGAGATCTCTTCGGTTCAGATACAGCCTAATGTACTGCTTAAGGATTCAACGGACTTTTTTAATGAAGATCTTCTTGTGACTCAAAGCACGAACGGTTCACTCTTTTTATATAACAATAGCGGTAAACTGAGATATACAAAGAGCCTGGGTCAACCGGCCTCAGATACTTTTTCGCCTATCATTACAGATATCAATGCTGATCTGAACAGAGAAGTTCTGGCCTTAGCTGAGTTTGGCCGCTTGTTTGCGTGGGAGATCCTCACGGATAAGCGACTGTTCAATCTTCCAACTTCCGGAATGAAACATGCCTTGATCACGGATATAAACGGTGATGGGCTGAAAGAACTGATCGCACAAACGCGGGAAGGCTTACGCTGCTGGACCATCAACAAACAGGTTAAAGAAGAGTAGAAAGGTTACTCAGATTTACTGAGTATTCGGACGATTACTTACTCAATTCAGTTACAGGATATCAGCCAGGGCTTCTTCCAGTTCCTCAAAGCGAAACTCAAACCCGTTTACTTGTAACTTTTTGGGTTGCATTCGGATGCTGTCTGTTACCGGTTTAGCGGCTTCACCCAGAATGATATCCAGAGCAAATTTTGGTACCCGAAACAGGGATGGCCTTCTCATAATATCTCCCAATACCGCAGAAAATTTGTTCATGGTAACCGGGTTCGGCGATCCAACATTATAAGCACCGTTGATCTCACTGTTTTGCAAGGGAAAGATGATCGCCTTACAAAGGTCTGTTCTGTGAACCCAGCTCATATACTGTTCGCCGTTTCCAATGGGTCCCCCCACAAAGAATTGAAAAGCAGGTATCATTTTTTCCAAAGCTCCTCCTCCTTTTTCGAGAACGATACCGATCCTTGGATTGGCAACCCTGATTCCCAAATCCAGAGCATTATGCGATGCTTTTTCCCATTCCACACATACCTGTGCCAAAAAATCATCGGAAGCAGGATCGTCTTCTGTTAGTATATCCTCTCCTCTATTACCATAATATCCTGAGGCCGAGGCTGAAACGAACACTTTAGGTCGTTTTTTGGCTTTTTCCATTGCCTCTACCAACCGCTCTGTGGTTTTAACGCGGCTATCCATGATCCGCTTTTTAATCTCATCTGTCCAGCGCTGCCCAAATATACTTTCGCCGGCAAGATTAATAACCGCATCCACATCTTCCATTTCCGATACCAGGTCATCTTCCCATGATATGAATCGCTGATTCTGAGCGTTTTCATCCTCATATTTCTTTGGGCTTCTGGTGATGATCACAAGGTGGTGCCCTTCTTTAAGAAGCATGGTTCTTAGCTCGTTGCCTACAAATCCGGTTCCACCGGTGATAAGAATATTCATTTTGTATCAATTAATTTTTGATTGGCATTTATATAACCGTAAGAATGGCTCTTACCATTCATAATGCACTCCAAAACCCGGTTCATCCGATAATATGATCCGCGATTTTTCATCAAGTAAAAGACCTGTAAATACATCATTCGAAATTAGCAGGTGACCATCCAGATCAACATATTTGGCCTCAAGCCCCAAAAGAGCCCCTGCTGCATTAGCAAGAGAACTTTCGATCATACATCCGATCATAATATCCAGTCCCAGTTTCTTTGCCTGAGTGATCGTTTGCCTCGCTTTATGGAGGCTTCCGATCTTCATCAGCTTGATATTAATGACGTCAAATGCTTGTGCTATGGCTTCCAGGTCCTCAGTTCCGGTAAAACTTTCATCTGCAGCGAGTGGCAACGGTGACCATTTTTTCAGTTCCTGCATTTTTTTAATCTCTGAGGAGGGCATTGGTTGCTCGATCAGTTCTACATTTTGAGTGGATAGAAACTCGATCTCACTTTTCGCCTGCTTCAATGTTTTCCAGCCCTCATTAGCATCAACTCTTAAAGGCTTATCTGTCACTTCCCGAATGGCTTTTATGATCTCACGGTCGTTATCTGTTCCTAATTTGATCTTGTAGATTGGATATTGACCGGCCGCTTCAATTTTCTTTTGCATCCGTTCCGGGGTGTCAATACCAATGGTATAAGATGTTATTGGGCCAACAGGGGAGTCATATCCCCACAATTTCCATAATGGTTTCCCTCTGGATTTCCCCCACCAATCGAGCCACACCATTTCTACGGCTGCCATGGCTGAGTAAATTTTTGGCAAATCGAGTTTTTCAAGTTTGGGCAGGATCTCAGAAATATGGGTCAATTCTTTGAAGAAATCCTTTGGGAGGGATTCGAAAAATTGACTTACGTCTTCAGCAGTTTCCTCGTATCGGGCATTAGGGCCGGCTTCACCATAACCGGTGATGCCATCCTTTCGGATCGTAAAAAAAACGTTATGAACCTCTGATTTTGAACCTCGTGCAATGGTAAATACCTCTTTTAGTTTAAGCGGTATGATCTTCCACGAAAAGTCAAAAGATGACATAATCAAAATCCTGAATAAGCTTTATATATACATACACAGCAGGTGCAGCAAGAATAACGGCATCAAAACGGTCAAAAAAACCACCATGACCCGGAAGCAAATTAGAAGAATCCTTAACCCCTGCCTTTCGCTTGATCTTGCTTTCGATCAGGTCACCAAATGGACCAAAAGTTCCTACCAGCAACACCAAAGGAAGTGCGAGTATCAGGGTAAGTGTGGTTTCGATGGGAATGGTTTTCAGAGCGATCACCAATCCTACAAAACATCCCAGATAACCGGAGAAGAAACCCTCCCAGGTTTTATTGGGACTGATACTTGGTGCCAGTTTGTGCTTTCCAAAATTCTTACCACCAAAGTAGGCAAATACATCTCCGCCCCAGATCATTAGCATGGTGGCTATTGTAAGAACAAAACCTGTCTCGTTCGAACCGGTATCACGGATCAACATCAGGCTTAGCATCCCTATTGGAGCATATAATCCGGCAAAGAACGAGGTACTTAACTGACTGATACATTCTTCATTTTCACGAAAAGTTTGTACCGCAATAAAGATCAAAAAGATGCTCAACCCGATTTCGAAAGCATATGGAAGCACCGGGTACAGCATAATCCATAATCCAATCGTATATGGGAAATATTGATCGGTTGGGAGGCCTGCACCATCCATTAACCGTATGACTTCCTGCTGAATGAAATAACCGATCAAAATAACGAAGGCTTTAAAATACCATCCACCTATCCAGGTAAGAAATATGAATAGTATCGCCGCCGGAGTTGCAAACAAGATTCGTTTTGTGAGTTCACTCAAAGCCTACTCCCCGGTATCATTCTCCGGGTTGAAATCCGGATTTTCTTCTTCAAGTTCTTTTAAGGCCTTTATGGCTTTTTCCTTGTAATCAACAGGTACATACAAATACACAAGGGCCATTTCCCCCACCGTTAAACTATAGGCAGAATCACGCTTGGATAGAATGTTTGAAGGAATCTTAAGATTTGAGAGGTAGTTCTTGGCCATCTCCACTTCCAGATCAGTGCTTGCCTCCATCACACATACCCAGTTATCAATGTCGTTAGGTTTTGGGGCGTCAGAGAAAAATCCCATTATTCGGCTCCTTTAATTTTGATCTGATGTAGATAGTATAATAAAAATGTGGTAGCCGCCACACTCAGAATGACCATCAGGATCGGAATATCCATTTCAGGTGACACCTGCTGATCCAGCATTTCAGGATAGTAGCTGCTGGCAATGACCTGCCCCCCATTGTTGACAAAATGAGCCACCATGGCCGGTATTAGACTGTCTGATACATAGGTCAGATAGGCTAAAAATATTCCCAAGGTCGCCAATGGTACGATGTTGGATATCTGCAAATGATAGGCTCCAAACAAAGCACCGGATATCAGTATAGCTGCTGTAATACCCCAGCTTTTTTCCAGTGCCCGCTGTACGTAACCCCGGTACATGATCTCTTCACAAATTGCGGGTACCACTCCAATGTGAAATACTCCCAACAAAAGTGCATTGTCAGACTTCAGGAAGGTGGTGATCATTTCAGCCATCGTTTCCTGCATTTCGGCCATCACATCAGGTACAGGGACAAAAGAGTTCAACCATCCGAGGAACAAGATAGTAGGTTGAGCAACCACAAATAATATGGCACCTACTAACGTAACATGCCAAACATTAGCTGAGAGCTTTAAACGAAGAAATTCCTTTCGTTCCCCTTTCACAGCATGCAATTTTACAAGCAGTAAAGTAGCCAAAGCCATGATCAGAATCTGACCGAATGAATTTGCAAGAAACAGGATATCAAAATTTGATGACAGGTTTTCCATCATCACATTTGGATCCAGATCATCGGTTGTAAGTAAGATACCAAGTACCCCCACCACCGCACCAACTATATTGAATGCGATCAGGGCAATGAGTACCCAGCCGACTGCGACCGCCCAATGGGCAAAACCGTTACGTTCTACCCATGGAATGTCTTGCTGTTGTTGTGTTAGTTGTTGAAAATCTGTGCCTGAGTTTATGTTTTGATCCATTAATTTTATTCTTCAGAGGCGAATATCTTAGCCCCGATCATTCCTGTGATTGCGTTTACGATGCCAAGTACAATAGCATTGATCAACACACCTAACGCTATTCCACCTAAAGATTGTTGCTGAGCTCTTGTCTGTTCCATGTTATCGATCGCATCATTCAGCTGAGCCTGTGGCATTCCGATCTGTTCCATGGAGTAGATCATATTTTCATAAAAGTTTTCCATCAGTGCCGGATCTATCATCATCCATAATTGGCTGATCACTGTTGCAAATATGGCTGCAACAGCCCCTGTGAGTAAACCTATAAGGGCTCCCTGCCCAATGGTAAAAGTTATATCAAAGGTCTTTGCATAATGCCTTGTCGCTATCACACCACCTACTAATCCAAACAAACAGGTTAGCGGTAATGTTAATCCCGAAACGACCATCAGAGTCATTGAGGGTTCAGCTCCGGCCACATAATACATGAGTATGATTCCGAGTCCACCGGTTATAAGAGCTACCGTAAGAGCCCCGATCAGAACTGAGTTCCAATAACTTGGTGCTGTTTGTTCGTTATCCATATTTGATCCGTTGTTAGTTTGAGAAAAATTCATCATTAAAAAGTAGTGCCACTGACAGGCCTAGCAATGTACCTAATGCCAGCCTTGTTTCAAGTGTATTCGACCATATGTCAAATAAGTTACCTGTTACATCGGCCAAATTTAAAATAATAAGTCCAATTAACCATCCAATTTTCCATTTTAAGGAGATATTGATCCTTGAAAGAAATGGGAGTAGTAACCATCCTGCCATAAAAGCTCCATAAATACCGATGCATCGGCTGCATACCGCCATTGGCATTCCGGATAAGTGGTAAGAACGATCACCCAACTGATGGCACAGCAGGTCAAACCCATCATAAAGCCAATAAATTTGAGAGGCATACTCGTGACCATAAAGTCCGGGACCAAGAGCCATGATGAAAAGCACAACAGCCGCCAAAGCCACAGAAATATATAGCTTTCTGTTTTGGAACTGCATGGGGTTCACCGAGTTATTATTGAGTGATTTTGTTTATAAAATTCTCAGGGGCTCGGCATGGACGGCGACTCTCTGCATCCATGAAACACAGAGAAACTTCGCCTAAAATGTGAATACTGTCTGAGTCCTCAGTTGTTACCTCATAAAATGTCTGAAGCCTTACTGAGGGAACATCAAAGACCATCACCTTGATCTGCATTTTCTCGTCATAGAGGATCGGCATCTTATACTCGATCTCAGTATGAATGACAGGTAACATGACCCCCGATTCTTCCATTTCACGGTAAGACAATCCATAAGAACGGATCATTTCAGTTCTTGCAACCTCAAAGTATTCCAGATAACGGCCATAATACACATAACCCATTCGGTCTGTCTCGCCATAACGGCTTCTGAGTTCGTGGGTATATTCTATGATCGGTTCTTTATCGGGAAACTTCACTTAATTACTTCACCGTTTTCCATTGGCCCATACTCGCATATTTTTCAATACGCTGTTCAATGAGCTTCTCCGGCTTCATTTTTTTCAATTTCTTCAGGCTTTTCAAGATCTGTTTTTTAACCTCATCAGCTGCAGCATCGTGATCACGATGTGCACCACCCAACGGTTCAGGGATCACCCCATCAATAACTTTCAGTTCTTTTAGATCCGGTGCGGTTAGTTTGAGAACTGCTGCAGCTTGTTCTTTGTAATCCCAGGTTTTCCAGAGAATGGAAGAACAGGATTCCGGTGATATAACGGAATACCAGGTATTCTCCATCATATACACTTCATTACCCATTCCTATACCGATGGCTCCGCCACTGGCTCCTTCACCGATCACGATGGTTATGAATGGAACCTTGAGCATGGCCATCATTTTCAGATTCTTGGCAATAGCCTCGGCCTGACCTCTTTCCTCAGCTTCAAGTCCCGGATAAGCACCCGGAGTATCAAGCAACGTAATGATAGGTACATTAAATTTTTCGGCCAGCTTCATTAGGCGATAGGCTTTTCGATATCCTTCAGGGTTGGCCATACCAAACCGGCGGTACTGTCGCTGCTGGGTATCCCGTCCTTTTTGATGCCCAATAATCATAACTGACTGCCCATCAATTGTGGCAAATCCACCAACAATGGCTTTATCATCAGACTGATATCGGTCACCATGTAATTCCACAAAATTCTCTGTGATCTTGTATATGTAATCCAAAGTATATGGACGATCCGGGTGGCGGGCTAATTGCACACGTTGCCATCGGGTCAGGTTTTCAAAAATGGATGACCGAAGTTTTGCGACCCTTTTATTGAGGCTTTCAATTTCTTTGTCAAGTACTCCATCACTTACATTTGAAAGCTTTTTAAGCTCCTCGATCTTGTTTTCGAGTTCCGCAATGGGTTGTTCAAAATCTAAATACTGCATATCTGCTTTTTAGGATTAATCTCTGTTAATATACGCAATCTTCTGTAGAGGTAAGAATTCAGAATAGATCAAAGTGTTCCAAAGATACTGCTGAATTTTAAAGACCACACCCTCCATATCGCTTCACGAACAATTGCCTTCGACATTTTTGAAACGCCTTCCTCACGTTCACGAAACACAATGGATACTTCTTTCAGCCGAAAACCGGCTTTCCATGCTCTGAAGTGAATTTCGATCTGAAATGCATATCCGTTCGACCTGATACGGTCGATGGATATTTCTTCAAGCACTTTCCGGTGAATGCACTTAAAACCTGCTGTTGTATCAAAAATGGGTAGTCCGGTTATGGTACGGGCATATATATTGGCTCCATAAGACAGGATCAATCGGCTTAGGGGCCAGTTGATGATGCTGATCCCATTTGAATATCTGGATCCGACCGCAACATCCGTATTACCTGATCTCACTTCTTCAATTAGTCGGTCAACATCGTCCGGATCATGAGAAAAATCCGCATCCATTTCACAAACGTAGGTGTATCCATGTTTTAATGCGAATTTAAATCCTCTTACATAAGCCGTTCCAAGACCGAGCTTCCCTTCTCTTTCGATCAAATGAACCCGATCAGGATGCTTTTCTATGGCATTCCGAACATGATCGGCCGTGCCATCCGGCGAACCATCATCAATAACTAATACATCAACTTTATTATCCAACACCATCAGGCGGTCAATGACCCGCTCAATGTTATGAGATTCATTATATGTAGGAACAATGACCAGCGAATCACTCTGCATACGTTATTGCCCTCTTCCTTTAACAACAGTCATAATGGTGTTTATCAAGATCTTTGCATCCATACTCATCGATGCATTTTCGATGTAAAATAAATCATATTTCGTTTTTTCACGAACATCATCCATACTGGCGTCGTATTTCCATTTCACCTGAGCCCATCCGGTTATGCCGGGCCGTACTCTGTGACGGCGTGAATATAAGGGAACCTCAGCAGAAAATTGATCCACAAAATGAGGCCGTTCCGGTCTTGGGCCAACAAGGCTCATATCACCTTTTAATACATTCACAAATTGAGGCAATTCATCAATTCGTAGTCTCCGCAACCACCTGCCCATTGGAGTGATCCTCGGGTCATTTTTGGTGGCCCATTTTGGCCCGGAATCCTTTTCAGCGTTATCAAACATGGTTCTGAATTTATACATGGTAAACGGTTTTTCATTCCTCCCCACCCTGGTTTGTTCGTAAATAGCGGTACCATCTGATGTAAGACGGATTAGCAAGCCGATGATCAACAAGAATGGAAATGTAAGCGCCAGCACTGTGAATGAAATAACGACATCAAAGAACCTCTTTGCCACTAACTCCCATAGCTGCATGGGTTCAGGTGACACTTCGATCAGTGGCATCCCGAAGATCTGATTGGTTTTACTCAACCCACTTACCACCTGATGAAAATCCGGTAATAACTTTAGGGAAACTTCAGGAGAATCCGTTTTTGCAATGATATTCACCAGTTTCTCCCGATGCTCAGGCTCTAATGCCACCATTACATCCTGTACCTGCCAGTCTCTTATAATTTGTTCGATCTCATCAATACTACCGAGTATTTTACCCTTTTCAATACCAACATCAGGATCCGGATCCTGTCCGTTAATACTTACGTAACCTAATACCTGCATCCCAAGGATCTTGTTTCGCTTCAGGTCCTCATAGGCTGTTTTAGCAGACCGGCCGGCTCCAACAATGATAGCTCGGTGTAAACCTTTTCCTTTTTGAGCAAAATATTTTTGTATGCTTCGTACGATGAACCGGTTCACTGCCATTAGAACGAATACCGTGAATCCATAAAGAAAGACAGCCTGTCGTTGCACTTCCCATGTATTCTGTTGGTCATTACCGGATATAAAAAACAGGATCAACATCCCAACAAAACTGGCTTTCGCAATTCTTACAAATTCATCCAGCCGGGAAACCAGGTACAGTTTCTTGTATACACCAATCAGTACGAATAGAATGATCCAAAATGCACTGTAAAGAATTCCGTTCAATAAAATATTTGGCTCAACAGTAAAGATCTGATACTCCCAGATAACCTCAGCATATGAGTGATATATGATCCACCCTGCCAATACGACCATAAAATCGAGTATCCCCGTAAAAATAACTTCCCGATATCTTCTTAACTTTGGCATTAAAATTATATTTGGCCTGATGAATAATAATCGTACAAAATACGGAATTTTAAATAGGCTGCATAACTTCGTGAAACTCAACACTCATACCTTTGTACACTCTTAAAAAAACTGCTTCTTCCACCAAAGCCCGGTTAGGGGAACTTCAAACAGATCACGGTAAAATTGAAACACCGATTTTTATGCCGGTAGGAACCCTGGGGACTGTGAAAGGTGTCTCCCAGCAAGCTCTTACAGAACAAATAAAAGCTCAGATCATCCTCGGTAACACCTATCATCTCTATTTGCGTCCCGGTTGCGAGATCATCAAAAAAGCCGGTGGCCTGCATCAATTCATGAAATGGGACAAACCAATACTGACTGATTCAGGTGGCTATCAGATATTTTCTTTATCTGACATTCGTGAACTGGATGAGGAAGGAGCTCACTTCCAGAGTCATATTGATGGATCCTACCACACATTCACTCCGGAGAATGTTGTCGAAATTCAGAGAATTCTGGGTTCTGATATCATGATGCTGTTGGATGAGTGCCCGCCTTATCCAAGTTCCTATGATTATGCTAAGAACTCGATGGAGTTAACGCACCGTTGGGCCAAACGAGGAAGAAAAGCATTTCTTGAAACCGAGCCGCTCTATGGTCATAAACAGGCTCAGTTTGGTATTGTTCAGGGAGGGACCTATAAAGATCTTAGGATCGAATCTTCCAAATTCATGACCGATCAGGATTTTGAAGGTATTGCGATCGGGGGATTAAGTGTAGGGGAACCCACAGAACTCATGTATGAATTTACCGACCTGAATACAGACTACCTTCCTGAAGATAAGGCCAGATACCTGATGGGAGTGGGAACACCCGCTAACCTGCTAGAAGGAGTAGCTCGCGGTGTAGATATGTTCGATTGTGTGATGCCTACCAGAAATGCCCGGAACGGTACAATTTTTACCCGGCATGGAAGAGTAAATATCAGAAATGCACAATGGAAAGATCACCATGAGTTTCTCGACCCTGAGTTTCCATCAGATCTTTGTAGTAAGTACACCATGGCTTACATTCATCATCTGATTCGTAATAATGAGATCTTTGGACTGGTGTTAGCTTCCGTTCACAACCTTACTTTTTACCTTTGGTTGATGGATGAAGTCAGAGATCGAATTGCAAATGATACTTTTGCCGACTGGTATCCCGGTATGGTGGAACAGTTGGAACAAAAGATATAAGATCTTAAGGGGGAATCACGCGAGCTTCCCCTTTTTTAAATACCCCTGCAATTTCTGAGGAGATTGTTTTGATCCATATCGCTACGTAGATAAAGCCTTTGAAAAACAAACTGTACTTAGTACTGTAGTGCTTATCATAGAATTGATAAAGTGCCTTATTGAAGATCCAATTGTACCTTAGATCCCCTTTTTTGGTACTTTCTCCTTTGTAATGAATGATACTGGTTTCGGGAACATAATCAATGTGGTACTCTGTGTTCTGAACCCTGTAACAAAGATCAATATCCTCTCCGTACATAAAAAATCGCTCGTCAAATCCACCCAAATCCTTCAGCAGGGCTGTTCTCCAAAACATACATGAACCGGATAATACCGGGACTTCATTTTTCTCGTTTTCATCTAACCAATTCATATAGTATTGGTTAAATAGTTTTTTATCTGGAAAAAGCTCATGCAGTGAAAACATCTTACAAAACGATGACCAGATGGTCGGTACAGATC
Source organism: Balneolaceae bacterium (assembly GCA_021767245.1). GTDB lineage: Bacteria > Bacteroidota > Rhodothermia > Balneolales > Balneolaceae > Gracilimonas. Next base: position 13,133 of record JAASTO010000039.1, read on the forward strand.
GTTTCGATTCAGGAGCAAAGGTTCCATCAGGGTTCAAGATCTTCACCCCTGCAGCACCACATTTCGGATGGTTTTCCATATGATCCGTGAGGGTTGTGAATAAGTCTTCACTAATTACCGTATCCGGATTAATGATGAATGTATAGGGTCCTTTTGCTAGTTTTATGGCTTGATTGTTTGCTCTTCCAAATCCCACATTTATGGAGTTATCAATGTAAGTTACATTCTGGAAGTATTGCCTGAGATATGTACTGGAATTATCTCCGGAATCATTATCAACGACAAATATTTCAATATCAAAATCCCCTTTCGCCTTTTCTATAGATTCCAGAAGCCTTCTAACATATTCCTTAACTTTATAGTTAACGATAATAATTGATATATCAGGAAGTGGGGTATCTGACATTAATTCACAATTACAACTTTTCCGATTCCCTTTTCATCACCATCTGAAGAGTTTGCAACAACGAAATACACTCCGCTGCCCAATTTATTCCCATTATAATCACGGCCATCCCAACTCACTCTTCCACCTCTTGTTTCCAAAGAATTTACGACAAAACCATCTACGCCTAAAATTTTGATTATTGTCTCCTCGTTCAAACCTTCAATCAAAATTTGGCTATGGTCGGCATACTTAAAGGGATTGGGGTAAACCTTCAAAGTGTTCATATTATTTTCTGCCCTCTTAGGAACATCCTGATAACTTACCAATCCCTGCTCTGTTGATATAAACACTTCACCGGTTTTCTCATTCACTTTTATATCATTTATATTGTTAGAGATTAGTGGGCTGTTATCTGAGGTGAATCTTTTCAAGATCCGGGTACCTTCGGTGTTCAACAACCACAGTCCTTGTGTTCTGCTACCTACCCACTTTTGATTGGCTGAATTCACTGCTATGGCCGTTACGTTCAAATCTCTCAACAAAAACCTCGATGCTGCAGTGGTATCTTCATTGATCAACCATTGGGCCTGCCGCTCATTACTTATACCATTTATCATAAATTCCGGAAAAATAAAACGGGCTAATCCTCTCTCAGTACCGATCCATACTTCTCCGTTTCTGTCTTCTACAATCGCATTTACTTTGGGGTGAGGAAGGTTTCCGTTTTCAGGGTTATCCGTCAGTTTTATGAACTCATCATCATTTGGGTCTTTTATATCTTTGGTATCAACGATCAACAAGCCCAATCCTGTATTCGTATCCGTGATCAGGGAGATCCATTTTTGATCATTTGAATCAACAAATAAATTATAATAATTATCCGATCCCGATAGATTATCAAAAGTAAGCCACTCCTTATTTTCAGAATTAAATACATTCAACGGTTTTTCTGATAAATAACTTACAGCCCATAAATTATCATCTGAATCATTATCCAGGCCCGATATAACTACAAAATCTTCATTCGAATTGATACCTCTTAAATTAGAATTCGTATTATTATAAACGGTAAGTTCTTCATTAACTTTACTTTGTTGGACTACCCCATCACCCCAGCTTCCTAAAAAAATGTCATTAGAAGTTTGCCCAACCGAATATATCGTTTCCACAAATTCTAACTCATTTTGATATAACCTGTTATAGTTCTTCCATCTGTTACCATTTAGAATTGAGTATCCTCTATACCGGTTAAAGGGATCAAATCCCGGAAACTCTGAGGTGTTAGTACCCACTAAAAGACTATCACTGATCATTAACTTATTTAGAAAATTAAACTGCGGACCTTCTGGTAAGATTTGATCAACATCACTCTTAATTTTATCTATTGTGTGTACTCCCGCCAGTTCTGAACCGACATAAATTGTATGTTGGTTAACGGATACTGAATTTACCCCATCTAAAAAATTGACATCATATACTACCTCTGTTCTTTTTTGATCTATGTGAGTTACACTTTCTTCTGTCAGTACTACAAAATACCCCATGTCGGGAGAAACACTGATATCAATGATATCGATGTTAGGATCATATTTTGAATTCCTCCAACTACTTCCATTCAATACCATTAAATCCTGATTGTTTATGACATATATTGAATCAGAAAACGAAACAACCTTTTCTGTTAGAGAAGTAGATAATCCATCCTCTTCGTTATAGGTAATCCATGAAGTAACGTTATTTAATTCATCTTGCAAATAAGCTGAGGTAACACCTTGTTCAGTAGCAACATATATTGAATCCTGTCTTATGTAAAGATCATTTACCCTAATGCCATAATCAAAAGTCCCAAATTTGAAATAGGTGTTATTGACCAATAATGTATTTATATCATACACTACAATACCAAAATCTGTACCCACATACAGGTTGTCACCATATACAGAAAAGGCATTAACAGATTTGGATTCAAACTGAGCAGTACGGGTAATATCATTCAGTCTCTCGATCTTTTGCCGGTCAATGGATGTAACATCTAACGTGCCATCTGAATAACCAAGCACAATCAAATTCCTCCCTTTATCATAGAATAGTGAAACAGCACCATTTTGGTACATGCCATCATTGACATCAAAGGTGTTTATTCCTTCATCTGTTTCCAAAATAATCCCACCAGCAGATGCAGCAATAATATTTTCTTGTCCGGCAGTTAAAGCATTAATGGTGGAATATGAAGTATAAGTATTCCATTCACCTAAGTTTTGAGCATATAATAGGTCGCCTGGAAATAGATAGATCAAAAATAAAATTAAGAAATGCTTTACCAACAGAATCAGACAAGCTTAATTGATGAATTTGTTAGGTGTGAACTTAACAAATGTTGAAGATAGTATAGCATAAAAATAAAAAAGCCTCTTTATAGGAATAAAGAGGCTTTTAAAAAGGAAGAAGGCGACGACCTACTCTACCGCTTGTGGCAGTACCATCGGCGCTGCAGGGCTTAACGGCCGTGTTCGGGATGGGAACGGGTGGGACCCCTGCGCTAGAGTCACCTTCAATAAAATCAGTACGTGTATTCCCTTATAA
>JAASTO010000040.1 GCA_021767245.1 Balneolaceae bacterium
ACATGCCCGCCAAATGTAGTACACCTGACTGAAAGCAGCTGTTGTGCATCTTTTACCTTCATATCAAAAGGAGGAGCTGTAAGATCTACCCCGCTCTGCTTTTTCAGCCTTGTACCCTGACCTGAGATAATATCCAGATTCGGTTTGAATGTTCCTTCCGGCAGATGCTCAGTAACAACGAGATATTTATAGTTCTCAAGCTTTGGCACAATACTTTGAATCTCTCCATTTGAAATATGTTGCAGAACTTGCCTCAGTATGGCGCAGTCACCGGCAGGCAGTTTATCTGTGGCAATATTCAGGCATTTGAATTCAAGCCGATCATCCTGAAATTTAATTCTATTTCTTTGAACCAGATCTTCCACAATATCCAAAGCTATATATTTTTTCGTAAATGGTACCAGTTGTTTACCGACATTGAAATCCCCACACCCCAGATCACAAACCACCGGAGGTTCCTCAAATGACCTCAGAAAACCACCAACTTTATTGAGATAAGGTTTCACGAATTTCGGCAAATGAGACCCTTCCCCTGAATAAAAATCAAAATCCTTTCCGCCCCACAGGTGTTTTTCATAGATCTGATCCATGGCATCTTTGGTAGGCCAGGGTTTCTTTTTCCTAATATTGTTTTTCAACGGACTGATCATTCTTTGTTAAGTTCCTTTTCTAATTTGAAGAAACTACCTTTATTTCAGCTTTGTATAAAGCACCTTGTTTGCGGGCTCAGTCCCTTTATATTTTTCCAGATTCTAATTGTACTTATGTTGGTTGAACCATGAATAATCATCTTTCAGATCTACAAAACCGGGAATTCCGTATTCACCGTATCATTATTCGCGTGATGCTGGTAATTCTTGCGGTGGAATGGGTCTTACTATTGCTGGACCAAAGCTGGCTATCACTGTTTCTTGTTACGCTTATCATAGGCACTGTCTTCTCTCCGATCTTATTCCGTAAACAACTGCAGATGGAACTGCCCGTCGAATTGCATTTCATGGCTGTGATCTTTGTATTTGCCTCTTTTTACCTGGGTGAAGTTCAGGACTTTTATTACCGCGTGTGGTGGTGGGATATCGCCTTGCACACCTCCGCAGGATTATTAATGGGCATTCTCGGTTTCCTGCTGATCTTTATACTGAATGAAAGTAAGCGGGTTCACATAAACCTGACTCCCGGATTCATTGCTTTCTTTGCCTTTACCTTCGCCCTGGCTATTGGCTCCATTTGGGAGATCTTCGAGTTTGGGATGGATCAAATTTTCGGGATGAATATGCAAAAAGAGATGCTGGGCGACCCCTCCGGGCTAACTGATACCATGTGGGATATCATTGTGAATGCACTTGGTGCTTTCCTTATAACCTTTGCAGCTTATGGGTATCTGAAACGTGAAAAAAGCTTTTTCGTCAAAGACTGGATCCGGTCATTTATTGAGAAGAATCCGGATTGGTTTAAGAATTAAAATATATACTAAGCCTGCGTTGATGAAATTTATTGAGTTTTAATTATCCTTGGACACAACCTTTAATCAATATTTTATGGCAACAGATAAGCTGATCAAAGAGTTTTTCGAAGAGCAATTCAATGATTCTTCTCAACTATTTCTATACAAAGACAAGCAACTGCTGGATGAAGGTAATTTCCGGGAATATGCTGAAGAACAGATTGGCAAAGCCAATAAAGTTTTCTGGTCTGTAAGTTTTGGGTTATTAATGGCTGTGTGGTACGGTACCAACGGTCTTATAAATTATGGCAGTGATCCGACATGGTTTAATCTTACGGTCGGTTTATTTTTATGGTTTGTTGCTTTGGTCATGGTCTGGTATGCCTCAAAAGAATATTACACCATCAAAAGCTCAATGAGCTTTTTTATCAGACTATTGGATGAGAATGATGATCACTCAGGCTGACCTACCTCTGATCAGTCCAATATGAATCGTTCTAAAGCCCGTGTTACTCTTCCAAATCCTCTTCGATCAACCAAATTATTAATAAATAGGTAAACCTCCGTATCGGCTCCCGGATCACTGATACTGAACAGTTCAAATCCCCGCATTGAACCATCCACATTTACTGATAAATTTTGAAAGTATTTTCGCTGATCCTCATCAAACACTTCTCCTGAACGAACATATTCATAGAAATTTCTAAGGTCACCGAGGGTGCTATACATCCCTCCACTCCCCTTCACCAACCAGGAGGTTTTTCCCCAGTTCGGCGGAATATTTGGGAGTCCGACCTTTTCAGGACCGCCCCCAACTGCAAAATCTTCAATCGAAAGTCCTCTTGTTTCACCGTATTCACCGGTTCGCCCCATACCGGCAGGGTCCAGAAAATGTGTTCTGATAAAGGAATAATACTCCTGCCCTGAAACGTGCTCGATAATGGCAGCAAGCATCACGAATGCAGCGTGAGAATGCTGTTGACCCGTACCCGGCTCAAATATCAGGGGAATGGAAAGCATTCGCTGTTCTGCAGTTTCTCTATCGATCCATGCCAGATCAGGATTCCAGTCTTCCACAGTTTCAAAGAAATCGGGTAGTCCGCTCTCGCCATTCATCAAATGAGTGATGGTCATTCCCTGTCGGTCAGCCGGTACCTGATCAAAAAATTTAGTGATAGGATCTGAAAGGCTAAGCTTGCCTTGTTTATTCAGCAATAGTATACCTGCAACAGTGAAATCGATAGGCCTTGACCCAATACCGAATATGGTGCTTTGCTTATTTGGTATGTTTAGATCAGGATTTGCCATTCCGAATGGCTGATTTATGATCTCTTCCCCCTCATCCCTGATGTACAGTAGTCCGGCCATCCCTATACTTTCCAGTGAATCAACCACGTCATCCAGGTTATCTTTCGTGATGATCATTTCCTTCTGAACTGCTACCTCCCTCATGTCTATGATACCATCAGGACTTAATTGTACCAGCAAATTCTTTCGCTCATCATTATCATTTGAAAGCATAAACAGTAATCCTCCCGGTTCGCCTTCAATACCTACACCATCCAAATAAGGCTTTAAGGAATTTCTTAAATCAGTAAGGCGGGTGACCAATTCTGAGCGATCATCAAAAGCATCAGTAGCCCAAAATTCATCAACAAATGAATCGATGAAAGAGTCCTCATTGGATCGAAGAAATTCTATGACAGCCTGCTCTGTCTTCAGAATATGTGGTGGTGGCCCATCCTGTGCTAACGCCATCCCACCGGTTAAAACAACGATATTAAGTAGGGTAATCAGTTTTCTCATAACACTTTTGTTTAAATACCGGATGTTTATAACGATCACTATCGTCTAAAATAGATAATTCCCCCTTCCTTATTTCCCGATAAAAACTCCATGACTCCATCTCCATCCAGGTCGGCAAAGTGGGGAGAATTGAATTGGGTGACTTCAATTCTGATCGGAAGTTCCTCTACGCGAAACTTTGCTTCTTGTTTCGTGCCAACATTACGATAAAATTGAATGCCTTCTACTTTGGAACCGAGGAACAGGTCCACATCCCCATCACCGTCCACATCATAAAAAGCGGGAGCACTTCTATGGCGGACTTCCACATTGCTGAAAGCATCTTCAACCAGCTGGAATTCGGGTTCGTCGGGCGTTCCAATATTTTCGAAATAAGCTATACTGCCGCCTGATGCTCCCACCATCACATCCAGGTCGCCATCTCCATCCAGGTCTGCCATGGCCGGTACTGCATTACTTCCGCGAGGCAGTTCGAAAATTGTTTCATCGAACAATTCAAAAGTGCCCTCCTTATTCTCATAATAAGCCACACCTCCTCTCCATCTTCCAAGCAGCATATCATCGAGACCATCTCCATTAAGGTCTCCCAAAGTGGGAGCGTAATGATAAGCATCAGGGAGTTCCAGTGATCCATTTTGATGGTATTCAGGAGATGTTTTGGTTCCCCTGTTTTCGTATAGATATATGATCGAGGAGTTTCTGTTGAAGGGATCGATCTTGTTGGCAAGCATCAGGTCCAGATCTCCGTCCCCGTCAATATCCCCGGTCGCCGGAATACTTTCATTTCCAACATCCAGGTTTCTGAGAAATTGTTGAGTTATAAGTTCATAGGTTCCACTACCGGTCTGCTCGTAAAAAAGAAAATTTTCAGCGAGGGTTTGATTGGCGTTATAAGCTCCGCCAAGTACACCCAGAAACAAGTCAACATCTCCATCCTTCCCCCAGTCGGTGAGGGTTGGGGCATTATATCCACTTGTTTGTACCGGCTCACCGACCGGAAAGGGTCTTGGTTCTCCCTGAAAATCCGGATTGAAAGGAGACCCTCTGTTTTCGAGCAACAGAACACTCGGTTCAAAGAAATCACCCCAAAATATATCCTGATCACCATCTCCGTCAATATCCATAAAGGCCATGGTGTTGGCACCGTGCATGGTTCCAAACTGCTTGACGATTTCAATGTTCTCAAAACGTTGATTCACCAGCTCAAAACGGGGAAACCCATTTTCATCCTGACCTATTGATTCATAGCGTGTCAATGTCCCATCGAGGCGTCCGATAAACAGATCAAGATTGCCATCATTATCTATGTCTGTGACATTAGGGATGTTTTGACGGTCTGAAAAGATCGGTTCATCACGGGTGTCACGTAAAGAATCTACAGCCAATTCAAACTCCGGATCTGTGGCATTCCCTTCATTCCGATAGACCCGAATGTAGCTGTATGGTTGCTCGGTCAGCAGATCATAGTCACCGTCCTGATCCAGATCTACAAATCTAAACCATTCACCAATATCCAGACCTTTATACTTGTCTGTTTTCCAGATAAGGGGAAATCCTGTTATTTCTTCCCTGTACTCAAAATGCTTTAGATTTCCGGTATTTTCCTGCACAAACAGATCCGAGTCTCCGTCCGCATCGATATCCACAAACTGAGGTCTGGGGGCATTGAATCCACCTAAAAATGGAAAATGAATAGGGTCACCGTTCTCATCAAAAAAGGGAAAGGGAGTAACTTCCTGCCTATATTCTTTACTTTCATTCAGATTAGAATTCGTCGCCGGTTCCAAAGTTGCACAGGCCGAAATAATAAAAAAAGATATCAACGCAATTGGGATGATTCTAGACATAAGTAAATAGTTGTTTAAAAGCTTTTTAACGAATGTTTGTACCAATTCCTGAAGGGTATCGCCCTACTTCTATCACTTTTATGATCTGATTCGTTTCGGTATCTATGATGACCACTGTTCCGGGCAGGTTCTCAATGTCATCCCTTCCTTCAGGGTTGTAGGTGCCATCCAGATTATTATTGGAGATATAAAGATATTTCCCATCATCTGAGAGTGTGGCTCCGTGAGGTTGTGCAAGTCCCTCGCCTTTTATGGTTGCCGCCACCTCTCGTTTAACGAGATCTACGACACTTACACTGTGGTCCTGTTTATTCGCGAAGTAGGCATATTTTCCATCGGCTGAGATCACCGGATGCCACGGCTGTGCCCCAACGCTTAGATTACCGGTCAGCTTTGGCGTCATCGGGTCTGTGATATCAAAGAACAATAGCTGTCCGGATACCTGACCGGTTGCTATCATGGTTTTGCCATCCGGAGTGATTGCAAAATTCACGAAGGTATGTGTTAGCCCCGGTATGTTCACCAGATCCGATTCTTCTGTGTCAATATTGGTGGTATAGATCTGATTCTCACTCAAACTGCCGATATACATCCAGTCTCCTTCCGGTGCAGCAGCTATTGCATGAGGTCGTGTAAAGAACAACCCCACCTCATCCATGACTTCCATATCTGTTCGGTTCACCACACCAAAACTTTGTGGCGGGTTGACTGCACTCATGGATCGCCCAACGTATAAGATATCTTTAGATGGATGCATGGCCATCAATCCCGGCACTTCCAGTTCAGCAGATGCCAGCAGCTTATTGTTACGATCAAATTTCAACACCCGGTTCTCGCCTATCAGCGTGACATACCAATAGGATCCATCCTTTTCGGCAACCGCATGATGGGGCTTGGCATTGGCTGAGAAGCCTAAATCCTTCAGATCCACTGTACTTGCTATCTCATTGGTAGAGGTATCGATCACGGTGATCGTAGCTGATCCCTGATTACAAACATACATATACTGTGGTTTCTGACTTACCTGAGCAAGCAGTGTCGCTGTCCCAAATAGAAACAGTGCGGCACCTACTATAATTTTTGATAATATTCGCATGGATCTCATCTCTATAATGAATAAAAAAATGGCAACTTCAGAGGTCTTCACATCGAAAACTCCGAAGTTGCCAGATTATTTTAAATGACTCTTAGTCGTCCCGATTAGTGTCCAAGATAAACAGTCCTTCATTGGAGCTTGTCATCAACACAATGTCATCGAAATACGGATAGTTACTCCACGTTCCGGGGAAACCGGGTCCATCTTCTTCAAATGGATGAGAATCAAAGTAACCAACTCGTTTTGGAGATTCCGGATCCGTGATATCGATCACCTGTAAACCACTTGAGTAGTTGGACTGATACATGGTATTCCCCTCGATATACAGGTTGTGGTCAGACGAAGGACTTTCTACAAAGAATTCTACCACAAATTGTGGATCGTCCAGGTCGCTGACATCCCATACCAATGTACGGGTTTGATCCACGTTTCCGGACAGTTCATCCAGCTCATCGTTCTGGAAGAAATACCGCTGATCTTCTGATAACCATCCCTGATGGATGTAGGCATGATCCGGATATGAAGCTGTAGAAAGAGCTACCGGATTATCTTTATCTGTCACATCGGCAATACTCACAGCAGTCTCATTGGAACCAAAGCAGATCTCACTGCCTTTGTGGTCCTCATCGGGACCGTCGTAGATCACACACTGCGCATCATGTGAGTATCCTGTACCTGAACGGCCGGTTGACGGATCAGCAAAACATCCGGCGAACGTTGGGTTTTTGGGGTCCTGAATGTTAATCATGTGAAGTCCACCGCCACAGGTCTCGCCACCACCGCTGCTACCAACGGCAAAGGCAAAGCCCGTGCTTTCGTTGATCACGATGTTATGAGCACTATTGATATTCCGATAGATCGCGTCTTCTTCAAACAGCATCGGTTCACCGTCAAATTCTCGCAGTTTGGTCAGGTCCAGAACCTGCATGCCGTGCTCCCCGGCATTATCGGCAACCACAAATACATGGTTCTTGTACACTTTCATATCTCTCCACACATTGGCACGGGAGCCCTCGGTCATTGGCAGATTACCAATATAAACCGGATTTTGCGGATCAGTAACGTCTACAAATGAGGTTCCTTCATTTCGGCCAACGATCGCATAATTCTTACCGGTTTCTTCATCCGCCCAGGCCCACATATCATTCAGGCGTACACCCCGTTCACCACCGATCGCACTAATAGGCAGAAATGCCACAAGATCTACATTTTCACATCCATAGATCCCGGCTTTACCATCTTCACACTCTACAGTTCCACCGGTGATCGGCTCCAGAACATCATCCCCTTCACCCATCAATACTTTTTGCGTAGACCACTTTCCATTCTCATCCTGTTCCATGATGGTAGCAGAACCCGCTCCGTAGTCTGCACCGTTTAAACCAACCACGGCAATATTACCTTCTATAGCCAGTGTTCCGGCGAAATTCGCGCCTTTTTCCTGATCTGATCTCATTTTCTGTGCACTGATCCAATTTCCTGAGTCATCCGAATTAAATTCGTAGATGGCTCCATTTCCCCCATCTGCATTCGGTGCCCCGATCCATACGCTATTGCCTGCAAACTCTATAGCACCACCAAACATGTACCAGTTCTGTGCATCAAAGGCAACCAGGCGACCATCAGAAGCCCACTCTCCGTTATTTTCATCCTTAGAAAATACAAATACAGCTCCAGAAGCACTGTTCTGACGTGGTGCTGCCACAAAGATCTGCTGACCATTTGTGTTAACTACAGAACCAAATAAACTACGTTCATCAGCCTGGTTACTATTGAGAGTGGCTGTCAGGTTCCATTCAGAACCTGAATTCTCAAATACATAAACGTTCCCGCCTGAACGCTGTGGGGCTCCAACAACCAATTCACCATCTGCCATCGCCAGGGTTGAACCGAATCCGGAACCGGCTGTATCAGGATTGGCAATAGTGGCCATTTCGCTCCAGTCTCCATTGGTGTTTCGGTACACAACAACCGCGCCGGTACCATTTGCATGATCAGGAGCACCAATAAAAGCATGATCGCCTTTCAGTAGTACGCTTGAACCAAATGAGGTCCCTTTTGCATCTAGTGATAGCTTGCCTTTTTCACTCCATTGTCCATTTTCATTTTGGAAATAGTAGGCTGCTCCATTACCCTCATTCGCGCCGGGTGAACCTATCAGCAATTGATTTGTATCAGCAGAAAGTGCCGCGCCGAAATTGTTGCCTATCTTACCGTCTGAAGCCTGAAGCTGAGTTTGCTCCATCCATTCCGAACCATTTTTGGCATACAGGTAAACAATACCCGGCTGATGATAGTTAGAAGGCTCCCCAATGAATACTACATCATTGGATATTTCAACGGCCCGGGCATAACCCTGCATGGGTTCAGCTTCGCCGTCTGCTGTTGTTTGTGCATGCCCTGAAGTATAAAACAGGGCTAAAATTAGATATGGAATTACGTAAAAGGATCGTCTCATAGGAAGGTATATTTATTGCTGATAAATTTTATTGGTCGTTTCAAAGATACATTCAACCAATAAAAAAACAACAAAAGAAGGAAAAGATTGCCTACGAGATCTTTAAAATTCTTAAAACAGACTTAAAATCGATCCTTATTTAAAAGAGAATTTTATGGTTTCTTTTATTCACCTCTCATTTTATAGATGCTCCAGGCAGCTGCTCCCAGTATGGCTGCGGTTCCACCTAAAATAAGTGCAAGATTGAGATCTCTTTGGATTCTTTCTGCACGTGATAAATAGTCAGAACCTACCCCTTTCTTATGAATGAGTTGCTCTATCTCTTCGATCTTTGCTTCCAGTTCTTTACGGGTTTTATTCTTAAGACTCATGATTCTCCTTGTTTATGATTTTCTCGTATCCACACTGTAAACATAACTCAGATTTGTGTAGTTCATTTGAAGTATGATTGGATTTACTGACCTAATGCTGAGATTCACCGTAAAATTTTCTTATACCTGCCAAAACTATACGTTCATTTACAAATAAGCATTTCAATTCGCTCTTAATGATGCTATATTCCCAACCCCAAATTTGAACCTCAAAAAAGACAAGATGAGCGTATTAGTTGGAAATGATACCCGCCTGATCGTACAAGGAATTACCGGTAGTGAAGGTAGCTTTCATGCGGAGCAAATGATCGAGTACGGCACCAATGTAGTTGGTGGTGTTACTCCAGGAAAAGGTGGACAAACCCATTTAGACCGACCAGTTTTTAACACCGTTGCTGATGCTGTTAAAGAGGCAGATGCCAACACTTCCATCATTTTTGTGCCCCCTGCCTTTGCAGGTGATGCCATCACCGAGGCAGCTTTTGCAGGCATCAAAACCATTATTTGTATTACCGAAGGTATCCCGGTGAAGGATATGATCGTGGCCAAGCAGATCGTGAAGAGTCACGGCGCCACATTGATCGGCCCTAATTGCCCGGGTGTTATTACTCCAGGCGAAGCCAAAGTTGGTATCATGCCCGGAAATATCTTTACTCCCGGTAAGGTTGGGTTGATCTCCCGTTCCGGAACGCTCACTTACGAAGCTGTTGACCAGCTCACCAAAGAAGGATTGGGACAAAGTACAGCCATCGGTATCGGAGGTGACCCGGTTATCGGAACCACCCACCTTGATGCTGTTAAGTTATTGAATGAAGATCCGGATACGGAAGCCATCGTACTGATCGGTGAGATCGGCGGTACGGCTGAAGAAGAAGCCGGCGAATGGATCAAAGAAAATTGTGATAAGCCGGTTGTGGCTTTCATCGCAGGTTCAACAGCTCCTCCCGGCCGACGTATGGGGCACGCAGGTGCTATCATCTCAGGCGGTAAAGGAACCGCGCAGGAGAAGAAAAAATCTCTGGCTGCTTCAGGTATTACGGTAGTTGACAGTCCTGCTGAGATCGGCATCACTCTGAAGAAAATGCTGGAAACCGCATAAACCCTTCAGTTAGCCTAAGAAACTAAAAAGCCTCTTCCCTTTCAGGTTGAGGCTTTTGTTTTATCTAATATTTTGGATCTGTTCAGAAATCAGATCGTTGTCCCATCCGGGATGGTGGTTTTCTTTTTCACGATCACGATGCCATCTCTTACATAATGATATTTGTGATCGCCATCCTCAAGGTGGTCGCCCCCCACTATCCGCACATCATTCCCGATCCTTACATTTCGGTCTATGATACAGTTACTCAGATAACAGCGTTGACCAATTCCCATTGCTGGCTTTTCGGGTGAGGCATTGTCAATATCTTCTCTGGCCTGGAATATATCATTACCCATCACAATGGAGTTTTCAATGGAAGTCCCTTTACCGATCCTTGACCGAATCCCGATCACTGACCGCTCAATACGGCTTGCTTCAATGATACATCCTTCAGCCACCAATGCATGTTCAAGCGTGGTGCCCCTCAGCTTTGATGGCGGCAACAGACGAGCTCTGGTGTAGATGAAATTCTCATTATCATACAAATTGAATTCCGGTATGGTATCTGCCAGCGAAAGATTCGCATCAAAGAAGGATTTGATGGTTCCTATATCGGTCCAATAACCACCGAATTCATAACTGCACACTTTTTGGTCACCATGCACACATTTCGGAATCAACTCTTTACCGAAGTCGATGGCATCAGGATTGTCACTAAAAAGCTTGTTCAATACTTCTCGATTAAAGATATAAATCCCCATCGATGCGAGGTAATCTTTACCTTGAGAGCTGTAAACTTCAGGCACATCAGATTTCCAATCGCCTAGTTCATCCGTTGAGGGCTTCTCAATAAAATCTTCGATCACGCCTTCTTTGTTGGTCTTCATGATCCCAAAACCGGTGGCATCCTCCGCATTTACGGGAATGGTAGCCACGGTCAAATCAGCATTATTTTCTTTATGGCGCTCCAGCATCTTACGGTAGTCCATCTGATAAAGCTGATCGCCTGAAAGTATCAGTACATGATCATGGTCGTGGTTGGCCATATGGTGAAGCGATTGTCTCACAGCATCAGCCGTTCCCTGAAACCATCCGGTGTTATCGGGGGTTTGCTCAGCCGCCAGAATATCCACAAATCCACTGCTGAATACATCGAAGTTATAGGTATTCTTAATATGCCGATTGAGTGAAGCTGAGTTAAATTGTGTCAGCACATAGATCCGCCTGATATTTGAGTTCAGGCAGTTTGAGATCGGGATATCCACCAATCGGTATTTACCACCAACCGGTACGGCCGGTTTGGACCGATGATCTGTTAATGGGAATAAGCGTGTTCCTCTTCCCCCTCCTAATATGACTGATATAACGGATGAACTTTTCATAATACCCTTATTACTTCTTTAATAATGACTTGTACATTTCCTCGTATTCCCTGGCCGAACGCTTCCAGGAGAAATCCAGCTTCATAATTCTACTTAAGACGTCTGAATATTTCTGAGAATCTTTGTAAAGATTTACAGCCCGACTGATAGCCCCAGAAGCTGCCTCCAGACTAAAGTCCTCAAATGTGATCCCATATCCGTCTTCCTCTGAAATATCTTTTACTGTATCCTTTAATCCTCCAACGGATCTCACAATTGGAACCGTTCCATAACGCATCGCAAACATTTGGTTCAATCCACATGGCTCAACCCTCGAGGGCATAATAATAAAATCTGAACCGGCATAGATCTGATGCGCCAGCTTTTCATTATACTCAAGCGTGGCATCGAAATACCCCATATGGTTTCCTTCCATCTGCATAAAGATCTGATGCAGCTGGGGATCTCCAGTTCCCAATAAAATAAAATTCACCTCCTGTTCAGAGTATATAACCTGCCTGAAAAGATCCGGCAACAGATCAGCTCCTTTCTCACGCACCAAACGTCCGATAAAAGCTATCGTAGGATACTTTGGATTCAGATCAAAATGCTGGCATAAATACTTTTTGTTGAGACTTTTCCCTTTTTTTCGGTTTCGGTGACTGAAATTATGCTCAACCAATTCATCCGTAGCAGGATCCCAGACCTCTGTATCAATACCGTTTACAATACCCGTCGATTTCTGCCTTTCTTGCTGAAACAACATTTCAAGACCATTACTGCTTTCAGATAGTTCACTCATGTAATTCTTTGAGACTGTTGTGATCTTCCACGCACATTTCAACCCGGCCGCCAGCGAATTAAGCCTCCCATCCCAGTCTAACAATCCCAGTTGATCAATATTGAAAGCCGGTAACAAACGATACTTCTCAATATCATGCACTCCATGATATTCTGCGTTATGAACCGTGATAACCGTCGGAATGTCACTCATATCCCGGTAGCGATTACACTGAGAGGTCATGAAGGGAATCAACCCCGTATGGTGGTCGTGACAGTGAATAACATCCGGTTGCCCCTCTCGTACCTTCAGCCACTCCAGCGAGGCAATCTGAAAACTCACAAAGCGTTCCAGCTCGTCCCAGTATCCGTGCCCCGACCAGGGATCAATATAAATTCCGGGCCGGTCAAATCTCCCCGGGATATCGATCACATAAAAAGGAAATCCGAGTGTATCCTCTTTCAGTTTTTGAACCGAAAAGGATACTTCCTCAGCCCCCATCATAAAGGATCCCTCATGAACATGTTCGAAGTTTTGTTCAGTGATCCATGGGTTATGATACTTCGGGATAACCACTTCACAATGATGCCCGATCTGATTCAGATATTTGGGTAATGAACCAACAACATCTGCGAGTCCGCCTGCTTTGGCAGCGGGATAACATTCTGCACTGAGATGAACGATGTGCATTTTAGTGTAACCTTCTTCCTGATTATTCGTTTACTTCTTTATAACGGGAAATAAGCAATCTTTGGGCATCTTCCAAAATAATTAAGGGCTTAATCGACAAAATTTTATGATTTGGTAATGAGCAGACATGAGGTTCAATATTAATTTTGATTCTGCATCTTCCATCATTTTGTTTATCATCTGAGCCCACAACTTCCATTTAAAAATAACAGTGCATATGGCAGTAATAAACGTAAATGGCATCAGTAAATCGTTTGGTAAAACCCAGGCGGTCAACGATGTCAGTTTTGAAGTTCAAAAAGGCCGGATTTTCGGGTTATTGGGTCCAAACGGAGCCGGCAAAACCACCACCATCCGGATGATCAATTATATCCTGACCCCTGATACCGGATCAATATTGATCAATGGATTAGAGGCAAGTCCCGAGACCCAGAAAATGATCGGCTACATGCCAGAGGAACGGGGACTTTACAAGAAAATGAAGGTTTTTGATCAGCTCATGTACCTGACCCAGCTGAAAGGCATGAACAGTCAGGATGCCAAAAAAGCCATCAATTACTGGCTCGACCGATTTGATGCGACTGATTGGAAGAAAAAAGAGATCAGTGAGCTTTCGAAAGGGATGTCCCAAAAGATACAGTTCATTGCCACTATCGCACATGACCCCGACATCTATATTTTTGATGAACCGTTCAGTGGATTGGATCCTATCAACAGTGAGACCCTGAAGGAGATCATCATCGAACTGAGAGATAATGGTAAGACCATTTTATTCTCTACGCATCGCATGGAACAAGTGGAACAAATGTGTGATGACATCTGCCTGTTTAACAACGGTAAAGCCGTTCTGAGCGGTAACCTGCGGGAGATTAAGGCTTCCTTTGGTGAAAATACCATAAATCTGGAATTCGATGGTGACGGAACCTTCCTTGACAAACTTGAGAATGTGCGTATCAATAACCGGTCTACAAATTTTGCGGAGATACGGGTTCTGGATCATCAGAATATGCAGGATATCCTGAAACTTGCGATGGATCATGCTGAGATCCATAAGTTTGAGCGTATCCAACCATCACTGACCGACATTTTCATTTCCACAGTTGGAGAAGACAACATCAAAAAAGAGGAGATCCAATAATGAGTTTGCATAAGATCTGGTTGGTACTGAAACGAGAATATCTGACTCGGGTAAAGAGTAAATCCTTCATCATTATCACCGCACTGACTCCCCTTGCCTTCGTGGCTTTTATGGGGATCATCGTGTTCATAAGTATCTCTGAAACGGAAGTTGAAAAACGGATCGGGATCCTGGATGAAACCGATGTTCTGGTCGAGCGCTTGGTAGAACTTAACGAAACCCGCTACTTCGATGTCAGCGACCGGGAAATTGAAGAGCTCAGGGATGAGGTGATGGAGGGAGAACTGGATGGTTACATCGTGCTATCAGATTCTGTGATCGAGCACTCCAAATCTCCAACCCTGGTGCATGGCGGTAGTGGTGGACTTAGTTTTCTGTCTGCTGTACGATCCGATCTGAGGGAAGCCGTTCGGGAAGAACGCCTAACCCGACAGAATGTATCGGACGAAATCCGGGATATCTTTGATACACGAACAGGGCTTGAAGCCATTAAATTGACCGAAGAGGGAGAATCAGAGGATAACACGGTATTTGCCTCTGCTCTTGGCTTTGTGCTGGGGCTCCTCATATTCTTTGGGATCTTTTTCTATGGAGCCTTACTCATGCGCAGCGTGATCGAAGAAAAGACCAACCGCGTACTGGAAGTGATCGCCTCCTCCGTCAAACCTATAGAACTGATGTTTGGTAAGTTATTCGGGGTTCTCTCGATCGCGTTGACACAGTTTGGAATTTGGATCCTGTTTTACACGGGTTTGTCCATTGCAGCAGCTCCCATTGCAGCCATGATCGTGGATGCACAAATGGACTCCCTTCCCGAAGAAGCCGCCAGCGAAGCTTTCGACCCGGCTATGCTGGATAACCTGGTGATCGAGCCGGCTATATTCATTTATTTTCTGCTGTTCTTCTTCCTGGGTTTCCTGATCTACAGTGCCCTATTTGCCGCCATTGGTGCCGCTGTTGATAATGAGCAGGACACACAGCAATTCATGCCGATCGTGGGTTTACCGATCTTTATTGCTTACTTCCTTAATACCAAGGTTATGCAGGCACCGGATTCATCTTTATCAACATTTGTATCCATCTTTCCCCTAACCTCACCGATCAATATGATCTCAAGAATTGCCTCTACTTCGGTACCGGCCTGGCAGATCATTGTTTCGATCCTGCTGATGATCCTGACCTTCTTCGGCATCATGTGGCTGGCAGCACGGATCTATCGTGTGGGCATTTTGATGTACGGAAAAAAGCCAAGCTTCAAAGACCTGGCTAAGTGGATCAGGCAATAATACACTATTAACTGAATAGCATTCAAAAGGGTAAGATGTTCGTCTTACCCTTTTCTTTTTATTGTCTATGGTTTTCTTCTCTGTATCTCCGGATCAGTTCATGAAAGATTTGATCTTGCGGATCACTCTTGGGTCAAGTTCCTCGTTCAGCATGGATGATAACAAGTCATCCCTTTGGGCGGGATCAAGATATCTTACAGCTTCTAAAGCATGATATCTGATGCGTGCATCACGGTCTTCCTTTAACACATTCAGGGTCTCATTCCAGTAATCTGAACTTTTATTATGTGCTATTAACAGTTGCAAAGCTTCTTTTCTGAGATCATAAGGAAACTGACCAAGGGCATATCGGTCAGATAACTGCAGAGCTGAACCGGTTGTATCGGTTCCTACTACAGACTTAAGAATCTTCATAGCTTTGTCATCGCTATTATCGCTTCCTTCAAATCTCTCTGCCAAACTTATTACATCGCTTAGTGGTGCTATTTGAACATACGAACGAAGGCCTGTGTTGAACACTGTATCCTCCTCAGTTCTGATCAGTTTGTTTCGTATCGTGTAGGCGGCAGATTCATTTCCTTCATAATTAGCCAGTGCCTTCAATCCTGAAAGTTGCGTGGCAATGTTATCAGAATTTACATAGCTGATAAAAGTTTCTTCGGTTCCGGTGGCATCTTTTGTGATGGATGATAGAGTCTCGAGCATGGCCGCTCTGAC
>JAASTO010000223.1 GCA_021767245.1 Balneolaceae bacterium
GATGGATCATGCTGAGATCCATAAGTTTGAGCGTATCCAACCATCACTGACCGACATTTTCATTTCCACAGTTGGAGAAGACAACATCAAAAAAGAGGAGATCCAATAATGAGTTTGCATAAGATCTGGCTGGTACTGAAACGAGAATATCTGACTCGGGTAAAGAGTAAATCCTTCATCATTATCACCGCATTGACTCCCCTTGCCTTCGTGGCTTTTATGGGGATCATCGTGTTCATAAGTATCTCTGAAACGGAAGTTGAAAAACGGATCGGGATCCTGGATGAAACCGATGTTCTGGTGGAACGACTCGTAGAACTTAACGAAACCCGCTACTTCGATGTCAGCGACCGGGAAATTGAAGAGCTCAGGGATGAGGTGATGGAGGGAGAACTGGATGGCTACATTGTCCTGACAGATTCTGTGATCGAACACTCAAAATCCCCTACCCTGGTGCATGGCGGTAGTGGAGGACTTAGTTTTCTGTCTGCTGTGCGATCCGATTTGAGGGAAGCTGTTCGGGAAGAACGCTTAACCCGACAGAATGTATCGGATGAGATCCGGGAAATCTTTGATACCCGAACGGGGCTTGAAGCCATCAAATTGACCGAAGAGGGAGAATCAGAAGATAACACGGTATTTGCCTCTGCTCTCGGCTTTGTGCTGGGGCTCCTTATATTCTTCGGGATCTTTTTCTATGGAGCCTTGCTTATGCGCAGCGTGATCGAAGAAAAGACCAACCGCGTACTGGAAGTGATCGCCTCCTCCGTCAAACCTATAGAACTGATGTTTGGAAAACTATTCGGGGTTTTATCGATCGCTTTGACGCAGTTTGGAATTTGGATCCTGTTTTACACGGGTTTATCTATTGCGGCAGCGCCTATTGCAGCCATGATCGTGGATGCACAAATGGACTCCCTCCCCGAAGAAGCTGCAAGTGAAGCTTTCGACCCGGCTATGCTGGATAACCTGGTGATCGAGCCGGCTATATTCATTTATTTTCTGCTGTTCTTTTTCCTGGGTTTCCTGATCTACAGCGCGATGTTTGCCGCCATTGGTGCTGCTGTTGATAATGAGCAGGATACACAGCAATTCATGCCGATCGTGGGTTTACCGATCTTTATTGCTTACTTCCTCAATACCAAGGTTATGCAGGCACCGGATTCATCTTTATCAACATTTGTATCCATCTTTCCCCTAACCTCACCGATCAACATGATCTCAAGAATTGCCTCTACTTCGGTGCCGGCCTGGCAGATCATTGTTTCGATCCTGCTGATGATCCTGACCTTCTTCGGCATCATGTGGCTGGCAGCACGGATCTATCGTGTGGGCATTTTGATGTATGGGAAGAAACCAAGTTTCAAGGATCTGGCCAAATGGATCAGGCAAAGTTAGCGTGAAATTCAAATCCAACGGACTTAAGAGACAAGTTATACTTGTCTCTTTTTTTATGGTTCAAATTTTAGTCGACTATTATTCTCTCCTGATCCATTTTTAATTTAACTCTGCTCAACCGGTTGTAGACATAATTAAACTATTAAAGGACAAACAGTTATCTTAGTTTAAATGAATGCCTAAGTTTTGGTAGTACTTTGGAGAGATCTATGAAATTATACGTGAAATACATGGTAAGCCTGCGATGTAAAATGCTGGTTAAGGAAGAGCTTAAAAAAATGGGCTTACATTTTGTAAAGGTGGATATCGGAACGATTCAGATCCTGGAAGACATCCCAACAGAAAAGAGAAAACAGTTAAAGGAAAACCTGCTTAAATCCGGTTTAGAACTCCTGGATGATAAAAAACAGATCCTCATCGATAAGATCAAAACCGTTATCATTGAAATGATCCACTTTACAGAAATAGAGCCTGTAGAAAATTACTCTGATTATATCAGTAAAAAAATAGGTAAAGATTACAACTATTTATCGGATATGTTTTCAGAAGTTAATGGTGTCACTATTCAGCAGTTCATTATTACTCATAAGATAGAAAGGACGAAGGAACTGATACTTTATGATGAATTAAATATAACTGAAATAGCTCAGAAATTACATTATAGCAGCGTGGCTCATCTTTCTAATCAGTTCAAAAAAGTGACTGGACTAACTCCTTCATTTTTTAAAAAACTAAAGATGTAACGGACCAAAAACCTGGAAGACATTTGACCGCTCATCAATATTCTAAACCAATATTTTCTGCATAAAAACAGGTATTTATGTAAACCATTTACCTCAGAGTGTAACACTTATTGTAGGAAATCTATGTCTATTGCAGACGTGATAATAATATCACAACAACCCGTTTTATCGGGTAACTACAAGAATCATGAATTCAATAAAAACTATATATAAGTATTTTGCCTATACAGCTCTTTTTCTGGCTGTTATTATGGTTGGATGTGACAACCAAAATACAAATGGAGATCCTGAAATAGATGCTCCAACTGTTATGTCAACCGTTCCTGCCAATAATGAAGCGGACATAGTACGTAATGCAGCAGTAACCATCACATTTAGTGAAGCGATGGATCCTGCAACCATTAATACAAACACCTTTACCCTTAAACAAGGAACTACCGGTATATCAGGTGAGGTAACTTATGTCGGTAATACAGCTACTTTTACTGCATCAAACACTTTTGCATCAGCTCAAGTGTATACTGCAAATATTTCAACCGGTGCTAAAAGTACTCAGGGTGTTGCCCTGCTTAATAATTCTGAGTGGACTTTCACTACTGCCGGATCAAACGAACCATTAGCCATCGTAGATCTGGGAACAGCCGGAAATTACGTGATACTTGCCAAAACGGCGATTAACAATAACCCGACTTCCGCCATTACTGGCGATCTGGGATTGAGTCCGGCAGCAGGTTCTTACATTACAGGTTTGGCGTTAACTGATTACACCGGTTATGCAACGTCACCTCAAGTTACCGGGAATATATATGCTGCAGATAACGCCAGCCCTACCCCTTCAAACCTGACAACAGCTGTCGAAAATATGGAAACTGCCTATAATGATGCCGCAGGTCGTGCAAATCCGGATT
Source organism: Balneolaceae bacterium (assembly GCA_021767245.1). Classification (GTDB taxonomy): domain Bacteria; phylum Bacteroidota; class Rhodothermia; order Balneolales; family Balneolaceae; genus Gracilimonas. The sequence continues at coordinate 3,050 of JAASTO010000223.1, forward strand.
TCTTTGAATTGTATGATGGAAATATTGGTGGGAAAACTCTTTCTGCAGGTCTATATAAATGGACCAATACTGTACTCCTCCCAACAAGTATTACTTTAACCGGTGATGCCAACGACGTTTGGATCTTTCAAATTTCGGAAAACCTGACTTTGAGTTCAGACGTAGAAATCATCCTTAGCGGTGGTGCAGTGGCTGAAAACATTTACTGGGTGGTAGCCGGTGAAGTAACGGTTGGAACTACCTCTAACTTTGAAGGAATAATCCTATCCATGACAGGTATCACCCTTAATACCGGTGCAACTTTGAATGGACGTATGCTGGCTCAAACTGCCGTTGTTTTAGACGGAAATACAGTTATTCAGCCTTTATAAGGAATTCTGAAAACTTCATTTTCGGAGTAAGTGGACATTTCATGTAACACTTAAAGCAGTCTCGGTGAGAACCAGGGCTGCTTTTTTAATTTACATAGGGCATGCAGGATGGCTGCCTGACTGTTTCATTCTATTTCCCATTTATCTACGTAAACATAACTCAACTATTTCTACTTCTTTAATGTGTTTATCTTTCTTAAAACCCTTGGATCAAGTTCTTCATTAAGCATAGATGATAATAGCTCATCCCTTTGATCCGGGCCCAAATGCTTTACAGCCTCTAATGCATGATATCTGATGCGAGCATCACGGTCTTCCTTTAACACATTCAGGGTCTCGTTCCAGTAAGCTGAACTCGTATTATGGTCGATCAACAATTGCAGGGCTTCCCTTCTGATCTCGTACGGATAACTGCCAAGAGCATATCGGTCTGTTAGTTGCAGGGCTGAACCGGACGTATCGGTTTCGATCACCGCTTTCAGGGTTCTTAAGGCTTTATGATCGTTATTATCACCCCCCTCAAACCTCTCAGCTAAGCTTACCACATCACTGACCGGTGCAATTTTCACATATGATCGAAGCCCGGTATTGAAGACGGTATCTTCTTCGGTTCTGATCAGTTTATTACGAATGGTGTAGGCTGCTGATTCATTTCCTTCATAATTAGCCAGTGCCTTCAATCCTGAAAGTTGCGTGGCAATGTTATCAGAATTTACATAGCTGATAAAAGTTTCTTCGGTTCCGGTGGCATCTTTTGTGATGGATGATAGAGTCTCGAGCATGGCCGCTCTGAC
>JAASTO010000224.1 GCA_021767245.1 Balneolaceae bacterium
CAAAAACGACAAACCTCAATGTAGGAGAATTGATAACACGCTTAAATACACCTACCACTGTAAGGTGATGATTGACAGCTACCGTCACTACCGGAATGATCATCATCACACTTGCAGCTATTGAAATGGTTGTTGCCCAGGTAGGTACCGGTCCACCAATCAAGTGATGAAAACCATTCCAATTATAAAACAATGCCAACGTCCAAAAACCCAGTAGGCTTAATGAGTAGCTATAAATAGGCCTGCCTGTTACTTTTGGAATAAGGTAGTAGGCTGCAGCAAGGCATATTGGGGTGAACCATAAACCAAGTGCATTGTGAGCATACCACCAATTCATCCCTCCTTGAACAGTCGTATCAAATTCAGGTACATAGGCTACAAGCAAGAGTGCAAAGATCCATACAAAAGCCGCAATTATGTAATAGACAGAAATATATAAATGCTTAGAAGCTCTGTTTCCAAGCATTGTAAGTGATGCTATCAGTAATGGCACTAACCCAACAACCATAAGTATCGCTGAAGAAAATGGAATTTCAAGCCATTCCATACCTCTTGAATAACCACCAAGAATCTGAAAAGATCCTATGGTAAGTCCAATATTCCAGATAACAAGGCCAGTAAGTATGGTCTTCTGAATTGGGATTACAATACGAAGTGTTCTCGTAAGCAGCCATAACGCCACGCCGGCACCCGTCATTGAAGCCCACCCATAAACCATCGTATTCAGGTGTAATGGCCGGACTCTACCAAACGTTAACCAAGAAGTATCACCTAAAAAATTGGGTAAATGCAGTTTGAATGAAGCTATTATAGCAAGTGTCGATCCTATTAATAGCCAAATCATTCCGGAAGTAAAAAAAGAAAGCAGAACCTTGCTGGAATCCCGATCAATAAAATTTCGACGTTCAGCTACACTATTAAATTTTCTTACTTTCATACTTACTAAATATCGGATTCTTTGACTTCACTAAACAATTGATCGGTAGGTTCACCCACAGGTTCATCTTCCTCAAATGGAATCATAGCATCCTGTTTTAGATTTTTTATGAGTCCTTTTTTTATGGAGAATATCAAAATTACCAGTGCGGTAACCACCATAAGAACTGATATTGAAAAAACTGATACTGTTCCTGAACTAAAGTCCATTATCTAAGTAATTTATGTGAGCCTCAAAGTGCCAATAGAAAACGGTTAATGCAAGATTACTGATTTTCTATTGCCAGGTCATCACAAGCAATTAAATTATAAACCAAGTTAATTCAAACTTATAATTAAATAAGATTTGAATTAACTCGAATCAAAACGGACTGTAAGAAAATAATTATTCTATGCTTTTTTGAGTTGTTATAACAAAAAGTACTGCTACGAAGGATCACTTCTCTCATAATATTATTTAGAAATCCATCTTTCGAAATCTTTTGGTTGCCCCGTAAAGCGGAAGGGCCAGCCAGATAAGCATACTTGTTACAGCGGTGATCATCCCGTAAAAACTCCCGAAAAATCGGTTGAATACCGCGCCGGTGTACCCCATTAAAGCTGAGATATCAAACTCTAATAACACCGTGATACGTGCCAGATCGATCGGGTTCAGCATGGTCAAGGCCAGCATCGGCTTTTCGATGGGATAATCGCCCAATACAAAGATGGTCAGCAGTACCAGTCCATCATACAGAACCGCCAAAAACAGCCATCCAACCAGGGCAAAACCCAGTCCTTTGATGCGGTCCTCGAAGAAAGCAAGACCCAACCAGAATCCGATTCCGGTAAACAACAGCGTCAGGATCAATCCTAAAACCAACAGCAAAAGAATTGAGGCGATCTGTTCACCAAAGAACATGCCGTTATACAGCATCGGTAATAAGGTACCCAGAATGAAAGCAGCTGATAGAGGTACCGCCAAACCACCATACAAGCCCCAAAAGAGAGTTTTGCGGTTCAGTGGCTGAGCCAACAACAGTTCAGTGAATTCACGGGATTGATAGAGGTATAAGGCCCCGTAGATCATCCCCACAAGAGGAATCAAAAGCAACATCACATTGGAAATACTGAGTAAGGCCTTCGGACCGGCTCCTCCAAATCGAATAAGTGCATCCGTGATCAGTAAGTAGATCAGAGCATATCCAAAGATCCATTTTCCACGGATCAGGTCTTTCCACTGGTAGTTTAAAATAGTTAGAGCTTTCATGCGGCTTCCTCCTCCATCATTTTGGCAACGGCTCCTTCTAAGCGTTGCTCTTTATGTTCATTCAGTAATTCATCCATTGGTCCGTGATATTTGATCTTGCCTTCCACAATAAAGATCAGGTGATCAGCCAGCTCCTCGATCTCACTCATAATGTGTGTGGTCAGCATGATGGTCTTTCCCTGATCCTTCAGTTCTCTTACTTTTTTCTTGAACTGTACGCTTGAGCGCGGATCCAGTCCTGCTGTAGGCTCATCAAAGATGAGGATATCCGGGTTGAACATCATGGATAACACCGCTCCAACTTTCTGCCGGTTACCGCCGGAAAGCGTTCGCATGCGTTTTTTGAGCTCCGATTCCAGCCCAAAGTGCTTGATCAGTTCCTCTTCATTGGAAGGCTGATCTCCCCTGATATTTTTTATGAACTGAAACAGTTCTTCGACAGTCATATTTTCCGGATAGCGGGCAACCTGTGGCATATACCCGATCTTCTCCCGGTACTCCCATCGGTTATTTACCAGCTCGCCGTCGATCCGTATCTCCCCTTCTGTTGGCTTGACCAGCCCCAAAATACTTTTGATCGTTGTTGTTTTTCCTGATCCGTTTGGGCCCACAATGCCTGTTGCCTGACCTGAAGGAATTTCCAGATCAAGGTCATCCAGAACGGTTAACCGACCAAAGTTCTTTTTTAATCCTTTTAATTCAATCATGGTAACTGTTCCATTTGTGGTTTGATGTCTATGAGGGTTTCCGGAGTTAGCGCCGGCATTACTTTTTCTGCGGCATCGAGGATATCGATGAGCAGACTTCTGAGTAGCAGTAAGGACTGCGGCTGCTTTTCAACCAATATGGTAAACAAACGTACCGGGTGATGCGGCACATCGCCAACTCCATCCCGGTCCAGGTCGTAGCCTTCATACTGACTCCAGTAATTTCCTGTAAACTCATTAAAATTACGGCGGCTGTTGGTAGAAACTTCAAAAGAATTGGCAATGAAGTTATTCTCACTGAACATGTTGTCTGTGGAATTCGCCATCAATTTTATCGCCCAGCCGTTTTGGCGAAAGGTATTCCCCTTCACTTCATTTCGGCTGGTGGCTTCTATATACAGACCTACCGAATTATTCTCAAAATGATTGTTTTCAATTCGGCTGCGGTTGATCTCCTTCAATAGCATACCGTAGGCAGAAGACCCCCAGTTATCCTCAAACCGATTTCCGATGATCTCAACATTCGATGTGTACATCACCGCTACCCCTCCTCCATTATCCCTGAAGGTATTTTCCACATAACTGCAGTTGTCAGAATACATGAAGTGAATACCGTAACGGATATTTTCTTCGCTCAGATTATTCGTAATGTCGGCGCCATCCACGAATTCAAAATACAGGCCGTCGCGATGGCCCCGCACGTAGTTGTCTTCAATTTTTGTGTCTTTGCTGTACCACAGGTGTATACCATTCCCGGAGGAGGTCTCCCGTTCTCCCGAGGCAGAAAGGTAATTATTTCGTATCACTGCTTTATCGGTTTCAGCCAGATAGATCCCAAAGAAGTTATCGATGAGTCGGTTGTCTTCAATGACTGTGTTCCGGGTTTCTTCTATGAGAATACCGGCATAATCCTCCATAAAACTGGTACTGGTATTCCGAACTTCCAGGCCTTTCACGGTTACATCATCAGCGGTTATGACCAGGATAAAACCTTTCTTTTCGCCATCCAGTACCGGGCGACCTTCCCCGATGATCGTAACCGGTTTATCAACCATCAGATTGTGTTCAAGATAGGTCCCCTGCCTGATGATAAGCGTATCATTCGGTTGTACTAACTCCAGACCTTCAGCAATGGTTTTTATATCACCATTTGGAGACACTGTTACCGTTTGCGCTGAAGCCACGGACCCGATGAGCAGAAATACTCCTGCCAGGGCTATGTATTTAATACCTTTCAATTTTTGACCTCCATTTATTTTAAAACTGAATGCTATTTGCGCATTCCCATGCCCATTTTCATTTCGGTTTGG
>JAASTO010000041.1 GCA_021767245.1 Balneolaceae bacterium
CCTAAAACATCAGAATACAGTTTGCGAGCGGCTTCAATATCGGTTGAACCGATCACCGCGCCAACCACGCCACCGGTTGTTTTTGGGGTTTTGCGCTTGAAAAACTCGTTCCCTTTTACCACTTGCCATATGTTTCCGTAGAGGTCTTTGAGGAAAAAGTTTAGGTCTCCGGCCGGGTTGGTTTTGAGAGGAGTCAGGATATCAAGGCCCGATGACTTCATCTCGTTATATGTCTGCTCAACGTCAATGGATTTTATTTTACCATAATTGATACCAAGATCTCCCAAAAGGGGATCAAAATCAGCGGGCTGGGGAGTCCGGCTGGTGTATTGCCAGATCTCAAAACCGCCACCACCCTTCATATTAAGGGTAAGTATGGCAGTTCGGTCATGTGGTTTCCCTCCGGTGTAGGGCAGCATTAATTCAGCGGTGGCTTCATCCTCAAATACCTTGATATCCATTCCAAAATGTTTGCGATACCAGTCCGTGGCTTTGTGAACATTCGGAATGCCAATGCCTATTTGCTGAATGCCTGAGATGACTTTTTCCATGAAATGTTTTCATCCTGAAAGTGAAATCCTATTGACCTGATACAGATAGGATTGTAATTGATAGCCACAAAGGTAAGCTTTTTAGTAACTGCGAAAAAAATAAATACCCGTGAATAAGGAATTTACTGACCGGATACAGATGTAAGGAAGTCTTTGAATGCCTCGGTATCGTATTTCGCCATACCCTGATGCTCCATCACGATATCTCCCTGTGGGGAAATAACATAGGTGGTTGGGACAACCGAGCTGTCATATACTTTTGGCTTGGCTATGACGGAATAGACCGGAAACGTAAACTCTTTTCTTTCCACGAAATCCCAGGCTTTTTGAGGCTCCCGATCAAGAGATGCCATGACGAACACAACGTCTTCATTGTTTTTCACATCATTATATAGGCGTTGAATATTCGGCATCTCAGCGATACACGGTGGGCACCAGGTGGCCCAAAGGTTCATAAAAATGGTTTTTCCCTCAAACTCCGAAAGGTATATGCGGTCTCCATCAATAGTAAGCAAAGGCATGTTATATTCTGCCCTTTGCCCATGCATGATGGATTCATCCGTGTCGGGCTGCATAATACCCGTGTAAAGCAGGACACTTTGTAAGCGGCCAATAACTTCCGTGTGATACCCGCTGGCATACAAAGCCGCCCCGATCAGGATAATGAAGATCCATTGGGTGACCTCTTTTTTGAAGGATGATTTTCTCTTATTTGATTTGGCTTTGCCCATATGTTAATAATCGAGCTAATAGTTTAAATTTGAGGGGTTGTTATAACGAGTGACCAACGACTCAGATCACATAAAAGTGGCAATTTCATTCAGTGATTTCTTTGTGATATCAGGAACCTGAACATCTTCTTCCGGATAACCGACCACCAGTAAGAGGAATGGTTTTTCGTGAGAAGGGCGACCCATGATCTCATTTAAGAATCCCATAGGACTTGGAGTATGTGTGAGCGTAGCCAACCCGGATGCGTGCAGGGCGGTGATCAGTATACCGGTGGCAATACCAACCGATTCCTTCACATAATAATGTTTCTCTTTTTCACCGCTTTCATCCATGTTATAATTTTGGGCAAAAACCCCAATCAAATAGGGGGCCTTTTCGAGAAACGGTTTCTTTTCGTCGGTGCCAAAGGGTTGCAGATCTTTTAGCCAATCTTCAGGGGCCCGGCGATGGTAGAATTCATGCTCTTCTTTCTCAGCCTCGAACCGGATCTTTTTTTTGATTTCGGGATCGCTTACAACCACAAAATGCCAGGGTTGTTTATTGGCTCCGTTAGGTGCAGTTCCGGCAGCAAGTAGACAATGCTCAATGATCTCCCTTGGAACGGCTCGGTCTGAGAAATCCCGAACCGTACGACGACGCTTCATGTGTTCGTAAAACTCAGCTGCCCTTTTTTTCATTTCCGAGACGGGATGTTCTTCAAAATCTGAATGGCGAACAAAGATGGGTGCTCTCATAATTTTAGACCTGAGGGTGTGTAAATTTTAAAAAAGGAAATTTTCAAGAAAGCAGAGCCGTACTATTTAACGCCGGAACCTTTTGCCAGCCACCAGGGGTGTACTTCAACTTTAAGACGACCTGCCTTTACCATGGGGTCATTCTCAGCATATTCACGGGCTTGTTCAATAGTTGCTACATTGTACACAGAAAACCCACGAAGATCTCCTTCACCACCGCTTGGCCCGTTTAGGTTTATGATGCCTTTTTCGTAAAGGTCACCCAGATAAGCAAGGTGTTCTTGCTGCAGTTTCATGGCTTCTTCCTGATCTTGACTGCGGTTCTCTCCACTTTTTAGAAAGACGATAAAGTATTTTTGCATGGTCATTTGTTCGCCGGCCCATTCGTACTCAAAGGTTTCGGGTTGAGCCGTTGTGTCTGCTTCCTGAGCATAAGTCAGTTGGGTTGTAAGAATGAGAGAGAAAAACAGAATTAGTGATTTCATACTGAGTGAAATAATTGGGTGAAAGTTAAAAGTGAATATAAGATTCGGGGTTTACATGTGTGCCATCTTTTATGATCTCGAAGTGTAGATGTACACCGGTAGAGGTTCCGGTATTTCCTGCGCGCCCAACCTCGTCTCCTTTTTTGACCGAATCACCTTCTTTTACACTGATCTTACTCATGTGTGCATAAACGGTTTCGTAGCCATTTCCGTGTTTAATACGAACCATTTTGCCATAACCACGACCGGTACCTGCTTTGACCACCACACCGGCTTCAGCTGCATAAATTTTGTCTCGTAAACTCGCCTTAAGATCAACCCCTTGATGCACACTTCGCCAACGGGGGCCAAATGCTGAGGTCACGTAGGTATCTCCCAAAGGTTCCGAGAAATTTACGGACGAGGTACGGATAAGCGGAGGGAGATCTCGTTTGGTCTTTTCCCCACGGTTTTTTGGCCGGCTCCAGGGAATACCGATCGAAACACCAACTGACACAGACACAGGGCTGAATTCGAATGACCGGAATGCAGGATTTTCATTAAAGTTTCTTTGTGGTATGATCGAGGAAGGAGTGTTAAAGGAATGAGAAACTTCGGCCTGCAATCGTACAAAATTCAGCAGATAATATTTGATGCCGGCAGTGAGGGATCCTGTAAGATTGTTTTCTCCTCCGGTAGTTCCGGTCCAGATCGGGTTTCCATTTTGATCTGTTGACCTCATAGTAATATCCCAGATCTTGCCGGTTTTAACACCTCCATAAACCCCAAATTTTGGCCACTGTAGCCCGATGGTCCCTCCAAGATTAACCTGATTGAAATTTATGGGCCCACCAATAAACAGATCTTCCTGATCGTGAACCAAAAACTCTGTTTTCCCGGCAATATAGAGCCGGTATAACAGATAGCGCTCCAATTCGATCTCGATCATTCCTTTTGTCACACCGTCAATATCAACAGGATAGCTTTCGTTTGGAACATAGTTCAGCCCGATATTTTGGATACTGTATCCTGCTGATAACCTCCAGTCCTGCCCCAAAGCAGAGAAGTTGACCAGCAGACATAAAAACCCAATAAGAAAAACAGGTTTTATCATTGATTCAGGCAATAGAATAGTTGTGCAAAATATGATCTTAGCATAATTACGTATCAATATAGTTTCTGTTTTGCAAAAATGAGAGCCATTCTGATTGTTCCGTAAGTCTTTCTTTGTAACGGGTTCTTAGGTCTAATGACATAAGGGTTTCGATCAGGTCATTCGCCATGGCATATTCACCAAGATAAGCTGTTTGATGAATGGCCTTTTCAAGGATATCGAACCATTCTGATATGATTGCCTCCCGGGGCAGTAAACGGAGGTATGCGACTGTTAAAGTAAATTTTTTATCATCCAATGCCCGGTTTAAAGTCAATAGTTGATTTGGTATGTTCATCTTAGGGAACTCGTCTGTGCTAACCAGTTTAGACGAGTATCTTTGATCAAGCAGGTAGTTCCACTGGGTGCTATCCTCCCGTAACTCCAGTGTGAACCTGAAATTCCGGGCTGCTGCTGATGAAATATCTGTCCTGAAACGACTCAGGTATTCCGATGCGGCATCAAAGCCCTTTGAGAGATAAAGGGCATCGGCGTAAAGAACATTAATATTCAGAAGTGAATCTCTATCATGGTGGATTTGAATGACTGATTCCGGTTCACCCAATGATAGTTTAGACCGGATCCACTCCGCTTTGATGAACGCATTCTCAGAATTCAATGCATGGAGATCATCGAGTAAGAGGTAAGCGTTGAGAGTGTCTTCAGATGCCATCAGGTAATTATAGTCATCCCATAGCCTTAACTCTTTTGAGATAGCATGCGGACATTCTTTCTGGAAAAGGGATCGTTGTGCGAAGATGAACTCTGATATTTGTTGATCCACGGAATCGAGTTCAGTGGCTAGAAGGGTGTTGTGCCACCCATTGATGAGGTCCTCAAATGAGCTTGAATAAGTATCCTCGATGTTGGCAGTGCGGTAAGCCTGTTTGAGATCCTCCACGGGATGCTGATCAAGCAGATATTCAACAAATGACCCGGCCGTAGTGTAGCTGATGGATCCGGCGCTTCCGTAAAATCCGGTGAGTGATAAAGCTGATCTCATGTCTTCAGCATTCGGGAGGGATTCGTCAGCCGCTACGATTTGATGAAGAGTTGATCGGGGTGAAGCATCCTTGGCGATACCTTCTGCCAGTCCTTCGATCAAACCTATGCTCCAGCTTCCATTGAAAAGTCGATTTCCAAACTGTTTGGAGATCACGTGGACCATTTCATGCTTAAGTACGCCCTCGAGTTGTTGCTTGGCTATGTGCAATTGATCCTGTTCTAACCAAATGGGTACATAACTCGTAAATTTTGCGCCGGTGATTTCCTTTTTCTGCCAGGCATGTGCATACAGGTAAGAATGAATGTTTCGGCCTTTTGGCCAGTCAATATCTAATTGATCTATGATCTGCTGAAAATGGAATTCATGTCTCGTTGCCCAGTACCGGATCTCATCCTGAGTGTAAAAATCTTTGTCAAAATAGATCTCAAAATGCTCTGTTTGAATGTGACCGCCAAGTTTTTTCTGGATCGAATGCGTTGGGCTTGTAATACCGGTTTCAGGCAGGTTCAGGTAAAAGAACGCAAGAAAAATGAGTATTGCTCCGGAAATTATTTTTGAGCTTACAGTCCTTTTCCAATCAGGTATCACCCAAAGCAGGCTAATCCAAAGCAAGGTGCCAAACCGAAAGATCAGGAATGAACCTGATACTTTCACAGCTTCGTCATAAATGGGGCCCGGCCAAACGCCCCATACATGGTTATAAAAATAGACCTGGGGAAGCATAAAAAACTCGATCAGTAAAACGCCTGCGGCACAGAAAAGGAGTGTGAAGGTCAGGAGCAGTCTTGGAAAGGGCAGGTTCATCTTCCGAATAAATCGTCCGATAGAGGTGCCCAAAAAGACACTTGGAATGGGAATAAGGATCCAGAAGGCAATTCCATCAAAGGTCAGGCATCCTGATATCCAGGCATAAATGAATAAAGGGATCGAGGCGAGATATAACCGGCTTAATATATTGAGTGAGCTGAATATGTCCCGATCCGATGATGAGGAGACGGCTAAAAACCCGGCCCAAAAACAACCGATGGTTCCTGCCAGCATGGCTGACTCAAAATGCAGGTCACGAAGAAGTGGGATGGGTAGTAAAGCCACCCCGGCTAACACCGGAAGTATATATAACAGGACCTTTTTCAATAGTTGAAGAGTGATTTGTTGAAATGGGTGATATAAGTTAGGAAAACGGATCGAATGGAAGTAGAACTTCTAACAAGCTCAAATTAAACGAACAAATTAAGGTTGTCTCATTCCGTAGTTAACTCGCTGATCCCGCCCAATAAACCCACCAGATCAAAACAAATTGTAAGGGTAAACGAAGCAGAAGTGCCAAAACAAAAAATGTGAAACCTTGTCGTTTATGGTATTTCCTGAACATCTCAATGTTGGCGGGGAGTACAGAAAGGAGCAATAATATCAAACCCCAGGAGGCATAGGGCAGTAGAGCAGGGATCATTAATCCAATCCCACCGGCTATCTCAAAAAACCCGCTGACCAGCACCAGTGGTTTATGCCAGGGCAGATAATTCGGCATGATCCTCATAAAAAGATCCGGTTTCAGAAAGTGTAATACTCCGACGATAACAAATAAGGAGCCGATGAGATACCGGTGAAGCTGAGGGTCTAAAAATATACTCATGTAAGTTGAGGTATTTTGTGCGGAGGGATTGCGGTGTTGAAGTAACAGTGCCTTTATCACTGCAACACATTAACACCCGTACATCAAAATCCCAAACTAACTCTTGAACATGGTGCTCAATACAAACCAGATGTTTTCTTTTCGTTCAGCCAAGCGACGGGTAAAATAAGGAAGCCAATCCGTGCCAAAAGGTACATAGATCCTGGTTTTGAAACCTTCATCGGTCAACTGTACCATGGTGTCTTCCCGAAGCCCATACAGCATTTGAAACTCGAAACGGTCCTTGGGAATGTTGTTTTGAGCCGAGTAAGCTTTTAGCCAATCTATGAGTTCATCATCGTGAGTACCGAATCGTGGAAACTTTGTTTTCTCCAACAAAACTTTGGCCTGATCCTTGAAAGCTTCCCGAATATCGGGCATGTTCTGTAAAGCGATCTTTGATGGCTCTTTGTATGCTCCTTTCACTAAACGAATGTCTGCCCCTAACTCAGCCAGGGTTTTAATATCGTTATGGCTTCTCAGTAACATAGATTGAATGACTGTACCTACGTGTTTTCCATATTTTTCAAAGGCTTCCTGAAAGATATCGAGAGTTATCTGAGTATAATCTGAGCCCTCCATGTCGATCCGAACGAACTGATCGTGCTTCTGGGCCACATCAAGCAGACGAAATAGATTTTCGCGGCAGAAATCTTCATCGATATCCAATCCCATCATGGTGATCTTAATGGATATGCTGCTATTCAGATCGTGTTCCTTGATGCCATCCAATAGCTTTATGTAGTTATCAACTGTATCAGTGGCGGTCTGCCTGTCTTTCACGTTCTCACCCAGGAGGTCGAGAGTCAGTTTCAGGTCTTTGTTATTAAGCTCTTTGGCTTTGGGTATCGACTCGGTAAAGGATTCACCGGCAACAAATCGTTTTGCAAAAATGAAAGGTAACTTCATAAAACTCCAAAATGGTTAGGCGAAAAAGTTAAACAATATTACAGACTCAATCAGTACAGATAGTGTAACTATCCCCAAAAAAATTCGTGTAACAAGCACATGTTCAAATAAATGGATAAAATTATGAGTGGAGAAAAAAGATTTATATGGAGCCTTACCGTTTCATGGCTGATCGTAGGCGCGCTGTTATTACTGGCTGTTCAAACCGGCCTTGCGCAATCATCAAGTGATGTGTACAGGGTGGAGGAATTCAATGTATTCGGTGATGTAAGCCTGGAAGTGCAGACGGCCGGCGGCAGCATCAAGGCGATCGGATCCAATGATGATGAAGTCAAAGTTGAAATGTATGTGCGAAAAAGAGGCCGCTATATTGACCCAGGCAAAGCAGACCTAAGTGATTATGAGATTGATATATCCCAAAATGGAAATACAATAACAGCAGTAGCTGAACGAAAGGGCAATAACTGGATAAACCGAAATTCGTATTCGATCTCTTTTATCGTGTATACCCCGAATGACACACGTACGCGTCTAAGAACTTCCGGGGGCAGTGTATCTGCAACAAACCTGACGGGAACACAAGAACTAAGAACCAGTGGTGGAAGCGTAAGTGTTGAAGGCATAAATGGAGATATGGTATTACGTACATCCGGGGGTAGCATCAACATAACCGATGCTCAGGGCGATGTAGAAGCAAACACCAGTGGAGGCACGATCCGGGTCAAATACCTGACAGGAAACCTGGATGCGAGAACTTCCGGTGGAAGCATTAACCTGGAGCAGGTAGCCGGTAATGTGGAAGCCAGAACCAGTGGCGGTTCCATTGAGGCTGAAGTTGTAAGTCCTGCAGAAAAGATAGTGCTTAGAACCAGTGGAGGAAGCATCAGAATTAAGGTACCTCAGGAGAATGGATACGACCTTGATCTTGATGCAAACCGGGTGTATGCCGAGCTGATCAATTTTAATGGAAGGGCAGAAAGGGATCGAATTGTTGGTGACTTTAACGGTGGCGGAACCCGAATAGAAGCAAAGACCAGCGGTGGGTCCGTTCGTATAGAATACTTGTAGTCAGAACAGGTACAGGTTAAGATGAAGCAGAGGAGCCGGGCCAAGTGTCCGGCTTTTTTGTTTTACATCGTGCCTGATAGCATTTATAAATAAATTCATCCATTTGGATAGCTCCTGACAGATTTTTTGTTGGAACCTTATGTCGGTTTGCCGCCGGTAAATGCTTATATTCAAGGTTCGATAAATTCAGGAAAGAACATACATGTCTATTACAAAAACGGCCTCTAAAGAAGCAAAAAAGCAAGAAGAAGAACGCCCCATTATTATAAAGGGTGCCCGGACTCATAATCTGAAAGATATTGATGTTGAGATCCCGCGCAGTAAACTGACCGTGGTTACAGGTGTGTCCGGTTCCGGTAAGTCCAGTCTCGCTTTTGATACGATCTATGCCGAAGGGCAGCGTCGTTATGTAGAGAGCCTTTCCAGTTATGCCCGCCAGTTTCTGGAGCGCATGGATAAGCCGGATGTGGATTTCATGCAGGGTATTTCACCGGCCATGGCAATTCAACAGAAAACGACGTCCAGCAACCCAAGATCAACAGTCGGTACTACCACAGAGATCTATGATTATGTGAGGCTTTTATTTGCCCGAATTGGAAGGACGATCTCACCTATTTCCGGTGAACAGGTCAGAAAGGATTCGCCAAGGACTGCTATTGAAAAGTTATATGCAACTCAGGAGGAAGGCAGTCGTTTTTATGTGGTTCACCCCATTCCTCATCACGACAAGAAAAAGCTGGATGAGGAATTAAAGGTGTTGAAGGAGAAAGGATTGACCCGCTTACTTAACATCGATGACGAAAGCATGGTTGATCTGACGACTAATGACATTGATCCCAAAAAATTCAAAGCGGATAAACACCGGGTTCTGATCGACAGGTTGGTCTTAAAAGATGATGAGGCCACCAGAACCCGAATTGCAGATTCACTGGAGACAGCCTTTCAGGAGGGAGCCGGGCGGTGTTCTATCAAAATGCGTAACGGGGAAGAGTTGCCATTCAGTGAGCGATTCGAGCTGGATGGTATGGAATTTCACGAGCCAACGCCTCAAATGTTCTCATTTAATAACCCTTTCGGCGCCTGTGACAAGTGTGAGGGTTTTGGCAAAGTAGCAGGAATTGATGAAGATCTGGTGATCCCGGATCATCAAAAAACGATCCGAAATGGAGCCATAGCTCCTTTTACCTCTCAAAAATTCAGCATGCATTTGCGCGATCTGATCAAAGTGTGTGCCCGTGAGAAGATATCCATAGATACACCCTATGCAGAATTGCCAAAAGAGGTTAAAGACATCATCTGGAAGGGAAAGGATGAATACATTGGAATCTGGAAGTTCTTTGATGAGATCAAGAATCAGTCGTACAAAGTGCATATGCGGGTGTTGTATTCCCGATATCGTGGGTACAGCCGATGCCCGGAATGTGAGGGTTATCGGGTGAGGAAGGATGCCCTTTATGTTAAGGTCGGTGATCTCCACATTGGGGAGGTATCAGAACTTACCATCGGTCACGCGAGGGAATATTTTGATAAACTGGAGCTCACCGAATTCGAAGAGGGCGTTGCAGGACAGATCTTGTATGAGATCAGAAAGCGGCTGAAGTATCTGGATGAGGTAGGCTTGGATTACCTGACACTAGACCGACTTGCGAATACATTGAGTGGGGGAGAATCCCAACGAATCAGCCTGGCTAATGCCCTGGGTAGTTCTCTGATTGGAAGTTTATATGTGTTGGATGAACCGACCATTGGTTTACACCCCCGGGATAATGACAGGCTGATCAAGATACTGGAATCACTACGGGATATTGGTAATACGGTTCTGGTAGTTGAACATGATCCCGAAATGATCAAGGCGGCTGACAACGTGATCGATATTGGTCCATTTGCCGGCATTCATGGTGGTGAAGTGGTATTTCAGGGTCCGGTTAATGAGTTGGTCAAGTCTGATACATTGACCGGAAAGTTTCTGAGTGGAAGAAAGAAAATCCCGGTTCCCAAAAAACGAAGAAAAGGTAATGGTAAAACGATATCACTGGTAGGGGCATCGGAACATAACCTTAAAAATATTGATGTTGATTTTCCCCTTGGGATGATGACCGTAGTGACTGGGGTTTCAGGCTCTGGTAAATCAACCCTTGTTCACGACACGTTGTATGCCGGTATTCAAAAGCACATCGGATCCTATAATGATAAAGTGGGTCGATTTTCTGACCTGTCAGGAATGTCTTCTATTCATGGCGTGGAAATGGTGGATCAAAGTCCGATCGGCAGGTCATCACGATCAAACCCTGCCACCTACACCAAAGCATTTGATGGAATTCGAGATTTGTTTGCAAACACCAAACAGGCAAAGATCATGGGATATACACCCGGGCACTTTTCATTCAATGTACCCGGCGGTAGATGCGAAAACTGTCAGGGAGAAGGGGTGCAGCGCATAGAAATGCAATTCATGGCTGATATAGAACTGACATGTGAAGTGTGTAACGGGACGCGGTTCAGAAAAGATGTATTGAATGTAAAATACCGTGGCAAGAACATCCACAATGTGCTTGAAATGCCGGTTTCAGAGGCCATAGACTTTTTTGTGGATGAAACCACCATCGTAAACAAACTACAGCCATTGGAAGATGTAGGTCTTGGATATCTGCAATTGGGGCAAAGTGCCACCACCTTATCGGGTGGGGAAGCACAGCGAGTAAAATTAGCCCGATTCCTTTCTAAAACATCTACTGACCATACCCTTTACTTCTTTGATGAACCGACAACGGGCCTTCATTTTGAAGATGTAGCCAAGCTTCTGGATTCGTTCAATGAACTGGTAGAACAGGGACATTCAGTGATCATTATAGAACACAATCTGGATATCATAAAATGTGCTGACTGGGTGATAGACCTTGGGCCGGAAGGTGGTTTTGGAGGCGGACAGGTGATAGCCGAAGGCACTCCTGAAGAAATCATGAAAATGGAAAAAAGCCACACCGGCCGGTTTTTGAAGGACTATTTAGGAACTTAAGAGCACTCTGAAGGTAGTACAAGGGCAGATCGTTACCGTTGTGAATAGGTACTAAATTCATTAAAATGATTTGATGTATCTACAGGGCTTCGGAACGAAGACTAAATATCAATAAAACAAGGGACCAAATGAAAAACAAGATTACCATTTTAAGTTTAGTAACAGGGGTTATACTTCTGTTCAGCGCAACAGTTCAAGCACAGGTACTACCTAAGTTCGGAATTAAGGCCGGCCTTAATTATTCAACTTTCAATAATGCAGATGGTGTCGAATACAAAGCCGGGTTTTTAGGAGGTGTATATGCCAATATCAACATCCCGGGTTCTCCTGCCGCCATTCAGCCCGAACTTCTGTACGCACAATATGGAGCCAATGCCGAGGGTACAGATGGAAAGCTTTCTGTCGATTATATTCAAATACCGGTTTTAGCCAAGTTTGGTTTTGGTGCACCCGGGGTGAATATTAAACCGGAAGTATTTTTTGGTCCATATGCCGGCTTCACGATTAATTCTGAACTTGAAGATGCCGGCTTCGCAGTAGATGCCGATGAAGTCTTCAAAAACTCTGACTTCGGCGTAGTTGTTGGTGCAGGCTTGCAGGTATCAAAACTTAACGTTGAGTTGAGATATACCGCCGGCCTAACCGATGTATTTGAAGATGCCTATGCTGATGGTGAAAAGAACGGAGCGTTTGCTCTGGCCGTAGGCATTAACTTCTAAAAAGTCTGATCCGGTATTTTTAATATAAAAGGCAATGAGAGATCATTGCCTTTTTTTGTGACCTAAAATTTACTCTCCATAAAATCGAATGGGTATATCTACCTGAACCAAACCCCATTTAAGAGACATGGTGGTAGTACTATATTGTGCTTTAGAAAATTCGATGGTAAAGGCTTCTACAGGTTCATCCAGATCAGTAACCGGGAATTTCATACGCTTATAATCCCTTTCAGGATTATAATTAAAAGCCCCCCACTGGCCAAGTTCGTGATTTAAAATAACAGTAAATGAATCCGGTTCGGGAATAGTAAACAGGGCGTAAGTGCCGGGAGAAATAGCTTCATCCCCCATCAGAATCGTATTAGTAATGGTTATTTCAGTGGCTTCATTAGCGCCGGTTCTCCAAACTTGCCCCCAAGGTTCAAGATCTCCAAATATAGTTCTGCCCCTGCGATAAGGCTGTCCATAAACCACTTTAATATAGGTGCTGTTACTTTTGATAGAGGTTATAGCGATCGGACTTTTTCTTGTTTCAATGGGGCCTTCACTATGTTCCTCATTCTTATTCCCACATCCATTAATTAGAAATAGTGTTAGAAATATGGTCAGTGTACTAGGAAAATATTTTTTGAATGATCGGTTCATTAAAATTGCCCAAATATAAATTGTGTGCGATTTCTGGTTGGTTCATATGCCAGCCCAACACCAAGGTCGAACAGGACGTTCGAGACTTTGAACTGCACATGAAGTCCGCCACCGAAAATACTGCGGCTGTCATTTAGCAGATCAGCGGATTCCATATCAGTCAGTGTATGAGAGAAAGCGGTTAAATAAATGCTGCTAAGGTAAAAAGGAACCGTGAGCCCGCCATTATCAGGGTAAAAAAGTGGAATGGTGTAGCGTGTACTGAACCGGCCAATGTGATTATAACCTTCTCCGGAGGTCAGGTCAAAATTAGGGAATTCCTCCTCATCAAACCCGAGTGGCACAATGGTATCGTTACTGTAAATGGGTGCATCACTTTGTTGTAAAAACTGAAGATCCATTCTTAGGGATTGATTCCAACGTTTTAATGGGGATACAAAACCAAAAGCCCCATAGTAAGCCGACCACTGGTTTGTAAAAACACGGTTTGCCGGTCCTCCGGGAAATTGGATCACGGCTGTGGGTTCATTTAAGGTTTTTTCATAGATCCCGAAAAAGGAAATACCGGACGAAGGCTGGATATCTCTTGAAAGATTTAGAATACCCAAACTTAATTGCGTAAAGACTTCGGCACTGTACCGGGTAGAAAAATCGGAGAGTGCATTGGCGCTCAGATCATAATACTTGAATTGCTCAGCATTGATGGATGGATAAAAACTGAGTGAGCTGAATCTGGTGTCTCCCCGGAAGGCATAGTTAAAGGGAAGGGTGAGTCCAAAGCCTCTATCTTGCCTCATCAGGGAAAAGAGCTCAGTTGTGTTGGGGTCTCTGGCAACAAAAAAATTGGGATCACTGTAAGCCGATAGTTCAAATCCCGGATAAAAGGTTTTATTCATGTAAGTAGCATCATACCAGATCCGGTTTTGGATACCCGATACTTCAACCGAGTATGCCTGAGAGGAAAGCGGGTCAATGCTGGAAATGATCGCACCAACCTGAGGGGTTCCGGATTTCTCCTCATAGGTTGGTAATACAGACCTCGGTTTTAGCCAGCTAAGGTTACCGCGGTATGGTGATTTTTCGATGTTTTTGATCTCATCTATGATCTCGCTTCCCAAAAGAGGCCGGTTCAGCTCACTATTAAGTTCTGAACCGGTCAGTAATTCTGATCCGGATATTGGTTGGTTGTAGAAGTCGTTTCGGTCTAATAAAGCCAGCTTCCGTTCGCTGTCGTGCTGAATGATATAGGCGATACGATCACCGTCGGGGGAGTAACTGCCTTCAAAGGCATTAAATAAAGAGCTGGTAAGTTGAATGATCTGATCATTATCGAGATCATACTCAAAAATGTTCATAGCAGGGGCGCCATCCAATGTAAACATGAGTTTGTTCTCGGTGGGGTGCCACTCGGGGTCATGAACCGAGGCATCTTTAAAGGCGAGGGTTGGAGCATTTTCCAGGTTGTCAGAAAGAGAATTAAGCGACGTGATCCATAATGCCTGAACACCTCTCCTGTTAACGATAATTGCCAGCTGATCGGGATCATTAGGATTGAATTCCAGGCTTATGGGATTGGCATCCGTGAACTCCTTGACAACGCGGGTTTCTTTGTTATCTGTGATCTGTACGATACGTCCGTTGGTACCATCAGTTTGAAGGGCAAGCGTTATCTCACCATTTGAGGTGGGTGCGAAGGTTCGTTTATTTTTAGTGAGTTTTTGAGCTTTTCGGGATGACAGATCAAGCTTATTGATATCTGAGATGTACGTTCGGGGGTATAACGGGTCTCTTTGATAGCTGCTGTAAAACAAGCTGCCGTCCTCGATCTCAAAATTATAATCGGATACTCCAAAGGTTTCTTTTAATAATTTAAATTTTCCGGTGCTTAGATCATATCGATAAAATCCTACCCGCCCATTGTAATAAGACCCGTAAAAAAGAAACGACTGATCATCGATCCATTTGGGGGCATGGGTTTCTTCACCTTTGAAAGGCGTATCTATGATCTGAGATCGTTCAGTTGTGTTTACAGATATCCGGGAGATCCGCTGCTCCTCTTCAGTTTCAAGGTCGGCTTCATACATATCATATAGTTCACCGGGCCATGCTCCGGTTTTCATGCGTAGGGCAAATCCATACCCAAAAAAGAAGTTATGGTAGTGATATCGGATAGCGTTTTTAGTGACTTCCTCTCCATACTTGTTTTGCATCCAGTCCACAAAAGCATACCCGGAAATATAGTGACGATTAAAAGGTTGGGAATAATCTGAAGGAATAAGAGTTTGCCCCATATTCCATCGGTTCGGGCCGGCAAAATTAGAGTTGAACCGGTTCATGGTAAAGGTATAGTTACCTCGTCCACCCATGGGAGCCACGGACTCCGTTTCATAATATACTGCCAGCCCTTCGTGTAAACCGTAAGGCGGAAATCCATGAATAGTTCGGGCCAGGTCAGGGGAGAAAAGACTGATTAGATTTGAAAAACTGACCTTCTTTCCTTTCAAGGGCATTTGAACATTAAAGTGAGCCGCATGGATCAGTTCGTGAGGCAGCACCGTTTCAAGCCAATCCCCCGATTGAGGATTCATACCTTTACCTCTGATAGATGGCAGTTCTATCTCTGACCGGAAATTTATGGAGGTTACATACCCGTTTGAGAGATCGTTATAATTATTCAGAATGACCGGAAAGTTTTTTAGGGTACCGCCTGTCAGTTCTGAGGTTTTGGCATAATGACTTTCAAGGATGGCCGCCGACCGGTAAGCCAGTGAATCTTCTCCATTCGGAAAGATGATCCGGAAATGGTCGGTTTTTATCTCCTGCCAGTCAAGTCCACCGGGTCGGTTAACAGTCAGTGGCACATACAGTTGAGAGAACACCAGGGATGGAAACAGGAGTAGAGCAGTCAGAACTGCAGCCTTAAGTAACTTCATCATGCAGCAAATTTAAATTCAGGCAAATAGTGATAGATCGCCCAATAATGAGAAAAAGCCCCGCCCATTACAAATAAATGCCAGATCTCATGGAAACCAAAAGCAGTTGGAATGGGGTTCGGTTTTCTGATGGCATAGATAACAGCCCCGACGGTATAAAACAACCCACCTAAAGCGATCCAGTAAATAAAGGCATGAGGCAGGATCTTCCAGATCTGAGGAAGGATGATCACGGAAACCCATCCCATCAAAAGGTAAAGAGCAGTGGAGAGCCAGCGGGGGGCATTCAGCCAAAGCGTTTTTTTGAGGATCCCGGCCAGGGCAAAGGTCCAGATACCGATCAACATACCTGTTTGCCAGGCACCCTGCAGGGCTATGACACACATAGGGGTATAACTGCCGGCAATGACCACATAGATCATGATGTGGTCGAATAAAC
>JAASTO010000225.1 GCA_021767245.1 Balneolaceae bacterium
AGTTCAAACGGCAAAAGTTCATTGAAATAGGTTTTAGTATAATGCCCGGTATTTTCAAATATATGACCCTGTCCTCGTTCTTTGACTGTATGATTGATTTTCTCCATGCTTAACTCAAAAAGCAGCAATTCCTCAAACTTAAAACGATTCAGTGCCATTTTATGCTCATTGTGTGAATCCGGAAAATGGATCATGCGGTAAGCCTGGGAACGCTCAGGGAAGTTTTGTTCTGTAAGCAGGCTAACCGGTAAATATTCAGATATAGAAACCTTGTTCATGATCTGCCTCATCCAGTTCTGGATCAAACCGCTTGTGATCCGTGATTTACTGAGTGCTTTACTGCCCGGATAGATCGGTACAATTCTGGAAAAAGCCTCGAGGTCACTTTCATTGGATATCTTATCCACTTCAGGGTGAGCAATGGATATCATCTTGCCATATCGTTTAGCCTGCCCAAAGAAAGCTACGGTTTCTCCCTCTTTGAAGATCCGTTTAAAATATCCGGCACCGCGAAACCAGACTCCCTTTAATGAGCCATGCCCATCGCTGATGATAACTTCAAGCCGTTTCTTCTTTCCATAGCCATTCATGCTAATGCCTGTGATCTTGCCGGCTACCGTAACTTCTTCCCCGGCACCTTTTAGATGATTGATCTGCTGGGTATTACTTCTGTCAAGATACTTGCGGGGGAAAAAATTAAGCAGATCGAAGACCGTATGGATCCCTTCAGTCTGCAAGGATTCAAGTCTCTTAGTGCTTAAATTGTCTAAATCAGTTAATTTCAATTGATATATAGTTATATATCGGTATAAATATTAAATACCGTGATAATGAGAAAGAAACGTCCATAAATAAGGAATTCAAAGACAATACGGAGAAAGAAGAAATAATTCGTATAAATTTTTTGCATTCGTCCGTGAACGTTGCCTATATTTGCAAGCTCTCGATTCGATGGCAATAACCAAATAATTGAACAGTGCCAACTATACAACAACTCATACGAAAAGGTAGAAAAAGTAAAGTAAGTAAGACAACAGCTCCTGCGCTGCAAAATTGTCCGCAGAAGCGTGGTGTTTGTACTCGCGTATACACAACAACTCCTAAGAAGCCTAACTCGGCTTTACGTAAGGTAGCACGTGTACGTTTAACCAATGGTATTGAAGTTTCGGCTTATATACCTGGGGAAGGACACAACTTGCAAGAACATAGTATTGTGTTGATTCGCGGAGGTAGAGTAAAAGATTTACCCGGTGTTAGATACCATATTATTAGAGGAACACTTGATACAGCCGGTGTTGAGGGAAGAACTCAAAGCCGTAGCTTGTATGGCACCAAGAAGCCAAAAGGGTAACATTAAGAACTTAAGATTAATCGAGCATGCGTAGAAAAACAGCAGACAAACGAGATGTACAGGCGGATCCAATATTCGAGGATAAGCTGGTAACACGCTTTGTGAATAACCTGATGCGAGACGGCAAGAAGAATGTTGCTCGTAAAATTGTATATCAGGCATTTGAAGTAATAGAAGAAAAAACTGGTGAGACAGGAATCGATGTATTCCGTAATGCACTGCAAAATGCTACTCCGGTAGTAGAAGTAAAATCCAGACGGGTTGGTGGTGCAACTTATCAGGTGCCGGTTGAGGTTCGTCAGGAGCGCGGTACGGCATTGGGAATGAGATGGTTGATCAAGGCCGCTCGCTCAAGAAACGATAAATCAATGTCAATTCGTCTGTCCAGAGAACTGATCGATGCTTCAAATAATGAAGGTGGTGCAGTTCGTAAGAAAGATGAAACACACAGAATGGCAGACGCTAACAAAGCTTTTGCTCATTTTAGATTCTAAAGAATATTATTTGAACAAGTATTATGTCTGAAGCAACAAAAACAGATCCAAAAATTTTAGATAAGATCCGGCGCACGCGGAATATCGGTATCATGGCTCACATTGATGCCGGTAAAACTACCGTGACGGAGCGAATTCTGTATTATACCGGTCGTAATCACCGTATGGGTGAGACGCACGATGGTGCATCTACTATGGACTGGATGGAGCAGGAGCAGGAACGTGGAATTACTATTACATCTGCTGCTACTCACTGTATCTGGAAAGATCACCGTATTAATATTATTGACACCCCGGGTCACGTTGACTTTACTGTAGAGGTAGAGCGTTCATTGCGTGTACTTGATGGTGCTGTTTTTGTGCTTGACTCTGTAGGAGCAGTACAGCCTCAGTCTGAGACCGTTTGGCGTCAGGCGAATAAATACAATGTGCCATGTATGGCATTTGTGAACAAAATGGATAAGGTTGGTGCTGATTTCTATAATGTAGTTACCGAGCTTGATGAGAAATTAAATGCGAACCCTATTCCAATTCAGATCCCTATCGGAGCTGAAGCAGATTTTGAAGGCGTTGTTGATCTGATCAATATGAACGCAATTATCTGGGATGATGAGTCTTTGGGTGCTAAATACGATGTAGTTGAAATTCCTGCTGAATTAGCAGATAAGGCAGCTGAGTACCGTCAGATTATGATCGAATCACTTGCTGATTATGATGATTCGTTGATGGAAAAGTACCTCATGGAAGAGGAGATTACTGAAGATGAGATCATTGCAGCCCTTCGTGAAGCAACTATTTCAAAAGACATTACGCCTGTAATGTTAGGTACTGCCCTGAAAAACAAGGGTGTTCAGGTTCTGCTTGACAGAGTGCTTGATTTCATGCCTAATCCGCTTGACATTCCTCCGGTTAAAGGCATCGATCCGGAAACCGAAGAAGAAGTTAAGAAGGCGCCGGATGTAAATGCTCCTTTCTCTGCTCTTGCATTTAAGATCATGACCGACCCTTATGTAGGTAAGCTGACATTTGTTCGGGTTTACTCAGGTCGTCTTGAAAAAGGTTCTTATATCTACAATGCTTCAACGGGTAACCGTGAGAGAGTAGGTCGTTTGCTTGAGATGCACGCAATTGAGAAAAAAGATCTTGATTACATTCAGGCAGGTGATATTGCAGCGATCATCGGTATTAAAGAAGTTCATACAGGTGATAGCTTGTGTGACCCTGATCATCCGGTGATCCTTGAGCAGATCACATTCCCTGAACCGGTAATTAAACTGGCTGTTGAGCCTAAGACCAAAGCTGATGGTGAAAAACTGTCAACCGGTCTGCAAAAATTAGCTGAGGAAGATCCTACTTTCCAGGTTAAGACAGATCATGAAACCGGGCAGACTACTATTGCCGGAATGGGTGAGCTTCACCTCGAGATCATTGTTGATCGTCTGAAACGTGAATTTAAAGTTGAAGCGAATGTTGGTGCTCCTCAGGTATCTTACCGCGAAACTATTTCTAAAACAGTTGAACACAGAGAAGTATATAAGAAGCAAACTGGTGGTCGTGGTAAATTCGCTGATATAACTTTCGAAATGGGTCCTATTGAGGATTTTGAGAATTACGATGGTAACGAAGACCGCATCACTCGCGAAGAAGGATTTATCTTCATCAATGAAATCGTTGGTGGTAATATTCCACGTGAATTCATTCCATCAGTGATGAAAGGATTCCAGGAAGCTACCAATAGTGGTATTCAAGCTAACTATGCTGTAGAAAATGTTGGATTCCGTTTGATCGATGGTTCTTACCACGATGTGGATTCCGATCAGTTGAGTTTCGAGCTTTGTGCTAAGCTTGGTTTCAGAAATGCAGCCCGTAAAGCATCTCCAAAAATTCTTGAACCGGTTATGAAGGTTGAGATCATTACTCCTGAAGAGTATATGGGAGATGTTATCGGTGACCTGAACAGTAGACGTGGTATCATGCAGAAAATGGATACCAACAAAGAAGGGTCAGTTGTAAATGCACACGTACCTCTTTCAGAAATGTTTGGGTATTCAACCGATCTAAGATCATTAACTCAGGGTCGTGCCGTGTATTCTATGGAATTCCACGACTATATTGAAGTTCCGGAGACATTGGCTCAGGAAATCATTGAGAAACAATCATAAAGAAATTAATAACACTAAGTATAAAGTAAACAATCATGGCAAAAGAGACCTTTCAACGGAATAAGCCCCACGTAAACGTAGGCACGATAGGCCACGTAGATCACGGAAAAACGACACTGACGGCAGCGATTACGACGGTAATGGCGAAGACCTATGGTGGAGTCGCGAAGCAATTTGCGG
>JAASTO010000042.1 GCA_021767245.1 Balneolaceae bacterium
AGGTCTTCTCTTTTTGCTTTCAGGGTTACTTCTTTATCGACAGATGTGAGCTCTTCTACAGAAATATCCACGTGATCTCCGCTTTATTTATTTTATTCAGTAAATGAACAGGATTTCAATTAAAATTAGGAAGGATGTACGAGAGGGGGGACTCGAACCCCCACATCGGTTAAGATACTAGATCCTAAATCTAGCGCGTCTACCAATTCCGCCACTCTCGCAAAATTCAGAGCTTGCAAAGATAAGACTTTCATTTTCTGAATTCAAACTAATTGTGAATAAAGTAGATGTGAGTGGCTCGTGTTTTCGGGAAAAAAGAAGTGGAATTTGGGATTCGAATGTTGGAATTTTAGATCATTATGTATAGAAATCTCCGTCTGCTTTACGTTACCACATCCGACAAGAAAGAAGCCCGAAAGATCGGCCGTACATTGGTTGAGGAAAATTTGGCTGCCTGCGTGAATATTATAGATGGAATGAACTCCATCTATAAATGGGAAGGTGAGATCCAGGAAGATGCCGAGTGTATCCTCATCGTGAAAACCCATTATTCCCGCGTCCGAAAAGTGACAAGGTTGATTAAGAAAATGCACAGCTATGAAGTGCCCTGCGTGATCTCTCTCACTATTACTGAAGATGAAGGGAATGAGGAATACCTGGACTGGCTGGAGAACAATTCCAAACAACCCTTCAAGCTTTAGATCATTGAAAGAGCCTGTTCTGAAAAAAACACACATCTCTGAACATATTTTATGGGCTAAGATCAACCGCCCGGAAGCCCGGAATGCAATCGACTTTGATGTGATGCATGAGCTTGAGGATTTGGTCGGAGAGCTTGAAGAGAATAATGAGATCCGGGTCTTTATCCTCAGTGGAGAGGGAGCGGAATCATTCGTATCGGGGGGTGACCTAAAGAAATTCCATTCTATAAAATCAAAAGAGGAAGCAGTTGCCAAATCCCGGCGCATGCAGAATTTGTTGTTCAGGATCGAGCAGCTTCCCTGCTGGACCGTGGCCTGTGTTAATGGTGATGCCTATGGTGGGGGCATAGAGTTAATGTTGGCTTTTGATTTCCGGATATCAGTACCTGAGGCAAGATTCGGATTCACTCAGGGACGATTTTATCTTGTACCCGGATGGGGCGGACTTACTAGGCTTGTTGAAAAGGTGGGTCGTGCAAAAGCACTTGAGTGGCTGGGAAAATCTGTGGTCACTGATGCAGAAACAGTATTAGCTCACGGTTTGATCGAAAATATCTTAGGTGGAAAAACACTTGAAAAAGAGACTCTGGAATGGGTAGAGAGACTCACCAAAAACGACAGAGATTTCATACGGGTTTTAAAAGAAGGCTCAAGACGCCTTTATGCACACAGGGAGGAATCATTAAGAGCAGAAATAAAGCCGTTCTCTGATCTGTGGGTTGATGAACAACACATCTATAGGGTTGAAAAATTCATGAACCGAAAATAAAAAAGGCGCTGAAAAGCGCCTTTTATGTATCTAATTTAATTTATTGTGTAGATCAGTTTATGCTGAAATCAACATAGTAGACGGTATTGCCCCAGATCAGGTTCAACCTTCCTCCTTTATCTGTTTCTTCAACAGTTATCGTGAAGGCTTCCGTCATCTGATCAGTTTGTTCAACCTGCATCGGTACCCTGCCAAAGTCCTGTTCTTCATCATAGGAGTTTCCATTTTGCCCGGTTTCACTGTTGATGATCATCGTGCCTCCATCTTCTTCCGGTATGGTAAAGATCGTGTATTCACCGGCAGGGATGTCGAGATCACCGATCTGAATATCTTCAGAAGTATAAAAATGTGTAGCACGGTTAGCTCCGGTTCTCCAGATCTCACCATAGGGAACAATGCCACCGAATAATTCACGGCCTCGTTTTTTAGGAGAGCCATAGTCCACACGGAAATTGACATCACCAATGGTATATTCCGCACTTACAGCACCGGATAATTCACCGATCGGATTTTGAGCATACCGATTTGCTAATGCGTTCATGTCTACCGCATCCACCCGGTTCACCTTAAGCTTACGCGTAGTAAGGGCTGCATCCAGGTGCTGAATGTTTCCTTCAGTATCCACATTCACTCCCATGACTCCACGGAACGGGTGCCGGATAGTCATGGAATCCCCTTCAATATCAGCGATAATGAAATTGGAAATTCTGTTGCCACTGAGTAACGGCTGATTCACGGTATCCTGACCGGCAGCCACGGCTGAATTAAAAGCGAGCTCAAATGGCCAGTGAACCATATCTATGAACGGCAGTACCCCTTCTTCGTATGGGGCCATGTAAGAACGGGTTTCATTCTCACCAAATATTTCAACACTTAGGCTGTCGCCTTGCCTGACTATAGATTGAGAAAGTGCACCTTCTCCTGAAAACCCAACGGCCGGAGGGTAGTCGGTTCGCTGCATTTGGGAGATCCCACCGGTTTCATCCAGTTCAAGGGAATATTTTGAAAACCGGATTTCGGGGCTTCGCAGAATGACTGTTGCGGCCATGCCTGATTCTGTCTTCAGGAATTGTTCAACAGCAAGGGTGTCATCGCCCAGTTTAGTAACAAAATAACTCTCGTTACTGCCCTGCGAACTGCAGGCGGCAAAAAGAGATGTGATCAATAACGCAAAAATAAGATTTCGCATAATGTGTCAGTTGGTTGTTGAGGTTAAGTTGAAAATCTATTTTAAAATGTCATTAAACCCAAAAAAGGGGGCTTAAATGTTGTTAAAAGTATTTATGACTCTTGTTCAATTTTTGTAAGGGCGTTAACAAAAACATCTACCGGTTGGGCTCCTGATAGGTCATATTTGATGGCAAGAGTGTCATAGATATCGGCTTTGGGTTCTGTGGGGGCATTAGGGTCAAGTTCAAAACTTTTCCACGTTACGTTGTTCATTGCATTTATTGTTTTGGGTTCAGTATTTATAACTCATTTTACCGCAGTGAAGTTCAATAAAGCAGTAACCTTCAGCTGCAATTAATTATGAATACTGAACTTGATGGAGTAATCTTTGAGGAAGAATTTTATAACGGATAGGGTTAATTGAGGCGAATGTTAAAGGTCGTTCCTTCACCCGGAGTGCTTTCCACTTCGATCTCGCCACCCATACTTTCAATCTGATTTTTGGTGATGTAAAGACCGATGCCTTTCGCGTTGTCATTTTCGTGAAAGGTTTTGTACATGCCAAAGAGTTGTTTGCCATGTTTATCCAGGTCGATTCCCAGGCCGTTATCCTTTACGATGAGATGGATATGTTCATCTTTTCGATGGGCTTTGACCTTAACCTGAGGTACTCGGTCAGGGTGCCGGTATTTTATGGCGTTGGAGAACAGATTATGAAGAATGCTTTCCAGGTAGGCCGGATTGTAATCAAAGTTAAGGTCATCGGGAATATCAATATTAAAGGTAGCCTCATTAGCGTAAATTTCGGTAGTAAGAACCTGCAGGACTTTTTCAGTAAACTCTTTGAGATTCACTCCCCGTTCTACTTTTTGATCTTTGTACTGCTGATCAATGATCTCGTTCAGATCCTGAATGGTTTCGTTAAGCCGGTCGGATGCAACTTTAAGCTGCTTCAGGTTGTTGGCTCTTTCCTCTTCAGAATCATCGAGAGAAATGAGCTCAAGGATCATGGAAATACTGCCAGCATGATTTCTGAGATTGTGTGATACAATATGGGTAAAGTTCGTCAACCGCTGATTCTGTTGACTGATGATATCGAGAGTTTTATTGAGCTCAAGTTCTCGCTCCTTCTGTTCTGTGATATCCATGACAATAGATAAAGCCGCCATTTTGCCGGTTTCAGCAAGTTGAAACGGAACCTTGATAGTTTGATTCCAGGTTGTATTCCCAAATTCATCGACCTCAGAATCTTCAGGTATGAAAACTGACTCTTTTTGATCAATGACGTAACGGTCTGTTTTAAGAAACGATTCAGCGACTTCTTCACTTACATCCGGCAGGTCAAAATCAGTTTTTCCTATGATCTCAGTTTTCGGAAGGTTATGAAAATCCGCTTTTGCCTTATTGACGATCACATATTTACCCTTTACGTCTTTAACAAAAAGCATATTTGGATCGGTGTCGAAAACTGCAACAAGCTGATTTCTCAGCCGTTCATTTTGTTTTTGAGCTCGTTTTTGGTCGGTTATGTCGGTTGAAACCCCATAGGTACCGATGATGATACCGTCACTGTTATACAAAGGAAGCTTACTGGTTGAGGTCCATGTGGTTCGCATATCTTCATTCAGATAAACCTCCTTCTCCGTTTTATGAATAATGGGTTTGCCTGTTTTTATGATCGCCTGCTCATCTTCAAAAGCTTGCTGTGCATGGGACAGATTAAAGAAATCGAAATCTGTTTTACCAATGGCCTCAGAGGGGTCATCGAGACCAAACTTATCGGCACAGGCTTTATTTATGGCAATGAACCGACTTTCCAGGTCTTTAAAGAACACACTGTCCGGCAGGCTGTCCATCAATTGTTGATAGAACTCAGGATTATTAGGCATCTGCAGGGATGACTCTTTGCCCCGGGATAATGACCTAACCTCACCAATGGCATAGTATTCTGACGCTGATGATGAACCAAATACTTCGCCGGTCCAGTGAAGGGAAAAGCTGCGAACCGGATCAGTCAGCTGATGATTGGAAGATGCAGAAAAAACGGGAGTATCCGACCTATGCAAAGCCTTATGCAGGAGTTCCTTGACCCGATCCAGATCCGTGTTGGTAAACAGACTTTTGGCTTTATCTGCATTGGGAAAATGCTCAGGATACCTTTCTGAAAGGCTTTCCCAAAATGATGAACCAAGTACAAAATGGTCTTCCTGAATATTCCACTTCCAGTAAGAATGTGTTAGCATATCAGAGACAATAACGTGATGGTATTTAAAGGTGGCTGCTAAGTATAGTATTAACCTGTACCTTCACAGGTGTTTAAAATATAGCAAACTACACTGTAATTGCCATTGGTCACTCAATACGTTCAAGCATTCGCAGTCTGGTGGCTTCAAATTCATCACCTGACCTCCAGGTCTGCAGACCTTCGGCATTCAGTGCTCTAAACCCCGTAAGGAAGAACAGGCGTGTGTCAATTTCTGCACCGGCTAAGTCCCAATATTCGTTGATTTCATCATTAACGGTGTGGTAGTTGGCATCCGACAGGCTGTCAACCGTAGCAAGGTAGTTCTCCGGTTTGCCGATAAACTCACGCCCCGGGTTTGGGAAGATGGCGGGAATCCCGACTTTAGCCAGGTTAAAATGATCGGAACGGTAAAAATATCCACGGTCAGGGTGCTGATCCGGTTTCACGGTTCGTCCCTGTTTCTGAGCCTCTTCAACCAGCAGGTCACTGAATGAAGAGCGGCCATGCCCTACAATAACTACATCCTTGGTTTGGCCATATACATTCATACCATCAAGATTGATATTGGCAGTCACTTTTCCGGGTTCAACGGTAGGGTTTTCGGCCCAGTATTGAGAACCTAAGAGTCCCACTTCTTCAGCTCCGACTACGAGAGCCAGTACACTTCGTTTGATCTCGGTTTGAATGGATTTGTAAGCTTCCATCATTTCGAGCAGGGCGCTCACTCCGGCTGCATTGTCAGAAGCCCCGTTGTTAATAGAATCTGCCTCGATCGGTGCGGTGATACCAAGATGATCGTGGTGTGCTGTCAGTACCAGGTACTCATCATTCAGCTCTTCATCACTTCCCTTGATCTCTGCGATCACATTCTTACCCATGATCTCGCGGTAATCAGCTTCCATACTTACATTCATTCGAACACCATTCAGCGGAACCGGTTCGAAATCTGTGCTGTTGGCAGCTTCCATCAGTTCATTGAGATTCAGTCCGGCTTCTTCAAATAATAACTGCGAAGCTTGATAAGTCATCCAGCCGTTGAATTTGGTAGGTGATGAAGAGGCATTTTCCTCACCCTTTAAATAAAATCGCTCACGGCTCCAGCCGTTGGAAACCACATTCCATCCGTAACCGGCTGTTTCGTCGGTATGAATGATGATCGCACCCAATGCTCCCAGCTCTTTGGCTTTTTCGTACTTGTAATCGTAACGGCCGTAGTAGAGGCGGGTCTCCCCGCCAAAGAGCTCGGGATCATGCTCAGGATCATTATTTTTCACGACAATGATCTTGCCTTCTACATCCACTCCTTTAAAATCGTCCCAGTTTTCTTCAGGGGCCTGTATTCCGTATCCTACAAAAACCAGCTCTGCATTTTGCACATTAATTTCCTCAGACTGATTTGCCGGCCAGGCCATGAATTCATTAAAATATTCCACGCTGAACGGAGTTCTTCCATTGGTAGAAACGGACATTTGAACATTTGAGGTCTGCTGACCCAGAAGCGGGAATTCCTGTACAAAGCTCCCGTTTTCGGCTCCCGGTGTGGCGCCCATTTTTTCAAACTCATTGACCAGGTACTCTACGGTCATCTCTTCCCCCTCAGTTCCGGTAGAGCGGCCTAAAAATTCGTCTGAAGACAGTGTTTCAATATGTCTTAACAAAGAATCTTTGTTAATGGAATTGGCTGCTTTTTGTTCAGGGGCGCTTGAACAGCCAAAAGCCAATAAAGTGATCAAAATGACAAATAGAGGTTTAGATTTCATGGGGTGTAAGTAAGTTTGAGTTCTTGATAACTTTGTGAAGATAATGTACAAAATAAAAAAAGCGAAAGACGGGTAGGTCTTTCGCTTAAATTCAGTGTGAATTTCTAAGATGGGGAATGATCAATTAGCAGAAGAAAGTTCAATGGAAAATTTCTGAACCTTATCGGTTACAGACTGACCTTCGGTCATACCACCTATGATGTAGTATTCACCATTGGCTTTACCCATACCCCGGTGATCCATAGTTGGTGTTGGCTGCGCTCCCAAGACGACCCATTCCTGAGTATCAAGTCGATATCCGAACACTTCGGTTTGTGGGTTGGCAGGACGTAAATTGTATCCAATTCCGTTGTAGTTGTATGGATTGGATGTTCCTCCTACAAATATGATCATTTCAACGGGAGAGCTTACACCCATAGCTGCCATGCGATAGCGGGCTTCTCCGGGATGCGTTGGGATGCGTGACCAGTTTATGGTTGTATGGTCTTCCGCATCGATCTCACCTTTAATGCTACCCGGTGACATTTTAAATAATCGCTCTCCATCATCCACTATTGCCTGAACGCCATCAGATAGTACCATAGTGTTGCCTACTATACCACCGGCGTGGCCAAATACGGGAGGGCCCGGATAAGGAGTGGCATGCTCCCAGGAATTTGTTTCAGTGTCATATACCTGCACATTGGATACGTTGTTGGTGTAGTTCCATCCACTTACGAGGTAAATGTAACGATCCTGATAAACCAGTGACACAGCATCTTCAACCGGGAGCAGCATATCAGCTACCCGTTCGTATGTATTTGCCACCGGATTGTACTTAAAAACTTCGGAGGTAGAAGCTTCAGCACTGTCTTCATCAACTGTATAACCACCAAAAATGTAAATATTTCCATTTACGGTTTCGGCTGTACTTCCAAGTCTTCCGATTTTGTCAGGTACGCCGGGTATCTCTTCCCAAATATTTTCATTGGCATTATAGCGTGCTGCGAAATCACTCACATCGCTGTATGTTTTACCTTTTTCCAATCCGGAAAATGTGTAGATATATGGAACGCCATCAACTGTAGCAGAAGCGATCGCATTGTTGGAAATTTCAATAGGCAGTGAAGCTGCCTCTTCCCATTCAAGGGTTGCTTGTTTGGGAGCTTGCTGACAGGATACTGCCAGAATTGCGAGGGTGAATAGTGTTAATATTTTTTTCATTTGTATAATTTGTGGACTTATTGCCTGATTTTTGATTACCCTGAACACCTTATGTAACCGAAAAATTCGCGTTCAGAAATTGTTTATTTTCCAATCCTAAATATAAGTTTTTTATATGTCTTCTTTTGAAAATAAAATAGTTTTAATAACTGGCGGTGCCAGTGGGATTGGGTTGATGATGGGGCAAAAAGCGCTTAGCCGAGGTGCTGAGAAATTAATTATTTGGGATGTGAATAAAGAGGCTATGGATGCAGTGTCTGATCAGCTTATATCCAGGGGATATAAAGTTTTTACCGAGTTGATCGATGTCAGTGATCATACCGGCGTTCTAAAAGCAGCTGAAAAAACCCTAAAGGAACATGGCAGGGTTGATATGCTCTTCAATAATGCCGGAATTGTAGCGGGAAAAGAATTTACCGAGCACTCAATGGAAAGCATTAAAAAAACGATGGATGTAAATAGCCTGGGGTTGATGTACATGGCAAAAGCTTTTTTGCCGGTAATGCTAGAAAACGGATTCGGGCATATCATTAACATTGCATCAGCGGCAGGGCTAACCCCCAATCCCGGTATG
Source organism: Balneolaceae bacterium (assembly GCA_021767245.1). GTDB lineage: Bacteria > Bacteroidota > Rhodothermia > Balneolales > Balneolaceae > Gracilimonas. The sequence goes on from JAASTO010000042.1 coordinate 8,423, forward strand.
ACCGTTTACGCGGGCAGTAAGTGGGCCGCGGTCGGTTGGTCAGAATCCCTCAATCTTGAGATGGAAAAGAACGGGTATCCAGTTAAGGTATTGACGGTGATGCCCAGCTATATCAATACCGGAATGTTTGAAGGAGTAACAGCCCCTTTCTTAATGCCGCTACTGGATCCGGATAAGATCACCGATAAGATCCTGAGTGCTGTTGAAAAGGATAAAGACAGACTCAGGGAGCCATTCATGGTAAAAATGACTCCGTTCATAAGGGGGATCTTACCGGCAAAAGTCTACAATTTTGTAGCCGGAACGTTGATTGGGGTTTATCGTTCTATGGATACATTTAAGGGCAGAGGATCAGATCAGATATGAGTGCAAAGGAATTACTTGAAAAGCATAGAACTTACTTCAGGTCCGGCGCTACAAAGCCACTCTCGTTCAGGATTCATCAGCTTGAGACTTTAAAAAAGATCTTGGCTGAGCATGAAGAAGAATTGGCCTCTGCGGTATACAAAGATTTTAAGAAGCCGGAGATGGAAACCTACGCCACTGAACTTGGCATCCTTCATGATGAGATCTCCTACACTATTCGAAAATTAAGAAATTGGATAAAACCCAAACGGGTGTCCGGTACACTGATCAATTTCCCATCCTCAAACTATACGGTGGCTGAGCCCTATGGAGCCGTACTGATCATTGCTCCCTGGAACTACCCCATTCAGTTGGCTTTGCTGCCCATGGTAGGAGCCATAGCGGCTGGAAATACCGTAATTATCAAGCCCTCAGAATTATCCCCGAATACCTCCTCAGTTCTAAAAAAGATCATTGATGCCTGGTTCAAGGAAGAATTTGTCACGGTGGTTGAAGGAGCCGTGGAAGTCAATAAGGATCTGCTGGATCAGGATTTCGATTATATCTTCTTTACCGGTAGCACCCGGGTTGGGAAGATCGTGATGGAAGCCGCTTCCAAACATCTGACTCCTGTTACTCTTGAATTGGGTGGGAAAAGTCCCTGTATTGTTGACGGTACAGCAAAGATCAAAACAGCCGCAAAACGTATTGCCTGGGGTAAGTTTTTAAACGCGGGACAAACGTGTGTGGCTCCCGATTATGTGTTAGTTCACAGCAGTGTGAAAGATGAGTTCTTGCAGGAGCTTAAGAACGCTGTAAAGGGTTTTTACGGCGTGAACCCGAAGCTGAGCCCGGATTATGCAAGGATCATCAATGGTGATCATTTTAAAAGGCTGTGTTCTTATCTGGAAGATGGCGAGGTGTATTCAGGTGGACGGTTTGATGCCGATGAATGTTATCTGGAGCCAACCATTCTTAGCAGCGTGAAAAGTGAAAGCCCGGTGATGAAAGAGGAGATCTTTGGACCCATTCTGCCGGTCGTGGAATTCAACAGTATAGCAGATGCCATTCATCTTGTAAATTCTAAACCAAAGCCACTGGCACTGTACCTATTCACCGAAAATTCCACTACAGAAAGGCTTGTTCTAAAGGAATGTTCATTTGGAGGAGGAGCCGTGAACGATGTGGTGGCGCACCTGGGCAATCGGCACTTGCCGTTTGGAGGGGTAGGGAACAGTGGGATGGGCGAATATCATGGCAAATCAAGTTTTGATACCTTTTCGCACACCAAGAGTATTATGCGCAAGCCAACATGGCTGGATGTCCCCTTTCGATATGCCCCATACAAAGGAAAATTAAAATGGATAAAGAAGATCCTGAATTGATATGAGTACAAAGACATTCAAAGCATTTTATGTAGAGGAAACAGAGGAAGGAAGTTTTAATTCTGAGGTTCGGCAGGTCCCATACTCATTCCTGCCAAAGAATGAGGTATTGATCCGGGTAAGGTATTCCTCGTTAAATTATAAGGACGCCTTGTCTGCGTCGGGGAACAAAGGGGTTACTCGAACCTATCCACACATTCCGGGCATTGATGCCTCGGGCATCGTTCAGGAAGATAGATCAGATAAGTTTGATGAGGGAGATGAGGTGATCGTAACGGGACGTGATCTTGGTTCCAATACCTCAGGCGGATTTGGAGAATACATCTCAGTACCTGCAGACTGGGTGGTGAAACTGCCGGAGGGCCTTACGCTTGAAACATCTATGTTCTTCGGTACGGCAGGATTTACCGCCATGTATGGCGTGAAACGACTTCAGCGTGAACAGATCGATCCGGAAGAAGGCAGGGTTTTGGTGACCGGTGCGACCGGTGGAGTTGGGTCACTGGCGGTGTTTTTCCTGGCAGAACTGGGCTATGATGTAGTAGCTGCCACCGGCAAAATGAATGAGGAGTCGTTTCTGAAATTGCTGGGGGCCAGAGAGGTGATCAACCGGGAGCAGGTGACCAATGTAGGTAACAGTTTAATGCTGAGCAGAAAGTGGAACGGAGCTATAGAAACTGTTGGGGGCGAAATGCTGGATGCGGTGATACGCCAAACCAATCATGATGGAGCCGTGGCCTGCTGCGGAAACATTCTTGGCCATGAATTGAATACCAATATTTACCCGTTCATCTTGAGAGGAGTGAGTTTGCTTGGTATTGATTCTGCGATCTGTAAAATGCCTATGCGACTTAAGATCTGGGATAGCATCTCAAAGATCGATGTGTCCAAACTTCCTAACCGGTTCATCACTACCGTACACCTGGAAGGATTGAAAGATGAGGTTGAGAGAATTCTGAAAGGCAGACAAGTGGGAAGAGTGGTTGTGATTCACGATTAAAAAAAAAGCCCGCTTCCGTGGGAGGCGGGCTTTGATAATCACAAAGCGGCGGTCAAACCACTTTGTGGGAGTTATGGGTATTTAATAAAGTTCTTTATGCAGCGTTTTGGGCTACAGAAACCATTTCAGAGGCTTTGTTAAGCGGGATCGATAGCTCTTGAACCGTCACCGGTTTCAGGAGAAAGTCCACATACTCTGTGGTTTGGGCATTTTTAAGTACCGAAGGTGAACGATCGCCGGATAAGAATATCACCGGGAGATCCATAAACCGTTCACGGATCTTTTTTACGGTTTGAATACCGTTTAGCTGTCCGGCAAGTTGAACATCAATAAGCAGGATCTCAGGATTCAGGTCCTGAATCTTCTCGAGGGCTTCTTCACCGCTTACTGCTTTGCCGATCACATCATACCCAAGACGTTCCACCATCTTCTGTTCCACAACAGATAGAAGCGGGTCGTCCTCAACAATCATGACTTTTTTGAATGGTCCCATAACAAGCCTTTAGTATTAAAATTTTCTAATGTTAATATATTAGAGTTTTTTAATAAAAGCAACGAAGGGATGGAAAATGTTTTTCCAATATTTGGATAAGTTGTTTAGTAACAGGTATAAGAAAAAGATTAAAATAGAATTGACCGGAGTTAGAGATCAGCTCTCCATGCGTTAAGAGACTCAAAGGATGAGACCATCCTCGAGCCATACCAGCTAAACCATTCTCCATTGACCAATTCTATTCTGGAGTTTGGGTAGTGTGTTTTGATTTCATTGATGTGCTCTTCTTTGAAAGGATACGGCTCGCTGCTTAAGAGGATTAGCTCCGGGGAAAGGTTAGAGAGCTCCTCAAGAGTTGTGGTGGGATATCTTAATTGATCGCCATAGATATTGATCAGGCCATATTTTTTCATCACATCGTGGATGTAAGTATCGCTACCCACTGTCATCCAAGGGTCCTTCCAGATAAAGTAAGCGGTTTGGATGGCCTTCGTTTCAGGCTTTTGTTGAAGTACCCGGTTGATCCTCGTTATGAGCTTTTCAGCCTGTTTTGTCGTACCTGTTTTGAGCCCGATCCGATCGATCTCAAACAAGGTATCCTCTACGGTGTTTATCTCAGTAAGTAATATATCAGCATGTTTTTCAAGGGCTGAAATATCCTCTTTTCGGTTCTCCTCCTTATTTGCAACAATGAGATCCGGTTCAAACCCAATGATCTTTTCAATATTCGGATTCTTGGTGCCCCCAAAGATCTCAATATTTTTAACTGATTTTTTGGGGTGAATGCAAAACCGAGTTCTGCCGATCAGCTGATCTTCAAGTCCCAGGTTGATGAGTAATTCTGTTAAACTCGGAACCAATGAAATAATTCGTTTATATGGGAATTTAGGCATAATGTCGGATTATTTGTTCTGCCTGACGGGCATAACTCCCCCCAAACAAATTGGCATGAACAAGGACGGGATAAAGATTACAAAGTTTAATTCGGTCTTCGAATCCATCTGACAGAGGATATTCGTCGCTATAACCCGTATAAAAGTCAGCTGAAAATCCACCAAATAAACGCGTCATGCTTAGATCCATTTCCCGGTGACCGAAATAAACTGCGGGATCATAGATCGAGGCGTTGCCATTCTTGTCAAACAAGTAGTTTCCACTCCAGAGATCTCCATGTAATAGGGCTGGTTTTTCGGTGGGGAAAATGTGTCCCAGTTTGGCATACAGTTTTTGAACCGCTTTAAAAAGTGATCGGTCGATTTTGCCATTTTCAACAGCCATTTGGATCTGTGGCTCTATGCGTTCAATGGCGAAGAAATCTGCCCAGTTAGAATGCTCTGAATTGGATTGAGGCAACCGGCCGATAAAGTTATCATGATCAAGCCCAAAGAGCTCGGTCGTGTGTTTATGTAAAAGGGCTAATTGCCTGCCAAAATCAAAATCAGAGTGGTCGTTTTTGGAGCCTTGTTCTATCCATTCAAGAATCAGGAATTGTTCATTTGTTGTTAAAACTTCAGGTATGCGAAGATCTGTGTTGGCTTCAGAAAGCAGCTTCAATCCTTTTGCTTCTTTAGTGAACATGGTGGGATCGGCTGAAAGGTTCCATTTTATGAAATAGGTGCCTCCATTGTCTAACTTGAATTTTCCGCCCTGGTTGATGTCTCCCCCATGAACCCTCGTGAAATCAAGGATATCCGAATTAAAAAAATCCCGAACGTCTTTAGCAATGGATTCAGGTAACACAGCTCAATCCTCAATGTATTCAATGAGTTCATTTAACAGTTGCTCTGAACTTCTTTCCAATACCTTAAACACATTTTCAAATCCGTCCATGCCACCATAATAGGGATCAGGTACATCTTTCATATCCGGGTGGGGATCGAATTCTCTCATCATTTTAACCTTATGCTCATATTGGCCTTTAGTATCGAGGTCCAGAATATTCCGGTAGTTATCGGAATCCATGGCTAGAATGAGGTCAAATTCTTCAAGGTCAGCGTATTCAAACTTACGGGCTTTTGAAGGCAGGTGAATGCCATATTTATTAGCCGTAGCCTGACTTTTACTATTCGCAGATTCCCCTACATGATAGGCTGCCGTTCCAGCTGAGTCGATATAGAAATAATTTTCGTAGCCTTTCTCTTTTACTTTATGTATAAATATGCCCTCAGCGGTCGGGCTTCTGCAGATATTGCCCAGGCAAACGAACACAAGTTTATAGGGATCTTCTTGGGTGATAGGTCTCATTATTTATAAAAATTGGGTTGTCTTTGAATAGTGCTCAAAAGTTAAGGGTTATAAAATTAGCAGTCATATTTAATAAGGAAATATGCTTTAAGATGGGTTAAGGATTTTTTTCATGGAAGTAACTACAAGCTTTTCAATCATATTTTGTATATTTGAGGCTTAAAATGATTCGCCTGAATAAAGTTTTTTATGGCAAAAAAATTCAAAGAAGTTAAACAATTAAGCTTCCCTAAATCAGAAGTTGAAATTCTGAATTGGTGGAAGGAACACAAGATCTTTAACAAAAGTGTGAAGACCCGTGAGGATGGTATACCTTTTACCTTTTATGAAGGTCCACCCACTGCGAATGGAAAACCGGGTATCCACCACGTTATGGCAAGAACGGTCAAAGACATGTTCTGCCGATATAAAACCCTCAAAGGGTTTCGTGTAGAACGTAAAGCCGGATGGGATACACACGGACTTCCGGTAGAGATCGAAGTTGAAAAAGCATTGGGACTTGAGGGAAGAGCTCAGGTTGAGGAATACGGAATTGATAAATACAATGCTGAGTGCCGCAAAAGTGTACTGAAGTATAAAGATCTTTGGGATGACCTGACCTCAAGAATGGGGTATTGGGTAGATCAGGATGACCCTTACGTGACTTTTGAAAATAATTATATAGAGTCAGTTTGGTGGGCATTCAACAAATTGTACAAAAAAGGACTCGTATATAAAGGATATAAGATACAGTGGTATTCACCGGGTAGCGGTACGGTATTATCCTCGCATGAGGTAAGCCTTGGCTATAAGGAAACTCAGGATCCTTCCATTTATGTGAAGTTCAGATCTGATGAAGCCGATGATGTTTACTACCTGGCCTGGACAACCACTCCATGGACCATTGTTTCAAACATGGCCCTGGCCGTTAATCCTAATCTGGATTATGTGAAAGTGGGGCATTTTGATGAGACCTACATTATGGCCAAGGATTGTGTGGAAGAAGTTCTTGGTGAGGATTACATCATTCAGGATGAATTCAAGGGAACAGCTTTGATCGGCAAGACCTATCAGCCGGTCTTTGATTTTGCATTTGATGAGTATGAGAAACATGAAGCCTGGAGGGTAATTCCCGCTGATTATGTGACCACCGAAGATGGTACCGGTGTAGTACATACGGCCCCTGCTTTTGGTGCCGATGACTACGATAGTTGTCAGAAAGCAAATATCCCGATGTTCAACCCTATTGACCGGGATGGTAAGTTTACTGAGCTGGCTCCTGAATTTAAAGGTCAGTGGTTCAAGGAAGCCGACAAAGATATTGCACGAGCCATTAAGGAAAAGGGTTTGATGTACAAGCACGAAACCATGGTTCACAACTATCCATTTGATTGGAGAAAAGGCACGCCGTTGATGTCGTACCCGGTTGAATCCTGGTTCATTGAAACCACCAAGGTGAAAGACCGCATGGTGGAACTCAATAAAAAGATCAACTGGAAGCCTGAAAGTACAGGAACCGGTCGATTTGGAACCTGGCTGGAAAACAATGTGGACTGGGCAGTTTCCCGTCAAAGATATTGGGGAACCCCGATCCCGATCTGGGTGAGTGATAAGGATCCGGAATATATTGAGTGTATTGGAAGTATTGCTAAGCTGAAAGAAAAGGCCGGCCTGGATGAAGATGCGGACATCGACCTGCACCGTCCTTACATTGATGATATTACCTGGGAAGCCCCGGATGGTGGAACCATGCGCAGGATCCCTGATCTGCTGGATGTTTGGTTCGATTCCGGTGCCATGCCGTTTGCCCAATGGCATTATCCGTTTGATAATGACCACGATTTTCAGGTGAACTATCCTGCAGATTTTATTGCTGAAGGCGTAGATCAAACCCGAGGTTGGTTCTATACCCTGCATGCTTTGGGCACCATGTTGTTCAATGAGGAAGCCTACAAAAATGTCGTTTCCAACGGATTGGTTCTAGATGAGAATGGCGAAAAAATGAGTAAGTCGAAAGGCAACTC
>JAASTO010000226.1 GCA_021767245.1 Balneolaceae bacterium
AATCACTCTTTCTTGATTTATATTAGTCTTGATGTAATTAGGTACTAAAGTTAAGAAAGTTAGGCGAGGGCTTAAAATTTATAAGCCTATTCTAACTTTTCTTAGCATTATCTTAACATCAGCTAATTTATTTTGTTCCGAGACTTAATAATTCTTGCCAAGTTAAAGCAAGTTTACGAGCAGGCATGGATATGAGATTGTGAAAAAGCACGATCAGTAGTTAATAATAAGAAATGAGGCCTTATCTCAAATAGAAGGCATAAAAAATGCCGACGCTGAGCGCCGGCACTAGAACGTTGGTATCCTTACTTCTTACGCAGGGCAAATCAAGTTATTTAATCTGACTTTTTAGAAATACCCTGCGTGTTAACAACGAACGGATCACATTCCGTCGGCTACAGCCTGCACTTCATCCAGAACCCTTAGCAGGTTGCCACTCCAAAGCATTTCGATCTCTTCTTCAGTGTAACCGCGTTTTACCAGTTCATGCGTTACATTGAAAGTCTCAGAGGCATCCATCCAGTTGTAAACACCGCCACCGCCGTCAAAGTCTGAGCTGATTCCTACATGCTCAATGCCGATCAACTCTACCATATAATCGATATGATCCACAAAATCAGCTACACTAACCGGGGGTGTATTCACATTAACTTCTGATTCAATTCTTGGTTCGGCGTTATCCTGAGCGGTGCGATACATCTCCATGTATTCTTCACGCTCTTCCTCTGTCATTTCGCGAATATCACCCCAGCTAACCAGTTCAAATCCGAGTTTGTCAGCTTCTTCTTCCAGTATTGCGCGCGAAGCTTCCTGCCAGGCCGCATGTTTGTCGCCATCCACATAACCACGAAAAGCTACGGTTTGAACCACACCACCATTTTCCTTGAGCATCAGCAATTCTTCATCGCTGAGATTCCGGCTGTGGTCATAAACGGCCCGAGCAGATGAGTGGGAAGCAATGACCGGCGCAACTGATAATTCCATCGTTTCCAGGTTTGCTTTCTTGGATGGATGGGAAAGATCGATCATGATACCAAGCCGATTCATCTCTTTAATAGCTTCCTTACCTAATTCGCTTACACCATCGTGCAGCCATTCGCCATCACCTTCACCGGTGTTGGAATCCACAAACTGACTGTGTCCGTTGTGAGACAGCGACATATAGCGGGCTCCGCGGTTATAGAATTCTTCAATACGGGAAAGATCCTCGCCAACCGGATAGGCATTTTCTACCCCGATCATGGCTACTTTCTTTCCTGAGGCCACAATACGTCTAACATCTTCTGAAGTGGTAGCCAGCTCGATCTGATCCGGAGCGATCTCTTCGGTCAAACGATGAATGGCATCAAATTTACTGATCGCATTTTCATAGGCAGCTGCATAACCTTCTTCAGTCAGTTCATCCTGACCGGTGTAAACGATCAGCCAGGCCACATCCAGGCCGCCTTCTTCCATCTTAACCAGATCCACCTGAGTATCCAGTCGCTGTGTGTAATTCGTTTCTTCCGTGAAGTTATTGACGTTGATATCGACGTGGGTATCCAGCGTGATAACGCGTTCATGGATATCCATGGCTTTATCAAAGATCTCTTTCTCATTATCAGTAGATGAGCAACCGGCCGCAAACAAACCGCCGGCAAGCATTAGAGTGAACAGTTTTTTCATAAGATTCTATTTCGGGTTTAGGGATTACAGGCTTCGAATCTATGTTAAAAAAATGAAAGTTGCGGACTGTACCGGAACGCAAACGCCTTATAGCCCATTATTTTAATACATATTAACAAAACACAGGTTCGTTATGACGCTCATGAATATTTTAGCTTACACCACAATAGGATTGATCATTGGATGGCTGAGCCGCATTATTGCCAAAGACCGGGGCGTTACTATGTTTCCCAGCCTGACTTTTGGAGTGGTCGGCGCACTGGCCGGCACGGCGATCGTTTATATGTTTGATCTTGCGGGCGCAGCCATTTATGCTGCAGTGGGGGCTTTTGCCCTGTTGTTCATTGTAAATACCTTCCGGCAGGACGATCCGATTTTTACAGACACGGAAGCGATCTGAGTTCTTTTTTCACTTTTAGACAGGAACAAATGCAGGTTTGTGGGATATGCATGGTAGGCATCCCAAACCTAATATTTGTTTCTCCATGACCCTTAAACACCGAAGAATTCATCTCTTTCTGCAGATCTTTTTTCTGTTGACAGGCTTGTATGAAGGCTACCATATTTTAGATCTGTTTGTGCAACCCGACCTGTCCCAAACGCTCTTTATCCCTCAGGACGGTCAGCTTCCCGTCATAACGCTGTTTGTCCATATTTTAGCTATGGTACTCAGCTTATTTTCAGGAGTCTCGCTATGGTCAAGGGCCATTTGGGCTTATGGATTTTCTCTATTCACTTCCGGGTTACTATTTGTTATAAATCTTTTCAATTTATCGGCTGCCATTCAGGACAATTCCTTTCACATTATCCCCATCGTGTTGATCCTGCTTATCCTGATGCAAAGTTTTCCTTTTCTCCTTCGGCGATCCTATCGCGGAGCGTAACCCGACTCCACTTTTTCCGTTTAAGGAGGTATGGAGAAAATCACCCAAAAAGACATTGACTGGTTACTCAACTTAGATACCTCAACCGTACCTGAAAAGGTTCCAACAAGACCTTTATGGATACGAGTTCTATTATTGACGGGTATTTCTCTGCTTCTGCTGCTGTTACCTTTCATTTTATTGATCCGTTCGTCCGTGTATCTGCACCTATCCCATCAGTTCTCTGCGTGGCCTTCCCTTATATCAGGTATGAGCCTTACCGTTATTTTGCTGCTATTTTACTTGCTTTTCATCTTCAGAAAATTCCGCGATAAACGACTACTCCTCAAGTATGGGATGATCGGGATATCAACCCTGGTCTTGTCTTTCTGTATGTATGGTTCCGTGTATCTTTCCTCGGTTCATTCCAAGACCGAAACTGTAAGGACTTATTACCGTTCGTTAAATCCTATTTTGAGGGTTACCTCCGCAACCATTTCTCTGGCGGATGAAGATTTTCTGATCACGGACATCAAACGAAGCCCGAAGGATTACCTTTCCATGGGACTCACCCCGCTTGAACGATCTATGCATTATCCGCAAAAAAATGGGTATGTACATGCCATCGACATCCGAACGATCGGAAAAAGTGAGGTCAGGAACCGGGTTCTTCAAGCATCATTTTACCTGCTTGGTTTCGAAACGTTAAGGCATACCGGCACAGCCGATCACTTGCATATTTCCCTGCCGTTATCTGACTAAGTACTAAGGCTTTTGGCTTGTTTATATGTAATATAATTGCGACCATCAAGCACGCCTAATAACAAGAAAGGAGAATTTGGAATATGTCTACCTATAAATTTTATGAACAGGTAAATTTAAACTTTGATAAAGCAGCCCAATACACCCGGTTTGATAAAGGGATACTTGCCCAGATCAAAATGTGTAACACAGTGTATCATGTAACTTTTCCGATCCGTCGGGATAACGGAGATATTGAAGTGGTTGAAGGATGGCGGGTTGAACACAGTCATCACAAAACACCGACCAAGGGAGGGATCCGCTACAGCCACAAAGTAGATGAAGATGAGACCATGGCCCTTGCCGCCCTGATGTCTTACAAGTGCGCCATTGTGGATGTACCATTTGGTGGCGCCAAAGGTGGTGTCAAGATCAGCACCCGCGATTATTCGGAATCAGAACTTGAACGCATTACCCGCCGTTACACCTACGAGCTGATCAAAAAAGGATTTATTGGCCCGGGTATTGATGTGCCCGCACCCGATTATGGAACCGGAGCCCGCGAAATGGGATGGATCCTCGATACCTATCGTCAGATGAAAGATGATCTGAACGCAGAAGCTTGCGTGACCGGGAAGCCCATTCAGCAGGGTGGTGTTCGTGGCCGTACGGAAGCTACAGGCCGTGGGGTTTATTTCGGGATCCGGGAAGCCTGCAACAACAAAGAAGATATGAAAAATGTAGGCCTAGAGACCGGTGTGGAAGGTAAGACCTTTGTAGTGCAGGGACTCGGTAACGTAGGTTATCATGCGGCAAAATATATGACCGAGGCCGGTGCCAAGTTGGTTGGGGTAGCTGAGATCGAAGGATCTATCT
>JAASTO010000227.1 GCA_021767245.1 Balneolaceae bacterium
ATCACTGAGTCACCGACCTTCAGCATGTTGTTTGAGATATCATTCCATGTAAAAGAATCGGATATCCCAAGCTGAGATCTGAGTTGTTTCATTTTATTGGGGAGTATTGGGTCAAACAGGCAGGAGAGAGCTGCACTGATCTGTAAACTTACATGAAGGGTATTACCCGCTTTTATGGGTTCGGTTTTTCGGGTTTTCCAGGGTTCGGTTTCTGTGAAATAACGGTTTCCAATGCGGGCCAGGTTCATGGTCTCTGAGATCGCTTCCTTAAATCGGAAATTCTCATATGCCTGGGTGATCTTTTCTTTCTGATCTTCAATAGCTTGTAAAGCTTCCAGGTCAATTTCTGATGGTTCCACTAACTCCGGAACCTTACCTTCCGCATAATTGACGGTAAATGAGAGCGAGCGATTTGTGAAATTCCCTAACACATCTGCCAATTCTGTATTGATATGCATCTGGAAGTCTTTCCATGAAAAATCAGAGTCTTTTGATTCCGGCAGGGTCGTTCCAAGGGCATAACGAAGGAGGTCAGGTTCAAAATCCTCAAGATACTCATGCAGCCAGACAGCCCATCCGCGTGAAGTGGATAGTTTTTTGCCCTCAAGATTTAAAAATTCGTTTGCAGGAACATTTTTTGGGAGCACATATCCACCATGCTCCATCAATACAATGGGAAACATGATACAGTGAAACACGATATTATCCTTTCCAATAAAATGATATAACTCCGTGTCCTCATTTTGCCAGTAATCCTTCCAAAGATCAGGATTCCCTTGTTTTTGGGCCCATTCTTTAGTGGCTGAAACGTAACCGATAGGGGCATCAAACCATACGTAGAGTACTTTTCCCTTGGCTTCTTCAAGGGGAACGGGTACGCCCCAGCTCAGATCGCGGGTTGCGGCCCGATCTGCCAGTCCATCGTTAAGCCAGCTTTTAACCTGACCCATTACATTGGGTTTCCAGTTTTCACGGGTGTCCAGCCACTTCTCGAGTTTTGGCTGTACATCACCCAACGGCATGTACCAGTGCTCGGTTTTTTTGAGCTCCGGTTTTTCACCGGTAAGGGCGCTGACAGGGTCGATCAGTTCAGTGGGGGAAAGCGAGGTACCGCATTTCTCACACTGATCTCCATAGGCTTCTTCATATCCACAATTAGGGCAGGTTCCTTTTACATAACGATCTGGAAGGAACATGCCTGCCTTGGGATCATATAGCTGCTCTTCGGTCTTTTTCTTGAAGAACCCTTTATTATTTAAGGTGGTGAAGAATTCCTGTGAGGTCTCATGGTGTACTTTTGAGCTGGTACGCCCGTAATAATCGAAAGAGATTCCGAAGTCTTCGAATACTTTCTTGTTCATTCCATGGTATCTATCCACAATATCCTGGGGAGATACACCTTCTTTTTCAGCTGCGATAGTTATAGGAACGCCATGCTCATCGGATCCACAAATAAATGCCACGTCGGCATCGGTACGTCGTTTATAACGGACATAAAAATCCGGTGTCAGGTAAGCCCCCGCAAGGTGACCAAGATGAATAGGGCCATTTGCATAGGGAAGGGCAGAAGTAACAAGAATTCGTTTTTTATTGGGCATTAGAGTGAGTTAGTCTGTTTTTTGTCGAAGATAAGAAATGAATGCCTCAAAATTTAAAATGAACCTCTTAAAAAATTAAAGGAGTAAACAAAGATTGAGGGTTAAGCGCAGAACTTGTTGTATTCTTCCAGTCGATGTCCTCCATCTTCTGAATCAAGTTTCTTGAGAGCTGCCCTAACTCCATCATGAACCGTATTGTGGAACCGATTTGATTTAACAAAGGTACTGATATCAGACTTCCGGATCACATCCCTAACCGGTCCGATCAAGCCTGAAATGTATAGTTCAATTCCTTGTTTGTTGAGCGTTTCGATAATCATTAACAAAGAATCCATAGCCGAAATATCAAGGTCACCAATAGTGGTTCCATCAATGATCACGTATTTGGGTGCCTCGGATCCGTTCATGCTTTTTTCAAGAATGTAGTTTTTGAAGAACTCGGCATTAACGAAAGAGAAGGGGGCATCCACCCGAAGAATTAATATCCCAGGTATTGTTTTAACCTCAGAGAATCGTTCTTTGTTCTTAAAATCACGCGTTTCGGGCATCAGTCCAAGTTCAGCAACGGTTGGTTTACTCATCTTTAAAAGTAATGCCAGCACGGATGAAACCAAACCGATTATGATACCTTCCTGAATACCAATCGCCAAGACACTGATGAAAGTGATCAATGCCACGAGTGCATCTCTGCGTTTAGTATTGATGAGAAATTTAAGCTCTTTGATATCAATGAGTCCACTTACTGATACTACTATGATGGCACCCAGTAAAGGTTCAGGTAAGATCTCAAATAAAGGTGTTAGAAAAAGCAGCGTAAACAGGATCAGTATTCCTGCAAACACATTGTTCAGTGAGGTTTTTGCTCCGGCTTGTTCGGCAATGGCAGAGCGGGTAAAACTGGAAGAAACCGGCAGGGATTGAAATAAACTTCCGGCAATGTTACTGGCACCCACAGCAATTAGCTCCTGGTTAGGATTGACCGTGTATCCATGTTTTCTGGCAAATGATTTGGATAACGAAGCCACCGTCATGAATTGTATAAGGGCCAGGGTAAAAGCATTTGGCGCTATTTTTTTGATCGATTCCATATCTAATTTTGGGAGGGCAAATTCCGGCAAACCAACCGGTATGGCCCCAACTTGATCAATACCCCATTGGGAGATACTTATAAATGAAACCACAATGATGGTAATAGTTACGAGAATGACTGACTCAGGCAGTTTTGCATAATACTTCCTCATAAGTACCAGAAATAGAACAAAGAACACTGACAGCCCAAATGATGGTAAATGAACATTACCGAGTTGGTCCCAAACATCCATGATTATTACATGAATGAATTGTGAGTTCTGTACATCTATATTAAGCAGTGTTCCCAATTGGCTGGCTATTATAATAACAGGAGCGGCAATAGTGAATCCGGATATGACCGGCCTGGAGAATAAATTGAAAACAAAACCAAGCTTCATAAATCCCATCAAGACCTGAAAGGTGCCGGTCATGATGGCAATAAGGATGGCAAAAGTGACTTTTTCGGTTGGATCACTTCCTGCTAAAAACCCGAGGCCGGCAGCAAGAATCAACATATCAATGGCAACAGGTCCAATTGATATGTGCCTGGATGTTCCAAACAATGGATAGACAAATAATGGAATCAGACCGGCATATAGTCCATAGATCGGAGGTAGCCCTGCAATTACAGCATAGGCCATTCCCTGAGGTATAAGAACAACCCCAACCGTTGAGCCGGATATCAGATCAGCTTTAAATTTTGACAGATCATAATTTCTGAGTACTTCCAGAATGGGTAAATATTTAAACAGAAAGTTGTGCATTTGTCGTTTTAAAATGGCCAGAAATACGGGATTGCAAAGGTACCAATAATCCAGAAAAGAATGTTGAGTGGAGTACCAACTTTCACGAAATCAGTGAATTTATATTGACCCGGACCAAAGATCATTGTATTGGTTTGGTAGCCAATGGGGGTCATGAAACTTAAAGAGGCTGCCATAGTGACGGCTATGAGTAATGGTGTGGCATCTACTCCAATAGTTGATGCAGCCTCAATGGCGATCGGAGCAAGGAGTGCAGCCGTTGCTTGATTTGAGATCAAGTTTGTGAGCATCATGGATAAAAAGAAGAAGGCAGAGAGGACTGCTGTTGGCCCAAGAGATTCAAAGTGAGTGATCACACCATCAACCATTAATTCTGCGGCTCCGGTTTTTTGCATGGCGATCCCCAGGGGTAGGACACCTGCTAACAGAAAAATCACCTTCCAGTTAATAGATTGGTAGGCTTCTTCATTTGTTAAACAACCGGTCAGGATCATTAGGATCACACCACAAATAGCAGTGGCAACGATCGGTAACACCCCAAATGCTGCAAATCCAACAACTCCGGCAATGATCGCAATAGCGATCGGAATCTTAGAGGTGTTGTGATCCGGAAGGTTGATCTCTGTAGCCAATACAAATTCTTCCGAGGTTTTTATATCGTTTACCCGTTCTTTCTTAACATA
>JAASTO010000228.1 GCA_021767245.1 Balneolaceae bacterium
CCTCCGGCCCTCCTCTACCGTGACCTGAATATGACAGAAAGTCTTATTCGTGACCTGTTTGCCAAAAACTATGATCGGGTATTGATCGATGATCCGGATCTCTACAAGCAGATCAAAGGCTATGTAAGTCAGATCGCCCCACAGATGGTTCCTAACGTACAACTGTATAAAGGCAAGGAGCACATCTTCGATTACATGAAGATCGCCCATGATGTCAATTCGATCTTCAGCCCACGTGTGAGGATGAAGTCAGGCGGCTATCTAATCTTTGAACAAACCGAGGCTATGTATGTGGTTGATGTAAACTCGGGTCCTTACGCCGCCAAAAAGCGTCAGGAAGATAACTCCCTGAAAACCAACCTGGAAGCCGCCAGAGAGATCGCCAAGCAGCTCAGGTTGCGGGATATCGGTGGGATCATCGTTGTTGACTTCATTGACTTGCGGGATGATAAGAACCGTAAGAAGATCTATGACGAGCTTAAGAAAGAATTCGTCAAAGATCCTGCCAAAACCAATGTGATCGGAATGAGTGACTTTGGTTTGGTTCAGATCACGCGTCAGCGTATCCGTCCAAGCGTTGTGAATTCGGTTTCAAAAGTTTGTCCGGTATGTGGTGGTTCAGGTAATGTGGTTACCAAAGATACCATCCTGACCGATCTTGAGACCTGGTTAAGCAAGTTTAAACACAACACGAACTACCGTGCCGTTGATATTTACGTAAATCCTTACCTGCGCTCGGTACTGACCAAAGGTGTATTCAGCACACGCTGGAAGTGGATGGCACGATTCCGCATCAAGATCTCGCTGATCGGAGATGAAACGGTGTCCATGAATGAATTCCGTGCCACGCTGGTCGGCTCAGACATAGACATTACAGACATCGTCATGAGAGATGAGTCGATTGAGGAAGTCCTGGACCGTGAAGGTGAGCTGGTCGAGCTTGAAAGCGGCAAAAGTGACAAGAACAATCTGGATATATCCAAGAAAGAGAACAGTTCGTCAGGTCGTAATGACAATTCGAACGGAAGAGGCAATTCTAAGTACTATAAGTCTTCAAATTAGACCTTGGCTTGGTTTTTGTGAATAACCAATAAACTCTTTCACCAAAATATTATTTATGAATTTATCTGAATTACATGCAACCACCGTTGTGGGAGTGATCCACAACGGCAAGGCTGCAATTGGGAGTGATGGTCAGGCTACGATGGATAAGACCGTCATGAAAAGCACCGTTAAAAAAGTACGAAAATTATACAATGGTAAGATCCTGGCAGGTTTTGCCGGATCCACAGCTGATGCCTTCACCCTTTTCGAGAAGTACGAAGAGAAACTGAACGAATACAACGGCAACATGGAGAGGGCGGCCGTTGAGCTTGCCAAGGAATGGAGAAAAGACAAATTCCTTCAAAAACTTCAGGCCCTTCTCATTGTTATGAATAACGAAAAGTCGTTGGTGATATCGGGACAGGGTGATGTGATCGAACCTGATGATGAAATAGCGACTATAGGCAGTGGTGGATCCTATGCCCTCTCAGCGGCACGTGCCATGGTCAAACATGCACCTGAACTATCCTCTAAACAAATTGTAGAGGATGCCCTTCATATTGCCGCTGATATTGATATCTACACGAATCATAATCTTACCATTTTAGAAATTGACGACTAGTATGTTAACTATTGAAGAAAAGAACTTAACGCCACAGCAGATCGTATCTGAGCTGAATAAGTACATTGTTGGACAGCAATCTGCCAAAAGATCAGTAGCCATTGCACTTCGGAACCGATGGAGACGATTAAATGCTGAGGAAGAGATCCGCGAAGAGATCGTACCAAACAACATCCTGCTGATTGGCCCAACCGGTGTCGGTAAAACGGAAATTGCCAGACGACTGGCCAAACTGGCTCATGCCCCATTCATGAAAGTGGAAGCTTCCAAATTTACGGAAGTTGGATATGTGGGACGTGATGTTGAATCCATGATCCGCGACCTGACTGATGTTGCCATCAATATGGTGAAGCAGGAAATGCAGGAGCGTGTAAAAGGAAAAGCGGCTCAAAGAGCTGAAGAAAGAATTTTAGATATCCTCATCCCTCCTGTCAAGAAAACAGGAGTTGGCTTTAACAGTCCTTCTGCCGGCAACGAAGACTTCGACCCTAAAAAAGCCAGCGATTCTGAACTCAACGAGCGTACCCGCGAGCGTTTCAGAGAAAAACTTAAAAACGGTGAACTGGAAGATCGGGAAATCGAAGTTGAAGTTAAATCCACGAAAGGTAGCCCCATGATGCAGGTATTTGGTCCACAGGGTATGGAAGAAATGGGGATCAATCTTCAGGATATGCTGGGGAACCTTGGTAAAGGCAATAAAAAGTCGAAGCGAAAGCTGCCGATCAGTGAAGCCCGTGAGTTGCTGACGGAAGAAGAAGCTGAAAAGCTGATCGACCATGAGTCAGCCGTACAAGAAGCTCTGGAGAGGGTTCAAAAACAAGGAATCGTCTTTATTGATGAGATCGACAAGATTGCAGAATCATCAAGCGGTGGCGGCAAAGGCGGACCCGATGTAAGCCGACAAGGTGTACAGCGTGACTTGCTTCCGGTTGTGGAAGGCAGTGCGGTAAACACCAAGCACGGTATCGTCAAGACCGATCATATTCTATTCATTGGTTCCGGTGCCTTTCATGTATCCAAACCTTCTGACCTGATCCCGGAACTTCAGGGTAGATTCCCGATCCGTGTGGAGCTGAATTCACTGACTGAAGATGATTTCGTTGATATTTTATCGAAACCCAAAAATGCTTTGACCAAGCAATATATTGCCATGTTGCAATCAGAGGGTGTCGAAATTGAATTTAAAGAAGACGCGATCAGAGAGATCGCGCGTATTGCCGCTGAGGTGAACTCCTCTGTGGAGAACATTGGAGCAAGACGATTGCATACCATCATGTCTTCACTATTCGATGAACTTCTGTTTGCCGTTCCGGACGATATCAACTCAGGTAAGATCACCATCGACAAGGCATACGTGGATAAACAACTGACCGATATTGTTAAAGACAAAGATCTGAGCCACTACATTCTATAAGTGTTTGTAAAGGGTTATTAAATGAACCAAACGCCACAATTGTGGTATACTTAATTATTTAGTACACTCGTTCTGAAAGAAACTTTACACGCCAGAATTGGTTATGATCAATAAGTAATGACGTAATATGATCTACATGCATTTAAAAAAGATACTGTACCCAAACATACTCATTCTGTTGCTGCTTGCGGCGCTCCGTTTTACGGGGGTCGATCCGGTCATTCAGTCAGAAAACAACGACACGGAAAACCTGACCAAATACCATCAGGCACAACGAAGTATCATAACCAATTACTTCAGCGAACCTGACATCGATCAGATGTACAAGACCAGTATCAAATATATGGTCAAAGCCATCAAAGACAGTACGCTGGAGATCACCGATTCCCCCATCGATACAACTTTTAGCGGAGTTAACATTGAATCGATAAGAGATTCATTCAGAAATTTTGAACGGGCGTATCTTTATGTAGCCAACAACAGTGCGGATGAAGATATGGGTAAGCTAACCGAGGCTGCCATCAGAGGCATGTTCTCAACCCTTGATCCTCACTCTGTGTACATCGAAGCTGAAGACAATGAGCAGATCCAGGCTGAATTTGCCGGAAAATTTCAGGGCATCGGCGTGCAGTTTCAGATCATTCAGGATACCATAACCGTAATTACCGCTATTTCCGGTGGACCCAGTGAGCAGCTGGGTATTCGTTCCGGTGACCGCATCATTGAGATCGAGGATTCATCTGCCGTTGGATTTACCAATGAGATGGTACTGAGAAGGCTGCGAGGCGAAAAAGGCACCAAAGTTGGCGTAACCGTCAAGCGACCGAATGTGCGTGAACCCATCAATTTTACCATCACGCGTGATGATATCCCCTTATACACTGTGGATACCTCCTATATGCTGGATGAGCGAACCGGATACATCAAGATCAATCGGTTTGCTGCCACAACCCACGATGAATTTATGCAAGCCACCCGGGAACTACGCGAGGAAGGCATGGACCGATTGGTACTTGACCTGAG
>JAASTO010000043.1 GCA_021767245.1 Balneolaceae bacterium
AAGCTCTGACGAAACGGTATAGGGAACTCCTAATTACGGACTGGGCAGAGTCAAAGAAAAGGAGAATTGCCTTTACTACGTTTCATCAAAGTTTCACCTACGAGGATTTTGTAGAAGGTATCAAGCCAGATGTTAATACAGAGGGAGAGCTTTCCTATAAGATTGAAGATGGTATTTTTAAACGAATATGCAGAAAAGCGAAATACTATTCGGAAGGTGAAGCAGAAGAAGCCAGGGAACGTGTTCGTTTAAGTGAAGAAGATTTTAAGAAAGCTCAGTTTTTTAAGGTTTCTTTGGGAAATACAAACAAAGAAGAAGACGATGAGATCTATCAATACTGTATCGATCATGGAAAGATTTCGATAGGGTATTTAGATCACCTTGATCTTTCGGGAAAATCTGAGTCTGACATAAAAGAAATTGTTCAGGAAAGTTCAGGATTGAGTGATTTTTCTTCCAGGGCCATGAACTATTTCATCCATTATTTAAAGAAAGGTCATTACGTTCTGGTATCTAAAGGTAATTCTATAGTCAGGGCGATTGGTCAAGTAAAGGGAGATTATGAATACAAAGCCGATGCTCCCATTTCTTACCCACACTTTAGGGATGTGGATTGGCTGGTAAAGGATGTAGAGATTCCAATCGAAGAGATCTATGAGAAAAACCTGCAACAGCAACCCATTTATATGTTAAAGAAGGACTGGGTAAGCAGAGAGTTTTTTGAAAAACAGAATATAGCTGAGATTGCTGAAGGTAGTAATGAAAACTTCGTACTTATAATCGATGAGATTAACCGGGGAAATATCGCTCAGATTTTCGGTGAGTTAATTACTCTTATCGAGTCAGATAAAAGGGAAGGAGGCAAAGAAGAGCAAAAAGCTATTTTGCCCTATTCTAAAAAACCATTTAGTGTCCCATCCAATTTGCACATAATCGGTACCATGAATACCGCAGACCGTAGTATTGAAGCATTGGATACGGCCTTGCGACGCAGGTTTACCTTCGAGGAAATGCCTCCAAAAATTAAGGTGATTGAAGAAGAAGGAGCTTTGAAGTCAGAGAAAAGTGAAATCCGTGTTGGTGAAAGTCACTTTTTGCTTTCAAATATTCTTGAGACCATCAATAAGAGAATCGAGAAACTACTCGATAAAGATCACCTGATTGGCCATTCCTATTTTATGGATGTAAAAAAAGTTTCGGATTTACAGCGGGTATTTTACAGAAACATAATTCCTCTGCTCGAAGAATACTTCTATGGTGATAAAGGGAAGATTCAGCTTGTTTTAGGAAAGGGCTTTATTAAACAGGCTGAGCATTCAGGAGAAACTGATTTATTTGCTCAATCAGAGTATGATGACTCAATTTTTGACGATCGGGAAGTTTGGGAGCTTACTACCGATTGGAAATATAATGATAAAGCTTTTGAAGGGGCGTTAAATGTGCTTCTCAATAAAAAAGCCTAAAACTATATGCCAAAAAGTAAAACCATATCGGTTTTTGAGCATGAAAGGCTGACTCTCAAATCAGAGCCAAACTTTACGGTCAAACTTTTTGAGCAGCTTGAAAAATATCATGGAATAAATGGTACGCCTTACTTCTCACTGATTCATAAGGGAGTAAAATTCAACCAGTACGTTGGGGTTATTCAGGTTGGAGATACAGCCATTGAAGTGTTACCAAAGACGGACCGGTCAACGCTGGATAAAAAGATCTGGAGAGATGTACTAATTCAGATGCTTCGGATTACATCAGGCATTGAAGCAGCTTCAACTTCAAAATCAGATTTAAGGCTTCAGCGTAACTCAATATTTGATTTGTACATCGAACTGTTCATTAAAGAATGTGAGAGGCTTACGCACCAGGGATTAGCAAAGAAATATCGGAAGGTAAAAGAGAATCAAACAGCGTTAAAAGGTCGCTTACATATACCCGGTCAGATTCGGGATAACATTATACACAAAGAGAGATTTCACGTTGAGTACAGCAAATATGATTTCAATCACCTAATCAATCAAATATTAAAAAAGACGCTGGTCGTATTATCGCAGATCCCAATTCGTTCAGACTTGAGAAGCAGAGTAAAGAGTCAGTTACTTTACTTCGAAGAGATAGAAGATTGTACAGTAAATGAACAAATGTTCAATCAAACTTACTTGAATCGAAAAACAGAACGCTACTCCGAAGCTTTAGAAATCGCGCGACTGATTCTATTGAATTACCATCCTGACATATCAAAAGGCAGTAACCATGTGCTAGCCTTAATGTTTGACATGAATCAACTTTGGGAGCGTTTTATTACAAAAATGATGAGGCGTCATTTATCGGACAAATACCAAGTAAAAGCACAAAGTAATAAGGTGTTCTGGAGGTCTGAAAGTAGCCGAAAAAGATTAAAACCGGATATTTTGCTTATACCAAAAGATGAATCCGGTAAAAAGATTGTAGTTGATACGAAATGGAAAACCCCAACTAAAAATCGGCCTTCAGATAACGACCTCAGGCAAATTTTTGCTTACAATCGGTTATTTAAAAGCCATGATGGAGTTCTTCTTTATCCTGGTACCGAAAAACAGGTTACAGGAAAATACGAAACTGAATTTGGTGGAAGCTGTACCCTGCAAACCATAAATGTGTTGGATCATAGCGGAAAGTTGATCACTAATGATTTTTTACTCGACACTTTCTCTCAAAACCTGATGCAATGAAATTTTATATCGGCGTTACAGATGATGATTGGTTCCACTTTCTGGCTCATCACCAGCCGGATGAGGTGAACTTTTGGCGTCCGAGAGATAAGGCTGATTTTAAGGTGATTCAGGAGGGCGCTCCTTTTCTGTTTAAGCTCCATAGTCCGAATAATTATATTGTAGGTGGTGGGTTTTTTGTCCGGCATTTATTTCTACCTCTATCGTTGACATGGGATGCTTTTGGATTCAAAAATGGAGCGGCTACTTATGATGGATTTCGTCAGTCTATAATGAAATTCAGAGAGGGTGAAGGACTCAATCCTACGATTGGCAGTACCATTCTAACTGAGCCTTTTTTCTTTGAACGTGAAGATTGGATTCCGATTCCAAAAAATTGGAGTAAGAACATTGTAAAGGGTAAATCATACAGCACGGAAGAACCCATCGGAGCAAACGTTTGGTATCAGGTTCAGGAAAGACTGGGAGATCTTGATCACAGAGAAGGGGAATTAGTTATAAATGAACCCGGAGTCCAATATGGAAAAATGATAGAAATCCGTTCACGAATAGGCCAAAGTGCATTTCGGGCTATAGTTACCGATGCTTATAAATACCGTTGTGCCATTACCAAAGAGAAAACCTTGCCGGTCTTAGAAGCAGCTCATATCAAACCATATTCCAACTCCGGTCCAAATCTAACCAAAAATGGATTATTGTTACGCTCCGATATGCATATCCTTTTTGATAAAGGATATATGACCGTTACGGAGGATCATCGGGTAGAAGTCAGCCAAAGAATCAGAGAGGAGTACGAAAACGGGAAAGAATACTACGCCTATCATGGTGAGAAACTTCAAAACCTGCCGGAACACAACTTAGACCAACCTTCTTCCGATTATTTGCAATGGCACCAGCAGGAGATTTATTTAGGGTAAGGGAAAAGCCTGCAAAGTACTTTTATATTGCTACTCATCGATTTTGTTCATTAATTAAGAGTGTTCACGATTCGTGAACATAATAAAAAAGTGAACAGATGGATTGGACTATCCTCGAAAAAGCACTTGCGAATCTTCCACCAGAGATCGGTCATGAGACGGAATGGGGGACCTACGTCCCTGAGAATAATTTCAGAGTTGATGCCAAGGTTACATTCAACCCACAAAAAAAGAAAACCATTGTGAGAAATGCGGAGGTCAAGAAGGAGATTCGTAAACACCATATTCCCCAATTGAAAGAGTTGCAGGACAAAGTTGGTCCTATAATGTTGGTGGCCGAAAGATTATATCCCAACATAAAAAAACTCTTGAATGAGGCGGGCATTGATTGGATAGATGTTGCCGGAAACATTCATTTAGAAGAAGCGGAAACGCTTATATGGATTGATCGTCATACCACAACTCCCATTCATCAAAAGAAGAACCGAGCATTTACCAAAACCGGATTAAAAGTCGTTTTCCTTTTTCTTCATGATGAAACTTGGCTAAATAAAACGTATCGGGAAATAGCTGAGGCAGCGGGTGTCGCACTTGGAAACATAAAGCATGTTTTGGATGGGCTGAAAGAGCATGAATTTGTTTATGCCAAAAATAAAGACCTACTTAAACTTAAAAATAGAGACAAGCTTTTAGACCAATGGATTACAGCCTTTGCAGATGAACTCAAACCTCGTATTCAAAAAGGTCGATATACATTCATAAATAAAGATGTTGAGCAGAACTGGAAGGAATTACCACTAGATGATCATGATATATGGGGAGGTGAACCGGCAGCTGATCTAATAACGAATGATCTCAAACCTGTGGAGTACATTCTCTATACCCAAAAGAATCGGGCTGAGCTTATGAAAAAGTTCAAGCTAATGCCGGATGAAAATGGGAAAGTTGAAATCAGAGAACCTTACTGGACGGTAGAGAATGAGCTTCCAAATATAGCTCCTCGCCTTGTTGTTTATACTGATTTAATGGTTACCGGTGATCCAAGAAATATAAAAGTAGCTGAAGAAATCTATGCGGAAGCCCCTACAGATAAAGCTTGAAGATCTTCGGCAAGATCAGCTCAAAGAACTGCTACAAGTAGTAGAAAAAGTGTTCATACAATGTGAAGTAGATTTCTATCTGCTTGGAGCCATCGCACGAGATACTTGGTATGCTAAAGAACAAATTGAGTCTCGGGCAACACGTGATGTTGATTTTGCTGTTTATATCTCAGAGAAAGAGAAGTACGATGAGGTTTTAGGAGCGCTCATTAGCAATCATGGGTTCAGTGAAATAAAAGATGTTCCTTTTCGTCTGCAGACACCTTTTACTTTTACCATCGATATCATTCCATTTGGTGAGATCAGTATAGATGAGGCTGTTATCCCTGATGAGAGCTGGGATAGACCAATTTTTGTGAACGGTTTTGAAGAGATATTCAAGAAAGCAACGATCCAAGTTAAAGACGAAGGTGATGACCTGGAGTTTAAGGTGGCAACGCTTCCGGCCAACCTATTATTAAAGCTGATTGCCTATGATGATCGTCCTGAAAAGCGGACCCAAGATCCCCAAGACATTGCTCAAATCATTATGAATTATTTTGAAGTTGAAAAGGAGATGATCTGGGAAGAGCATCATGATCTATTTGATGAAGATTCAGATCTGATTGAAATTGGAGCTAGGGTAATAGGTCGTGAAATCAGTGAAATATTGAGTGAAAATAAAACACTGAAAGATCGGGTATTAAACATTTTATCTCTTGAGAATCGGGTGCAACAAAATATGGTGGAAGCGATGATACAGGATGATTTGACCTTAGATAAAGTTGAAGGTTGGTTTACTCTCATAAAAGAGGAAATTGAAAAAGAATAGTTTAATCCAATCGGTAAAACTATAATTTGTTCACTTTTATACTTTGTTCACGAATCGTGAACATTAGTATTTAGTGAACATATTGCATTACATCCAACTTTATTTTCTTTAAAACAGTTATAAATCATAAATAACGTTTAGAATTGGGGCTTTTTTATCAAAAACGATTATATCTGATTGATTTTATTGATAACGGTTAGGGAGAGCATTGACTTCTGCGAATGGTGGTTTTTTTCAGTACCTGAATGGAGAATAACTGAGAAAACGAACAAGTTACCGAGCAACCTACCGGGCAAGCTAGTGGGGAAGCTACTGGGGAACCTGGGTAGTAGGGCAAAGGGCCATGTTGGGGCCAAGCTGGGGGCCTTGCTAAAGAAAAAGCTTTAATCTAGCTGAAAGACGGTTTTTCTATTTTCGAGTGAGGGCCATGCTTTATTCCAAGACCTAAAAGATTCGGATCAGTCGGACTTTAACTATCAGGAATCTCCTTGTTCACTTTTTTGCCCTGTTCACGAATCGTGAACAGGGAGTTTTTGTGAACAAAGTACAACCCTCTAACTAGGAAGTAACTTAAGATTTGTTGAGAAACTTGGGACAGGCTTGTCCCAAGTCTGTCCCAAGCGAGGGTATCGATGCCATATTCCTAATACTTAAGTCAGCTTCATCTTTTCAGACAACTTTTAAAAAGTAGAGATTGACCAAGCATGATAACGTCAAGCATTAATTCTTATTAACATAAAATGAGATTTTATTTCTAAAAATTGTTATTATTAACAATAAATAGAAATGAAAGATCATGACCTATCTTGAGTTCAAAGAAAGCATGCAGGAGTTTCCGGTCTTTTCAGTCCGTGAGATTGAGAAACATTTCCCAAACTTCGACAATCGCAGGCTGGTAGAATGGCAGGAGAAAGGTTACATCCAAAAATTGCGAAATCGATATTATCGATTCACGGATTATAAGGTTGATGAGGCTTATCTGTTCTATTGTGCAAATGCCATCTACGGTCCTTCCTATGTGTCATTGGAATCAGCATTGTCTGTTTACGGGTTTATACCGGAAGGTGTCTTTCAAGTTACTTCATGCACTACGGTAAAAACAAATACCTTTGAAACACCGATAGGTAATTTTGCTTACCGCAACCTGAAACCGGATCTGTTTTTTGGCTATCACCTTCAGCAGTGGGATGAACATCACTATGCTATTGCAGGACCTGAAAAAACAATCATTGATTACCTGTACCTACACAACGAAATCCAGAGCCCAGAGGAATTTGAAAGTTTGCGATGGAATGCGAGTGAAATATTAGATCGCATATTCATTGATAAACTGGATGCGTACGTTAATCATATTGGATCTAATGCACTGCAAACCCGAATTAATCACTTAAAAAACTATTTGAATGCTAACGCTTGACCAAATCCAATCCTTCTATCCGGATGAGTTACACCGCTATCCTAAATTTTTATTGAGGGAGTACCTGCAGTACAAGATTTTGGAGATCATTTTTGAAAGTCCCTATGCCAAAGGCCTGTGCTTTCTTGGGGGGACATGTCTTCGAATTGTACATGGAAATCAGCGCTTTTCTGAAGATCTTGATTTTGATAACCTCTCGTTAAATGAAGATGAATTTGAAAAAGTGGCCCGACATATTAAAAAGGAACTCACCCGAGAAGGATTTGAGACCGAAATGAGAACTGTGATGAAAGGAGCCTGGCACTGCCATATAAAGTTTCCGGGATTGCTTTTTGAGAAAGGGTTATCGGGCCACAGGGAGGAAAAGATTCTTATTCAATTAGATGCCGAGCCACAGCATTTCGATTATGAGCCGGAACGGTTTGTACTAAACCGGTTCGAGGTATTTACCACCATTTTGACCACGCCATTGCCGCTCTTGATGGCTCAAAAGTTATATGCTATTGTTAACCGCGAAAGGAATAAAGGCAGAGACTTCTTTGATATGGTTTTCCTGATGGGTCGTAACATCCAGCCCGACTACGATTATCTTGAGGATAAAATTTCGGTATCCGATGCCGAGAACTTAAAAGAAGTCGTTCTGGAAAAATGCCAGCAACTGGATATGGAAGAAATGGCCAAGGACGTGGAGCCCTTTCTATTCAAACCAACGGACAGAAAAAAGGTAATCCGGTTTGAAGATGTGGTGAAGCAATACTCATTTTGATTATAAAAAGTGACCAGAGTATAGCTTACTAAGTGAACTAACCGGCAATGTAACCGGCAAAAATATCTGTTTTATATTCGTTATGATTAAGATTATGCTGTTCTTAGGTGCCAGATTTTAACCGGCAAATTATAGCGAAGGTCAAAAGTTCATTTGCGAAAGTTATCAAGAAGCGAATTCCCATGAAAAACACATATGATTTCTGAAAATCGTATATATATAGTCGATTATATGAAAAATGGTTATTAGCTATTCTATATAGTTTAAAATCTATTCAGTTTGTCAACTATTTCATTACATATTTGCTGTATTTTAAACCGCTTAAGTTCTGAACTGCAAAACCAGACGAATTTCATGCAGTTTTGCAGTTGAAAACTATTCAGCTTTTTAAAAATGATTCTAATTTTTGCTTAACCGGATTCAAACGATCAGCATGTTGTAGAGCCCATTTCTTCCATTCGTTGAATTTTTGGGTTTGTTCATCGCTGAAGTTATTACTGTTTACCTGACCCAGTTTTTGGGGAAGCCAACACCAGAACCTGAGATGGCGGAATTCCAGGGTGGTTTTAAAGTTATACTCTATAAAGATCACTATTCAGAAGAACAGTTGAAGAAGCTGGGCTTGAATGAACGACAGATTAAAGCTGTGAAGTTTGTAAAAAATCATGCACAAATTACCAATGCTGAATATCAGGAGGAGTTTGATGTGGCGAGAAGGACTGCGACCAGAGATTTAAAAGAATTAGTAGAGAAAGGAGTTCTTAAATCTTCTGACATGAAAGGGGCCGGGGCTTATTATGAAATTTGAATTGCGCCATGATTGCGCCATAGTTGGGTCAAAATAGGGACAATCGGGACATAATTGGGCCATTAATTTGTTTGGAAAGGGTAGAAAAATAAATAACTGTACATTCCTTTAGTACTTGTAATGAAGTAGTAATATTTATGATGGGCAATAGTAGCGATATCGCTAAAACCGATTACTTTTTATAAAAATTGTTTACAAATAGGGGTTATTTATTAAAAAATTCACCAAAAAGTCTTTTAATGAAAAGGCGAGCTAGAAGGAATTAAATATAAAAAGGTGAAAATTCTACTGAGTTATATGAGTAAACCGGAATAAAACAGCATTCCTGGGGAATGTTCATTAAAGTGTGTCAGGGGTTAAAAATCTGTCTTCGAAGTAATCTACTAAATCCCGGCGAACCGAAGACCATTCAAACATAGCTCCACTCCACTTGGTTTGGGCGTTCATCGTGGCCAGGTAGATTTGTTTAACAATGGCATTCTCGCTGCTGAATGCTCCTTTGGTTTTGGTTACTTTGCGAACCATCCGGTGATAACTCTCAATCGGGTTATTTGTATAAATGACCCTGCGTAGCGCCGGTGGGTACTTATAAAAGTTGGTCAACCGATCCCAGTTAGCATGCCAGCTGCGGAAGATCACCTTGTATTTTGTTCCCCAGGTATGTTCGGCCTGCTCCAGATACTGTTGGGCAGCAGCCTCATTCAGGGCGGTATACACTTTTCTTAAATCCTGACTGACCGCCTTATAGTCTTTATAGTTCACATACTTGAGGCTGTTGCGCATTTGATGCACCAGGCATAGTTGCACATCCGTACGGGGAAACAGGTCCTCAATAGCATCTCCGAATCCAGTCAGGTTATCGATGCAGGCCACAAAGATGTCTTCTACGCCCCGGGTTTGCAACTCGTGGAGTACGCTGCGCCAAAAACTGGCCGATTCAATATCTCCAAAGTAAATTCCCAGCACCTGCTTGATGCCCTCGGTGTTGACCGCCAGCACCGAATACACGGCCTTGGAAACTACTTTACCGTGCTCGCGAACTTTAAAATGCATCGCATCCAGCCACATCACCGGGTACACCGAATCCAAAGGGCGGGCCTGCCAGTCCAGGATCTCTGGCAGGATCCGGTCGGTAATTGCACTGAGCGTGCCTGTACTTACCTCTACGCCATACATATCGCTCAGATGAGCCTGAATATCCCGATAACTCATACCCCGACTGTAGAGCGAGAGAATCTTGGTATCCACATCACTGGTAAGCCGCCGCTGACGCTTGGGGAGCGTTTGTGGGGAAAAACTGCCATCGCGGTCACGGGGAGTAAAGATTTCAAATCCTCCCAGTGAGCTTTGCACATTCTTGCTGCCCCGGCCATTACGGCGATTGGAGCTCGTTCCTTTCTCTTCTTCCAGATGAGCGTCCATCTCGCCTTCCAGGCTCGCTTCTATCACGCGTTTAAGCAGGGGCGTGAACACCCCGTCCTGCCCCGTTAAGGGCTTGCCCTGGGTTAATTGCTCCGATAACTGTTTTACCAAAGCATCCAGATGTTTGTTGTTTTTTGTAGGTTCCATGTGTCTAAGTTAGTTATGACACACTTAATTGAACAGTCTCCTGATCACTGATAACTGATCACTGCAATCGTCTCATATTCTGAACACTAAAGAAGCTTTCCGGGATGTTTTCGTTGAATTCCATTGATTTGTATTCAAGCACCGTCATATGGCCTTCTTTATCCATTGGGATCATTTCCATGCGTGAGGGTAACTGCCGCCCGTCAAAATCCTTCACATCCATTCCATTCATCACATTGATCAATTCCCCGAATTCATCATAAAACTCTGCTCTTAACTCGATGTATTCTTGCTTTGATATCCACACATCCACTCTCGTCCATACAACCGGGGCATCCGGTTTGGGGGTCATTTCGATCTTATAGCACTCGTACCCCTGAATCGTTTTTTCCCCAACCAGTTCATGTTCATAATCTGTCACAGCAGAGGATTCACGAACCAGGTCATCGTTGGTAAAATCTGATCCCATCCATGACTGCATCATCATTGATGGTGGCATTTTTATGGTTCTTCCCACATTCGGGATCCAGTTCCAAATCTCGTTACCCCGTTTAAGAAAAGCAGTGCCCCTATCGCGGGCAGGGGCTGTGATCAGGATCATTGAATATTCGGAACCGCGACTCCAGCTCTTCATGGATACTTCCCGACTCCAATCCGGCCTGACGATAGTCATGGTAACCTCTGCTTCCAGCGATTCTCCCCGCATCGTCTTATCCATTTTCTTCACGATTTCGGTTGCATTCTGAGCCAATACGGTTCCCGAAAGAAACAGTAAAACCAGTGAGAGTAAACAAGCTTTGGATTTGGATGGTATCATTTTGACCTCCCCGGTTATTTAACCAAAACTAAGGTCAAAAGAAAATACCTGAAACACGTGAAGTTAAGGTGAAGAGCTGCCCCTTCATCCTAATTATCCAGGGCATTGGCTGCTTCAGGAGAGTAAACAAGATCCAGAAAATTTTGAAGAATCATTGAGCCAACACTTCCCGATTTTTCCGGGTGGAATTGAACCCCGATAAAATTATCCTTGGCAGCTATTGCTGAAAAGTCGTTGATATAATTACAGGTAGCTAACGTATGTTCACTTACAGGAGCATAATAACTATGCACAAAATACAGGTAGTTCTTTTCGATCAGGTTTTTAAGGATTGGATGATGTCCTGTACTTTGTAATTTATTCCAGCCCATGTGCGGTACCTTGGCCTTAGACTCATCAAACTTTTTGAGGGAACCGGGAATGATCCCTAGTCCGGTCGTATCCCCTTCCGATGAATTTTCATACATCAACTGCATTCCAACACAAATACCAAGTACCGGCTTAGTCGTGTTCTTCAGCCATTCATCCACTCCTTTTTCTTTGAGTGACTCCATGGCAGCACCGGCATGTCCGACACCCGGAAATATTACAGCTCTTGCACTTTCAAGTTCTTCAGGTGTCTCAGCAAAAAAATATCGTGCTTCAAGCCTCTCCAATGCATTGGCCACTGAAGCTGTGTTACCGGCTTTATACTTGATGATAGCGATCATATGAGATCTACAGCGTCCCTTTTGAACTTGGGACCAGATTTTTTATGCGCCCGTTCTGTTCTATAGCCATCTTTAAAGACCGGGCGAGACCCTTAAAGCAGGCTTCAATTTTGTGGTGATCATTTTTACCTGAAAAGCTAACATGTAATGTCGCTTTCAAGTTCATTGCCAGGCTATAAAAAAAATGTTCAACCATTTCTGTGGGGAAGTCTCCAATATATTCTCTCTTGAAGTCTCCTTCGAACACCAGATATGGCCGGCCTGACAGATCAATAGCTACGGTAGCTTGCGTTTCGTCCATTGGTAACACGAAACCATAACGCTCAATTCCCATCTTATTTCCCAGGGCATTGGTGATCACTTCACCCAGGGCAATGGCTACATCTTCAATGGTGTGGTGCTCATCAACTTCAAGGTCCCCTTCGCATTTCAGGTTCATATCGATCAAACCATGCCGGGCGATCTGATCCAGCATGTGATCAAAGAAGTTCAATCCGGTTGAGATATCCGCCTTACCCGTGCCATCCAGATTCACCTCTATGCTGATATTCGTCTCATTGGTTTTACGCTGAATACTTGCTTTACGCGCTTTCCGGATGATAAACCCGATCACGGGTTCCCACCCCTCTGAAGTGATCAATGCTTCTTCCATTTTGAGAAGTTTAAGCTTCCCTTCATCTTCAGTGATAACCAGATCAGCGTCCCCTTTTTCAACAAACGAGATCCCTTCCTGTTCCAATATCGACCTTTGCTGAGATGAAATGACATCCGTTGGGATATGCAGGTCACGCCCCCCATCCACAATTTGTTTTAAGGCAGAAATGGTGTTTTGACGGAAAATGAACCTTCCGGAAGGATCATTCAGTGCTTCTTTGGTAATTGAGATCAACATGGTTAGGCCTCTTAGGCGGACAAGTCGTCCATTTTTGATATTTACAGCTGATATTATTTAATAAAATAATCGTATTGAACGCGGATGACACAGATTCAGCGGATTATCACTGATGAGTAAATTTTATATCTGTGGGTATCTATAAAATCCGCATCATCCGTGTTCCATAGCGTTGTATCTACTATTGAATATTCTTTAATGCAGCGAAGAACCGGTCGTTTTCTACGGACGTTCCAACAGTCAATCTTAAACAATCTTCGCAATGGGGTTCATTTCCCCTATACCGAATGATCACGCCCTCATCAGCCAGTTTCTTATACACCTCCATGGCATCCTCTATCCTGAACAACACAAAATTGGCATCGGTTGGGTACACGCGTTTAACTTGTGGAAAAGTAATCAGCCTGCTGATCACTCGCTCCCTTTCTTCTAATACAGCATTAATATTCTTTTGCAGATTATCCAGGTTAGAAAACGCCTGATTCGCTTTTTGAGCCGTCAGTTTATTGATGTTGTATGGCGCCTTCACCTTCAAAAAGTAGGATATGATCTCCGCATCAGCCAGGGCAATTCCCAGCCTTATGCCCGCTAACCCAAATGATTTCGACATGGTTTGCAGAACCACAAGATTGTTGTAGTCAGTGAGGTTTCCGGCTAAACTGGCCTGAGTACTGAAATCAATATATGCCTCATCAATCACTACGATCCCATCAAATTCATTGAGCACCTGCATGATGTCATCGATATCCAGGCTGTTGGCAGTAGGATTATTGGGAGAACAAATAAAGATCATTTTGGTCTCGGGTTGAACCGCTTCAAGGATCTGATCAGGCTGAAGCTGAAAATTCTCCGTCAATAGCACTTCATCCACAGCCACATCGTTGATCGCGGCAGATACTTTATACATACCATAGGTAGGTGGATTGATGATCACGCGATCTTTTCCCGGCGTACAAAAAATTCTGAACAGCAGATCAATGGCCTCATCACTTCCTACACCCACAAACACATTTTCTGTATCCACCCCCCGGAATGCAGCGATCTTATCACGCAGTTCGTTCTGATACGGCATAGGATAACGGTTCAGCTCAAGGTCATCCGCGAAGGGTGCTCCAAAACTATTCTCGTTGGCATCCAGCAAGATACCGGAGTCGAAATCATCCCGGGCACTTCTGTAAGGTTTGAGGTCACGGATGTTTTCCCTCACCAGGGCATTAACGTCAATTTTTTTCATTCCTAATGATTTATGATGTACTGCTTTATACGCATTCTATATGTTTCATGGAATGCGAATGTCGCATATTTTTAAATTATTACAGCGATTATCTACTTGATCCGCCTCATCCGCGTTCTGTTCCGATGTACTTACAAATCAAGACTCAATATTCTTTAACCGCAGGCTGACGGCATTTTTATGCGCCTGAAGTTCTTCTAATTCTGCCAGTATTTCCACTGCAGGACCCACATTTTTCAATCCCTCTTCTGTAAGAGATTGTATGGTCACTGATTTCTGAAAAGCGGCCAGATTCACCCCGCTATACATGCGGGCATACCCATAAGTTGGCAAAGTGTGATTAGTACCGGAAGCATAATCCCCCACACTTTCCGGGGTCAACTGTCCCAGAAAGACCGACCCCGCATTGATGATCTCTTCCACATACGATTCAGCTTCTTTCACATTCACAATTAAATGCTCAGGCGCATATTGATTTGAGAATTCAATGCCTTCTTCAAGTGACTTCACCACAAGGCTGAAACTATTATCCAAAGCGCCGGTTGCCATTTCTTTTCGGGGAAGCTCGTTGAGTTGGGTTTTTAGCTCATGCTCCAATTCATTCATATCAAAATCTTCAGTGGCTACCAAAACTACCTGACTGTCACTGCCGTGTTCTGCCTGAGACAACAGGTCGGCTGCAACATAAGCAGGCTTGGCTTCAGCATCGGCAATAATCAGTACTTCCGAAGGTCCGGCCGGCATGTCAATACTGATCTGAGCCTCCGAGTTTTGAAGGATCATTTTCGCCGCCGTCACATATTGATTTCCGGGCCCAAAGATCTTGTCCACTTTGGGCACACTTTCGGTTCCCACAGCCAAAGCCGCCACAGCCTGGGCTCCACCGGCTAAAAGTATCTTGTCGATCCCGGCTTTTTGGGCAATGTAAATGATCTCCGGTGCCACACTACCATCTTTTTTGGGCGGTGTTGCTAACACTTTTGTTGTGCAACCCGCAATCATGGCAGGAATAGCCAGCATCATCGCCGTGGAAGGCAGAATGGCGGTTCCTCCGGGAATATATAGTCCAACACGTTCGATCGGGCGGCTTACTTTTGAGCACCGCACACCCGGCATGGTATCCAGATGCAAGTCCGGTGCCTGCTGGGCTCTATGAAATTGGGAGATGTTATTGAACGCAATATCTATGGCCTCTTTGACCGAGTCGTCTATCTGAACCTGAACATCATTTGGATCCAATGTGACCTCATTCAGTTTCACACCATCAAATTGCTCCGTGTATCGGATTAGGGCAGAATCGCCCTCTTCTTCAACAGCCTCAATAATGGGTTGAACCGTTTGGAAGATCGCGCTGAAATCGATCTTCGGGCGCCTCAAAAGCCCACTGATCTCTTCCTGTGATAATTCAGAATAGTTGTATGTTTTCATTTCTTTGCCTAATAGTTTAAAGCAGGCCTCAGTTTAGCATTCCGCAGCGTAGCGACGGAACGAGTTTCCAATATTTCGAAACCTGCCTGCCGGCGAGGCAGGTTCAATATTCCTTGTTCGATGTTCAATGTTCTATAGGATCATACTTTCGATCGGCAGCATCACGATATCAGACGCTCCGGCTTCCTTCAGTTCTTCCATTACGGTCCAGAATTTTTCTAAGGGTATGACGGTATGAACCGCAACCATGTTCTCTTCAGCCAATGGCATCACGGTCGGACTTTTCATAGACGGAATGATCCCCTTGATCTTCTCAACCGCTGAAGTCGGCGCGTTCATCATGATATATCTACTTTTGGCCGCCTGCTGATATCCATCCATTCTCACCAAAAAGCGTTCGATCAGTTCCTTTTTACCGGGTGAAAGTTCCTTATTGGTTCGGATCAACTGCGTTTGAGATTCAAGAATGGTATCCAATTCC
>JAASTO010000044.1 GCA_021767245.1 Balneolaceae bacterium
TAAAACAGCTCAAGGTCTTTTCTATAGGCCGGTTTGCTGATGATATCACATCCCACACTCAAGTAGTTGGCCAACAACCCGGGGGTTTCAAAATCTACTTTTCGTTCCACCTCAAAATCTTCCTCATTCAAACCATAAGGCTCGGCTCCACTTACCTGATAGTTGGGATGGATGACGCCCCGGTGCTTGAGTTCCTTATAGATCGCAATACCTTCTTCCGGTGACTTAGCCGGAATTCCCAGGCTGCCCAGCAAATACCGCTGATCGAGGGCCTGTAAATACCCGGCAAACCCTTTCCACAGTAAGAACAGAACCCTTCCGCTGCGATGCTCTTCTTCTATACATGCCCGACCAACTTCAAAACTTTTGGTCAATACCTCTTCAGGTAGCTCCTTGAGATTGAACAGCGTTTCAGAATAAAAGCCTTCTCCGCCTGCCGCCTGAGCATAAGTTTGAAGACGGTAAGTCCCAACCACTCTTCCGGATTCATTCTCTTTCACGATCAGGTGATGACACTGATCATCGTATTTATCCTCATCGATCGTTTTGGATGAATCAAATTCCCTTTCAAGCTCCTTATAAAAAACCTCGTATCTCAGTTTTAAGGCTTGTTCGATTTCTGAATCTGTAGATGCAATACTCACCGTATAACGGTGATTTGAAATATCAGGTAGGATCTTCTCTTTAGCTTTCAACTTTGTGCTTTAATTTTATTTATCAGTTTTTCAATAACCAGCCAACAATTTTGCAGATTTAAAACATTCCGCTTCAGACGGATGAACGGGTAGTAAACGTTTTGCTTAAATACAATGTGATACTATTCAAGCCCTGTAAATCCAACCCTGAAAATATCACGAAATCCCCACTTCAATTCAATAATTATCTATGGGTTAGTTTTGTGGCTCTACCCGTTAATTATCAGTACCTTTAGGCTTATTTGAATTTCATATTCAACCTAATTCCTAAAATGACAGACTTGCCTTCCAGTCCCGCTACTGAATCAAAATCACTTTTGCGAGATGTAAATCTCTACATCATATTCGGTATTACCTTAACAGCCGTTATGGGGGTGACATCCATCGCCCCGGCATTTCCCTCCATCGCCGATTCTCTTGATATATCTACTGAGCGCATCGGATTACTGATCACCTTTTTTACCATTCCCGGCATTATCATTACTCCGGTATTGGGTCTGCTGGCAGATCGATTTGGACGTAAGATTGTATTGGTTCCTTCACTGTTACTTTTTGGAGCTGCCGGAACAGCCTGTGCCTATGCGGTATCATTTGAGCAGATGTTGTTTTTTCGGGCTCTTCAAGGAATGGGCAGCGCCTCTCTTGGTGCCCTGAACCTGACATTGATCGGAGACCTCTATTTCGGAAATCAGCGCGCAACTGCCATGGGTTATAATGGAAGCGTGCTCAGTATCGGTACCGCTTTTTATCCGGCCGTTGGTGGAGCACTTGCGATTCTGGGTTGGTTCTATCCTTTTTACCTGAGTTTGCTGGCCATTCCGGTTGGGATATTCGTTCTACTCAAACTTGAAAAAACCGGTTCATCTAACAGTCTTAATGTTTCTGAGATATTCTCAAATGTGGCCTCCTCATTGGTTTCCAAAAAAGTAATTCCCTTGTTTGCCGGCATCTTTTTGACCTTCGTTATGCTGTATGGAGGGTACATCACGTTTTTCACCATCCTGCTGGATGAGAAGTTTGAACAAAATGCTTTCTGGATTGGCCTGATCCTTTCCGGCTCATCCTTTATGACAGCCTATGCCTCATCCCAGCTTGGTAAACTCACCACCCGTTTTTCGGAGGTTAATCTGATCCGAACCGCAGCGATCCTCTATCTGGCTATTTTCCTGATCATCCCTCAAGTCACCAATATCTGGTGGTTCATTATTCCGGTGCTGATCTTTGGGGCCGCTCAGGGCATTAACATTCCAAGTATCCTGAACTTATTGACCGGATATGCTGACAAAGAATACCGGGCGGCCTTCCTGTCCGTAAACTGGGTAGTGATGCGCACCGGTCAGGCTCTCGGTCCTTATCTGCTGGGTTTGGTGTATGCCGGCATCAGTCTGAATGCTACATTTTATGCCGCAGCTGTGGCCGCAGGATTGTTTGTCATCTCCTCATTCTTTTTCATGAAACGAGAGTGGTATGTAGCAGCAGATGTGACCATGATCGAAGACCTTTAGAAAACAGCCTATTCAATTTTATGCATCACCGTCATAGGGTTTTTCAAACTCCCCCTTTGAACTGATCCAGCCTTTCACTTGTTTTTCAGAAAAACAGACAAAAAATTAATAACAAGGAAGTATGAGTGAACAAATGAACGCGGCTTACTTAGAAGACTATGGCGATCTGAACAATATCAAAACCGGAAAACTGGATAAACCGGAAGCAGGTGAGGGAGAGGTCTTGGTGCGTATAAAAGCCGCCGGTGTAAATCCCGTTGATGCAGCCGTAGCCAAGGGTATGCTGAAAGATGCCATTCCGGGTGAATTCCCACTCATTCCCGGTTGGGATGTTGCAGGTGTAGTTGAGAAAACCGGTCATGCCGCACGTCGTTTTCAGGCAGGTGATGAGGTTTACGCTTATGCGCGCCGGCCACTTATTAAGCACGGAACCTTCGCAGAATACATCTCACTCCCAGAAGCATACCTTGCTGAACGCCCAACAAATATTTCTATGGAAGAAGCAGGCGGAATACCGTTGGTGGGCTTGACGGCCTATCAATCTATTTTTGATTTTGGAGAGCTCAAAAAGGATCAAACACTATTGATATTAGGTGCTTCAGGAGGTGTCGGCACCCTGGCCATTCAGTTAGCGAAATCCGTTGGAGCAAACGTCATTGGGGTGGCAAGCGAAGCCAATCATGATTACATGAAAGACCTCGGGGCTGATGTCACGATCGATTATAACGATCATCATGTGGGAGAGGCCGTTAAAAAGGCTCAGCCTGAAGGCGTGGATCTGATCTTCCATTGCTCCCGTGGAGATTCCTTTGCACAGGTTATGGAAACCGGAGTGTTAAAAGATGGCGGTAAAATTGCCTCCATTACCAAGAGTAAACCTGATATCAGTGATGATATTGAATTTAAGTACGTATTTGTAGAACCGAATTCGGAACAGCTCGAGCATATTGCCGCCCTTGCTGATAACGGTAAGATCAGAGTTCCAATATCCAAAACGTACACATTGGAAGAAACCGGTCAGGCTCTGCAGGAAATTGAAAAACTGCATACCAGAGGGAAATTGATCATCACACCCTGACAGAACCTAAGCCCTAATTAAAAAAGCCGGGTCAAAAGATCCGGCTTTCTTATTTGGTTCGACCTGATCTAATTTCTGACAGGTGTCACACCAAACTACTGGCAGCTCCTCTGAGCTGATCGTTTCTCTTGAATGTCAGATCTACTGACAAACCGCTGTCTCCCGATTCTATATTCAGAGTACCCTGTAACTGATCAGACAAGGTTTTAACAAGGGTCATTCCCAACGAAGAAGGGGATTCCAGATCTATATCTCTGTCCAAACCTTTGCCATCATCCTTCACCTTTAGTGAGACCAGATTATTTTCACTTTTGAGGGTGAGGTGGATTTCTCCTTTTTCGGCCTCATTGAACGCGTGCTTATAGGCATTTGTGACCACTTCATTCAAGAGGAGGGTATATGGAACCGCCTGATTGATATTGACTTCAACTTCATCCAGCTCCAATTCAACCCTGATGTCTTTACCGTTGGCGATGGAATCTGATAAATGTTTGATCAGATTTTCGGTTTGCTCGTCCAACCTGACGTTGGTGAAATTGTCATTCTGATATAACTGATCGTGTATGAGAGCAATAGATTTAATACGAGTCTGATTGTCTTCCAGATATTTATAAACCATTTCATCATCGGTTTGGTAGGCTTGTAACTGCATCAGTCCTGATACTAGTGCCAGATTGTTTTTAACCCGGTGGTGTACCTCCATTAATAAAATTTCTTTTTCTTTTAGCGACTCTTTTATCCGTTCATCAGCCAGTTTCTTTTCTGTGATATCCTGAAAACTGCCATGCAAACGCACACATTTCCCATTGTGAAAAATGGCTTCCCCAATGGTTCGTACCCATTTGATATTCCCTTTTCCACTTCTAACTTTCAATTCGAGATCATAAGACTCCCCTGACTCAATGGCTTTGTTCACCGCTTTAGTGATCTTCTTTTTGCTTTCCCCTACATAGAAATCCAGTCTGTCCTGCAGGTTGGGATTATAATCCTTATCCACTTCCAGAATCTCTTTTATGACATCTGTCCAGCTAATCCTTCCTTTTTCTACGTCAAGCTCCCAGGCTCCGATCTTCACCATACGCTGTGCCTGTTCCAGCAAACTTTCCATCCGCACCTGTTCAGAAATATCTACTCCGGTACCCAGGATATAATTTTTTCCATCCTGATTGAAGAATGAACCGGATAGATAGAAATGTGGGTGACTCCCATCCTTGGCCTTCAATCGGGCTGTAATACTTGCTGAACCTTCCACAAACGCTTCCCTTATAATATTTTCGATCCGTTCGTGGTCTTCCCTGAAGTAGAAATCCAGGGGATTCATATTTTGAATTTCTTCCCAGGAATATCCAAGCCTGTCAATAAAGTATTGGTTGACGCGAATGTAATTCATGTCCTCATCCAATACATAGAACAGAACCGGAAGTGAATTCAAGGTCTTGTCAATAAAAGCTTGTTCGTTCAGCAGATCTTTTTCTGTTTGTTTCCGGTCATTGATATCCACTCCGGTTCCTACCATGATGGTCTCATTATTGATAGTGGTGGTGATACCTGACAACAAATAGGGGATCTTGTCTCCATCTTTTGTTTTAATGCGCAATTCCACTTCACTCGCAGAATATTTCAGGGTGGTCAAAAAACTTTGTACCGAGGCATCCACATCCTCTTCTGCCACGAATTTCGTAAAGTGGTTGTCATCTCCCGGTTTATAATCGATCAGTTCGCGAAAACGGTTGTTCACACTGATGATCTGCCCTTCTTTATTGATC
Organism: Balneolaceae bacterium; assembly: GCA_021767245.1. Classification (GTDB taxonomy): domain Bacteria; phylum Bacteroidota; class Rhodothermia; order Balneolales; family Balneolaceae; genus Gracilimonas. The sequence goes on from JAASTO010000044.1 coordinate 5,045, forward strand.
ACATAAAAAATGCCCGGCAAACTATTTATGATGTGATTATTGAGCACCTCCTCCAAGTCCCGATTCAGGTCTGAGATCTTTAGGTTTTTTTCGTACTCAAAAGTATTACCAAAAACTGAAGTGATTGATCCTGCCAGCTTTTCTTCAAGCTCTCCTTGTTTGATCAGGTCAGATGCACCGGCTTTTACCAGTTTTATCGCCTCCTCTAAAGAAAAATCTGATTTAATGAGAATCAGCGGGATATCAGGATCCAGCGACTTAACTTTATCAACCGTTTCGATGTCTGAAAGATTCAGGTCCTCCAGGTCCAATATGACAAGATCATCAGAGTGATCAATTGCCTGATTGGCGAATGTTTCTATAGCTTCAACTCTTTTTACTGAATTTACTTTAAACTCTAACTTCTCAACTATTCTGGAAACAGACTTAAATGTCTCATCACTATTTGTGACTACTAATAGGTTCCGACTCATAGATATTTTTTCTCAATAGGAATTAACTCTTAAAACTAAGCATAACTTTAAATGTTTCGTATTAGATAGTTTCTATAGTTTTTTGTAAGTAATTAGAATGCAATACATTAGATTTTTTTATTCAATATTTAACCGATTCTTTTATAATTATTTAAGGCCCTCTTTATTAAAAATTCTATTGCATGAGGATAAAACAGTTTATTTAAGATTACCCCCGTGTAGATGTTAGAGATGCCATCATAGAAAAAATAGATCAAAGGATGGAGTCGGGAAAAGAAAATCGAGCTTACTGAACGCTTAAACCCTAAATGGAAAGGTCTTTGTAAGGATTGGTTTTCATGAATACACTCTATTGTTGTCATCCCTGCCCGCCGGCAGACAGAGCACCCCAATATTTTATTGGGTATGTTATGGTGAACGCGATGGATCTCAAAGTCCAAATGACATTCCAAATATGACGTTGAGACCCCCTGTCTCATCGGCCGGCCGAGGTTAATAAGCGTACATTGAATAAAGCTTCGCCCGATAGATGTTTAAACCTCTGATGGTTTACGAAGCCTGGGCAAACTTCCCTTTAATGACCAACTTCCCACAACCCTGCGAAAATCAACTGAGACACTGGCTTCTCTGTTTTCTTGGGTTTTCTTTTTTTGGACTATTTATCCCAGGGTTGCTCCCGCTTACGCGGCTTTACCCTGGGTTATTCATATATGACCCTTTCAGGGTCAAGAAGGAACAATGGACAGAATTCTGTCCTCGAATTATCTGACATCTACACCCCGAAGTGCAATACCTCTATGGATACTGATCGTTAGGTATGAATCGATCCATTTACATTTTATCACACCAACATCAGAAACGAAACCTTTTGTAAAAGGCCTTTAGTGGTTGTATAATCTGTTCGAGTTTTAACCTAATTATTTCAACATGAAACGCATCTACCGACTTCTTGCTCTGTTCACATTTATTTTATTGGTACTCCCCACTGAAACCACTTTTGCTCAGATCGACCGTGAGGCCGGGGAACCGTTTTTGACCCGTTCTGAGGTGATCGCTCAGCGTGGCATGGTGGCCACCAGTCAACCCCTCGCTACTCAGGTTGGGCTGAATATCCTGCGAAATGGAGGCAATGCCATTGATGCCGCTATTGGTGCCAATGCCGCCATGGGGCTCATGGAACCGACCGGTAACGGCATCGGGGGGGACCTTTTTGCCATTATCTGGCATGAAGAAAGCGGGCAGCTATATGCTCTGAATGCCAGTGGCCGTTCTCCACGTGGGCTGTCCTACGATCGCCTCATGGAGATCCTGGAAGAGAAAGGCGAGGATGACATTCCTCCCTACGACCTGCTTTCCGTTTCAGTACCGGGAGCCGTGGACGGATGGTTTGAGATGCATGAACGTTTTGGCACAACAGACATGAGTGAAATTCTTGCCGAACCTATCCATTATGCAGAAAATGGATTCCCTGTAAGTCAGGCCATTTCTGAAGCATGGATCCGAAGCGCCCGCTTCCTGAAAAACCAACCCGGTGCCTTTGAAGAAACTTTTACCATTGACGGACAAGGGCCTGAAAAAGGGGAAGTATTTAGAAACCCTGATCTTGGAAACACCTTCAGGTTATTGGCCGAAGAGGGGCGCGATGCCTTTTATCGTGGTGAGATCGCCAGAAAGATCGATGCATGGATGAAGGAGAATAACGGCTACCTGCGATATGAGGATTTTGACCAACATCGCTCAGAATGGGTGGAGCCTCAAACCGTAAATTATCGTGGTTATGATGTGTACCAGGTAGGTGGTAACGTTCAGGGAACCGCTGTCTTGCAAATGCTGAATATCCTGGAAGGCTTTGACCTTTCTGAAACCGGGTTTGGCACAGCTGAAACCCTTCACCTGCTTATTGAAGCCAAAAAACTGGCATTCGAAGACCGAGCCAAGCATTACACGGATTCCGACTATTATGACATTCCTTACGAAACCCTTCTTTCCAAGGAATATGCAGCTGAACGTCGTAAGGTGATCGGTGACCGGGCCCGTCGTGACCTTACCACCGGTGTGGATGTGCTGGAAGACGGTGACACCATCTACCTCACTACCGCTGATGAAGAAGGTAATATGGTTTCCCTCATTCAGAGTAATTTCCGTGGAATGGGCACCGGTTTTGTGGTACCGGGAACCGGATTCAGTTTTCAGAATCGTGGTGAGTTATTTTCACTGGACCCAAATCACCCGAATGTCTATGCCCCGGGCAAGCGTCCCTTCCATACCATTATTCCAGGATTTGTGATGAAGGACGGCAAACCACTGATGAGCTTTGGAAACATGGGAGGCGGTTATCAGCCAATTGGTCACGTAAGTATCTTAACTAACATCATCGACTTTGGCATGAATATTCAGGAAGCCGGTGATGCATTCCGCTGGGAACATTCCGGCTCCACCCAGCCCACTGATGATCTGGATGCTAAGCTAACGGATACCGGTCAGGTCAGCATCGAATCCGGGGTGCCATTTTCTGTAGTCAAAGCTCTCAGAGCTATGGGCCACGAAGTTCAGATCGGAGATAGTTTCTTCGGCCGATATCAGGGTATCATGCGTGATCACGAAAAAGGAGTCTATTACGGTGCTTCAGAATCCAGGGTAGACGGTCAGGCTGCCGGATACTGAGTTACCTTGGTTTGTCAGGCATTTGATATGGGACCCTCTGTGTAGGAAAACACGGAGGATCTACTTGATGGATTAAACCCTTGTTCATCTCCATCACCCGGTTCTCGACGATTCAACTGTTATAGTCCTTTTTTGATTGAATCGAATGATGGAGCATTAAGCCTGATCTACTTATGGCTCGTCATGAAGCTCCGGCTTCGTGATGCAGTCCGGGAAGCTGGAGCTTCCCTTTCCCTTCAAATGAATCTCCGAATATCATTAAGCATCTTTTGCGTAAAAGTTTGTTTGGGGCTAGTGCCTGCAGCATGCTTTGTTTCCATGTTGGAAGCAGGAGCTTCCGGGACCACGTTGCTAAGCAGGAGCTTAGCAACGAGTACAACGAGTACAACGAGTACAACGAGTACAAATATCAAAAAAAAGCCCCGACCATCTTGAAGATGATCGGGGCTTTTTAAATTACCTGATCAGGATTCGGGTTATTCTTTTTCAGGTGGGTCACCCACTTCGATCTCCTTCTCAATATATCCGCCTCGTGTAGAAAGGATCTTCACCTTGCCCTCGGCTCCTTCAATGCCATTCAGCTGTACCTCAAAATATACCTTCTTAGATTCTCCGGCACCGGTATATCCTGCACGGATCGTTTTATCGTATAGCTCAGGAGTAATGATCTTCAGCTTGGCATCTTCATGTCCCTTGGTAAGTTCCGAATCAAAGTCCAGCTGAACCCGGTCTTCCCGGACAATTTTTACCAACTGCGCCTGCTTCAAGGCCACCGGTAAGTTCCCGGTGTTCGTCCAGCTGACGGAGATCTTATAGGTATCATCCCCGGTTTGCTCCACATCGATCTCATCCAATGTAATTTGCGGAAGCTCTTTCGCCATCATCAAATTGAATAAGGCTTGTTTTTCAGCCCAGCGCTCAAGCTGCCATGGCGGACCGTTTTGACTGAAGAACTTGGGATGAGTACCGCCTATTTCCACTTCACCAAGTTCCGGATGCTCAAAGGTGGTCCAGGGTTTAAAACCACGGCCATCGTTTTCCCGAAGGTCCCATTGCAGGCCATCGTAGTCATCATAAACCCCATCGTTATTATAATCTTCCATCGCTCCATTATTCCACAGTTCATCGCCGTACCAGATGGAACCAAAATAGAAATACCCAAAATCAGGTCCGTGCCCAAACAGGGGACTTGGCCGTGAAGGGTCTCCGGTCACACGATTGGTAGGATAGCGAGTCATATAGGTTTCATAGACATCACCCGCCCATGGATATTCGGTGATCTCAAGTCCCAGACGATCATACTTTTCATAGAGCTCGAGATCCTCAGGATACATGCGCTCTTCACTTTTAGAAGTGGAAGGCGGCCGCAGGTGCATGGGTACGCGTGTATCCATAGAATTCACAACCGAAATATTCGGATGAGTAAGCATCCACATGACCACCGATCGTGATTCAGGTTCACTTAACGGGTAATCTCCGGCTCCATATTGTGTGTAACCCCGTCCGGTAAGTTCACGCCCGACATCAGGCCGCCAGTTTTCAGCGTAATTACGATGGAGATCGAGGCCACCGATCCCATCTTCATTATAATCCCCATCACCGTCGTTATCGATGCCTTCAGAATACACAAACCAATCGCCTTTTCCGGGCAGCACCCGTTTCATCAACCAGCCTTCCGGGTCTCTGGGATCGATGATGTAATTGGCTTCGTCCATTTCATCGGGACCGGCTTTTTTACGCATTGAGTATATGATACCGTCACCATCCAGATCTTCGGGAGCATCTTCATCCAGAAGGCCATCGCGGTCATTGTCGTGCGGGCGCACAGAACTTCGGTTTGCCTGAGCCGTATGCAGGTAAAGATTCGACCCATCCGGGTTATTCTGTGGACGAAGATAGATGGCTTTGGTGTCGATCAATTCCGTGATCTCAGGATCTTTCCCATAATTCTCAAGCAGGTGCTTGGTCAGCCATAAAATAGACTCACTGCTGGTGATCTCACCACTATGCCGGCCACCTTCGAAATAGGCCGCAGGCTTGTCGGTATGCTTTCCCGTTTCCTTGTTGGTGATGGTCATTTGCAGAATAGGCCTTCCCTCAAAACTTTTAGCCACCTCATACAGATCCACTATATCAGGATACTGTTCAGCCCATCGCTCATACCATTCATACATCACATTTACGGTATGATAGGTATCAAAAGTCAGTTCCTCACCGACCGTGTATTCAACTTCCGGAAAACGGTGCTGCTCAAAAAAGCTGATCCCGTGACGTTCACCCCCAACCGTGTACATGGTCGTATCCGATTCCGGCCATTCCGGAGCATTCAACGGGGTATAATTTTGTGCAAAAGCCTGACCTGCCATTATTATGGACAGAATCAATAGAAGCCCAATTCGTTTCATATCTAAAGAGTTAATTAACATTTAGTTTCGGTAATGGGCTGCAATGTAATGTATTAGAAGCAAAAATTTTGTGTTTGGGTGTGGGTTTAAAAAAGAAACGCTAGTAGTTCGTCTTAGGCTGGTGAAGAGCTGTGGGAGTTGGTGGGTTGTTACCAAAACGGGAGTCAGGTTTCAAAGGATTTAACTTTTTATACCTCATGGGAAGCTTGAGATTCCGGGACGGCGTTGCTAAGCCGAAGCTTTGTAACGAGGCAAAGGTTTCAAGTAGTTTGCGTTTTGTGCTTAGCACGCAAGAATCCCCCATTACACCGCTGCTTTCACCTGCTGTCCCTTGAGCACTGTGATTGACATTATAGGTAAAAAGGCTATCTACTGTAGATTGGCTGATACCTATACCTGTATCTTCAATATCTGTTATGTCAATTACTAAGATACCGAGCATATTCAACTGATAGGATATCAGGTGTACAAAAAGCGTTTGATATTTTTCTTCGGAGTTTTTTCGAACTCCTGATCTACAAGCTCAATCCCTGAGAGCTGCTCGTAGGATGCAACAGCTTCATTATATGAACGACGCGTTTTCTCCAGGACATCATCAAGGTCTTCCTCTTTTATGCCGGATGACATCATCATTTCAGCATCCGGATAAACCTTAGCCACCAACCGGTTATTTCGCTGTATAATCACACACTCCTGAATAAACGGAAAATTCATGAGTCGCGACTCCAGCTCCTCAGGATATACATTTTGACCGCTCGGCCCCAGAAGCATATTTTTTTCGCGGCCTTTTATAAAAATAAAATTCTCGTCGTCAATAATCCCCAAATCCCCTGTCTTGAACCAGCCATCTTTTGTAAAGGCCTGGTCATTAGCTTTCTTATTGTTGTAGTAACCTAGCATTAAATTCCGGCCTTTTACCTGAATTTCACCGGCTTCCTCAAACGGTTTTTCACTGTTTATCCGTACTTCCATCCGGTCGACCAGCTTACCTGATGATCCATTTTTTGTCACATCATGAGGTGCATAGCTGATAAGTGGCCCGCATTCGGTCATTCCATAACCGATCGTAAAGGGAAATTTAATTTTTCTAAAAAACGATTCCACTTCAGGGCTTAAGGCTGCTCCGCCAACTACCGCTTCATGAAAGTTTCCACCAAAACTCTCGATCAGACTTTTTCGCGTTTTTTTATAGATCAGGTTTCTAATTCCCGGTAAGGTTAACAGCACTTTGGTCGCCGGTTTTTCCAGCAAGGGCACGATGCGCTTTTTATAGATCTTCTCTATGATCAATGGAACCAGCAAAATAAGATGGGGTTTAACTTCTCCAAGCGCTTTCAGTAATATTTGCGGTGTTGGTACTTTAGTTAGAAATGTAATGTGGCAACCCAGCGAAACCGGAAACAAATTCTCAAAGGCCAATCCAAATATGTGCGCCATGGGCAAAATGGAGACAATCCGGTCACCGGCTTTAAGTGGCATATTCTCCCGTGCATAAATAATATTTGATTTAATACTCCGCACCGGAAGCATCACGCCTTTGGAAAACCCCATGGATCCTGAAGTATATGAGAGGACCAAAAGATCTTCATCGCCCCGTCTTGATAACTCAAAATTCTGCTTTTCTACGCTCAGTGAATCATCAATTGCCGTTTGGGGCAATGAATCTGATTGTTCATTTAGAATTTTGAAATCATCCGTGGAAATGGTGAGCCTTAATTCTTTGAGTTCAGCTTTATTTAGATTTACAAAGAAAGAATCTGCTACGAATAGCACTTTTGCACCGGAATGCTTTAAAATATGATGAGCATTTTCGGGTGTAAAATCAGGAAGAATGGGAACGATTACACCTCCAAATGCCATAATTGAGAAGAATGTTGTAGCCCAGTTTGATGAATTTCGGGCATATATCGCAACTTTATCTCCGGGCTTCAATCCCGCTTCACTCAAAGAGATCTTTAATGCTTCGATCTGATTGGCTACTTCACCATAAGTAGATGTTTTACCGTCGTAATCCGTAAAAAGAGGCCGGTCCCAGTTTTGCTGAAATGCGGTGGTATACATTTGGTCTAACCGTGATTGAGGAGCTGATTTTACCATAGGTGAGCGATAAGTTTTGCGGTCTTAAGATCTCTATTATTCAATAAATATTGTCCCGATTTTAAAATACATACTTTGACGCAATATACCAGGGTGGGAAACGGTAGTAGCAGCAACTAATATGATTCCTACCGCTGTTTGAATTGCACTTAGTACAGTCACAGGGGAAGTAATCTATAAAAATGGGATAAGAATAATGCAGGTTTTGCAGCATTATGCCCTTTCTATGGGTTTGTTACTACATTGGAAGCTGGAGCTTCCGGGTTGGCGTTGCTAAGCCGGAGCTTAGCAACGAGTAGTCGACTAGTATTTACATTAACCTGATTAAACAAACTGAACTAATCAAGAGGCACATTTATAGTCCGTATTTGGGCGGAAAAGATTTTACTAACTCAGTGGTTTGAGGTGGAGACTCCAAAGAGCTTTCTGGGGCTGAGCATCGGAACTAGAAGAAAGCTATAAATGTGGCCTGATCATTTCTGCGAGTTAGCCTGACCAACACCAGGTAATCAAAACACTATATAGATGATACAGCGCAGATAAATCACTTATAATTTTACCTATTAAACGTTACTTTTAGGGTATAGTTTAGCGCAAAACAACATGCCAATAATTGTTGTCTGACAATTTCATCTATGAGCAGCAAAACAAAAAACAAAGTCCCCTTAAAGCGTCATCATTTCATTTCTGCCTACAACTCCATTCCGGAGGCAATGGTTTTTGCTGATGTGGATAGAAATATCGTTGCCGTCAATACAGCCTTTATTGAAATGTTCGGTTACGAAGAAGAGGAAGTATTGGGACGCAAGACTCAATTTCTGTACGACTCTGAGGCTGATTATGAAATTACAGGAAAAAATAACTTCAATGCTCACTCAAAAATAGACTCTGTTACATACGAGGTTCGCTATCAAAGAAAAGACGGCGAAAGTTTCCCCTCTGAAACTGTAGGAAGTGTCGTTAAAGATGATGACGGCACAACTATTGGGTACCTTGGTATTATCAAAGACCTCACCCTCGAGAATAAACGACGCCTTGAGTCAGAAAGATTATCCAAACGCCTGAGGTTACTGGCACAAATTACGACCGGGGAAGGGGAAGATCTTGATGAAAAGGTCAATAATGCCCTCAAACTGACAACTGAGATCCTTGGCTTTGATATTGGTATTGTAAGCAGGATAAAAGGTCAAAATTATATCGTGCAGCATTACTATCCTGAATCCGCTGAACTTGAACAAGGCATGTCTTTTGACCTGAATGATACCTACTGCAGCATCACTTTGAATGCAGACGATGTTGTATCCATTGATGAAATGAGGCGGTCACCACACCGTACTCACCCTTGCTATGATATGTTTCAGCTTGAAAGTTACCTGGGGTTTCCAATTCAGGTTGATGGTAAACCATTTGGAACCATAAATTTTTCAAGCCCTACACCAAGAAACGAACCCATTGAGCAGGCCGACAAAGATATGGTCAGGCTATTGGGAGAATGGATCGGCTCCGAGTATGAAGTGCAAAAATATCAGAACAAATTACTGGAAAGCCGAAACCGGTATAAACTGATCTCAAATAATTCAGCTGACCTTATTTGCCTGCACCACCCGGACGGCACATACGAGTTTGTTTCCCCTTCAGTAATAAACATATTGGGTTATACTCAAAAAGAACTCATTGGGAAAAATCCTTACCAGCTATTTCACCCTGAAGACCTCAAGCGTATTGAAGAGGAATCGCATGAAAGAGCACGTTCAGGTGAGGCCATCAAAAATATTCAGTACCGTATAAGAAAAAAGGATGGGAATTATATTTGGTTCGAAACGGCTACTGAACCGATTACAGATCAACATGGTGAGATCACCAAATTACAGACCTCATCCAGGGAGATCACCGAGAGAAAGCGACTTGAAAACCTGCTTATAGATACCAATAAATTAACCTTTGTTGGAGGATGGGAACTGGATGTTGAGTCGAACGAGCTTTTCTGGACTGAAGAGGTATATCGTATCCATGAATTACCGCCGGATACCCCACTTGAAGTTGATAATGCCTTAGGGTTTTATGCAGAAGAAGACAAAGAGAGAATAAACAAAGCACTCGAATTTGCCCTTGAAACCGGAAAAGGGTGGGACCTTGAACTTACCATAATTACAGCCAACGGAAACAGAAAATGGGTCCGGGCCATTGGTAAAACCCGAATGGATGAAAATGGGAAAGTGTATCAGTTATATGGAGTCTTTCAGGATCTTACAGCCAGAAAAACCATGGAGGACAAACTTCGAGACCGGAACGAACAACTCGAAAAACTCATGGAAACAACGCATGAGATCAATTCAATAATCGGTCACGACCTGAAAACGCCTTTGACATCTATTGTGGGCCTCTCAGACCTTGCCCTCATGGAACTGGAAAATGTTGAAGACACTGAAGAACTGGAGTATTTTATAAAAAATATTTATGACTCCTCACTGGGAATGGGAGCCACTCTGGATGACCTTCTAAAGTGGTCCATTCTACAAACCGGTGTGATGGAACCTTCCAAAGAAGATATATCTTTGGTAAGCATCAGTGAAGAACTGAACGACTATTTTGTAAGCACCTGTTCCACTAAAGGGGTTGAGTTGTTATTTGAACTCAACGGAGTATCTGAAATTCACTCAGACAGGCAGATGATCAAAACCATCATCCGTAACCTGATCTCCAATGCTATTAAATTTTCCAACCCGGGTGATACCATAACGTTTGGTATTGATTCAAAGGATGAGCACACCTGGCAATTAAGCGTTGCCGATGAAGGTGTGGGAATGGATGAAGAAACCCGCTCCAAACTATTCTCGCCAAACGACCACCCCAGCAAAAGAGGAACGTCCAATGAATCCGGTACCGGGCTGGGACTGCGGGTAACCTATCGACTGATCAACCTGTTGAATGGCCGGATTGAGGTGGAAAGTGAGCTGGGTAA
>JAASTO010000229.1 GCA_021767245.1 Balneolaceae bacterium
GCGGCAGGATTCGTTTCATTCATGGCCTGCGATATGCTTACCATTAGTGATGAAGCCCTTGAATATCCAACCGTTTACTCCAAGATAGAGTTAGGCGAACTGGAAGCTTTAAATCAAGATTATCAAGAATTGAATAACGGTCGGTTGTGCTCAACATTGAACGAATTTGGCTTTACCGGGTTCAGTGAAATTTTGTTTGTGAATGGGCAAAACCCTTGTGAACGTAGGTTCCGTGATGTTATTCGCATTGAAATGACCAACACGGATACCCTGTTAAGTGCTGCAATGCGTGTTTTATATATGAACAGGGAATACACCGGGGTTCAGGATCCCAATCAGCTAAAGCTAAAATCTATGTCTCCACAACCGGGATGTATTAATTGTGGTGAGGTCGATGAATACAGTGCCAATATTGAGTGGAGCCTTACTTTCGAAAATCAATATGTGGATTCTGCAGAGGTACTGGGTACGGAGATCGTCGTTTTTTTAGATGCCCTTGGGGTGAATCGGATCTGGGGTAACTGGTACCCTGACTTCAAGACTCCGGATTTTATCAATTTTGGATATGTAGATGTGCAGGAAGAAATGACGGGTATGGAGATCGATATGGAACCATATACCGGACAGGATACCACATACATTGTGCAGGCACAGGACTTTCAGGAAATACCAACAAAGGTTCATTATCCCCGTGAAAGAGACAACGGAAATGAACTTGAAATACGCACCTGCTGGGCTATTCCCATCCAATATGGAATGAATGAAACATTTCCCGGATGGATGGCCTATGTAGACATTGAAGAGGGAATTTTAGTGGATCTGATAAGCTTAACTTCAGAGGATCAAACATTTTTCTCGGGTCAGCAAAATAAAAATGTAACATTTAGCGACCAGCCTTCTCTTTAGTGTTAGGGTAAACAAGATTAATCTCAAGTTTTTTAAGGAAATAATACATTGGCAGAACCAGTAAAAAAGATTCTTATCGTAGAAGATGATATGATCATTTCGCTTGTAGTCGAGAATATGATCAAAAAATTAGGACACGACCTGGTTGGAAAAGCCGCTTCTGGTGAAGATGCGATCAAGCTCGCCGAGGAACACGAACCGGATATCATTCTTATGGATATCAGATTGAAAGGTGATATGGATGGTATTGAGGCGGTCACTCGTATCAAGGAAAAGATCGATACGGCCGTGATCTACCTGACAGGCAACTCTGATAAAGTAAACTATGACAGAGCAAAAGCCACAGATTGTGTGGACCTGATCTCAAAACCGTTTACCATAGGAGAGCTGACCCGATCACTCGACCTGGTGGAATAAATTTCTAACGTATCTTTTTTAAACTTTTAACGTAGGTTCCCCTAACACAAAATGGGCAATTCTATGAGTACAAAGTTTAAAAACCTTCGAAATGACCTTGAAGACCTGGAAGATGGCTCCGGTTTAGAATTAGGGAGTGATGCTTCAGTGCCCGAACATTCGTCCGGTTCAAAAATAGCGAACTATATATTGCTGTTTGCGTTTGTTGCTACTTTACTGTTCTATGCCGGTTCCAAGATCAACATACCAACCTTTGATGTAAATCCCATCGAATCGTTTGTTCAGGAACTCAACCAGCCGGATGAAGACCTGCTGAACCGTATGGGCGCCTGGATGGAGGAAATGGGATATGGAGCATTGACTCAGGAACAATTGATCGACCTGAGAGCCGAAGGCGTGACAGCTACCTACACCTCTCAGATAAGAGATGTAGGCTACACAGAAGTGACACTTGAGGAATTGGTTGCCCTTCAAAATGCTGATGTCAGTGGTACCTTTGCGCGCATGATGAAAGAACTGGGATATGAATTAAGCATTCAGGACCTCGTTGATCTCAGAAATGCAGATGTTACCGCATTTTTCACCAGTAATATGCTGGATCTGGGGTATACAATGGAAGAACTTACCAAAGAAAATCTCATCAGAATGAGAAGCATTGGAGTGACACATCAACAAGCTGAAAACCTGATGAATGAGAACGGTGCCAGGCTTAGTGTAGATGAGTTGATCCGATACCGGATCAGCAATCAATGATATTATAATTCGGAACAATTCATATCTGAACGGTATAAAGTAATGAACTTGAATTAAACTCTATGTTAATGAAGAAGTTTGTTACAATCGTTGTTTTTATGGCCGTTACAAGCCTTTTTTCACTATCTCATGCACAGGAATACCTGATCGAGGACGGATCAGGATTGGGTCCCAAAATTGGGTATTACAAAGCTCCTGATGCGGATGACGGAACTATGTTCATTGGTATTCAGTCTCGCTCAAAGGGGAAGTATTTGGGAGGTGAGTTTTCGCTGGAGTACCGGGGTGAACAAACTTACACAACCACCGGTGGTGAATTGTCGGTGAAACAGGTGCCAATAACCGGATCTCTGATGCTTTTTGCTCCGTTGGCCCAAAATTTTTCTCCCTATGGTTTAGCCGGATTGGGAGCCTATTATACGTTTTATGACTATGACGGGGGATTTGTCAATCCCGGTGATGACTCAGAAGTTAAATTCGGGTATCACTTAGGATTTGGAGCTGATGTAGCCATCTCGGAATCAGCAGCGTTCAACATTGATTACCGATACCTGTTTCTGGATGGCAGTGATGATATCACCGATAAGGAGTTCAGTGGAAACGTGATTTCGGCCGGACTTACATTTTATTTCTAAGTGAGAACATCTATTTTGAGCCCGTATCTGAAGAGGATACGGGCTTTTTTATTTTAACCAAATTAGCGAACCCAAGCATGGCGGAAATCACCTTACCTGAAGTTGAACTGAATATCTACTCTCCTAAAGATCCAACTGAAATAACCGTGGTTGAGAACTATATCTGCACTAAAGAAAGCAGCCCGAATTTTGTCCGTCATGTAACATTTGATGTATCCGGAACCGATCTCGAAGGCAGGGTCAGGGTAGGGCAGTCGATCGGTATTCTGGCACCGGGAGAGGATGAGCGTGGAAAACCTCATAAGCTTAGGTTGTATTCTGTTTCATCACCAACAGCGGGTGAGGGTGGAAAATCCCATTTGATCTCAACCACCGTGAAACGAACTATTGAGGAGATCGATGGTAAATTATACACGGGTATATGTTCGAATTACCTTGCTGACCTGAAACCCGGTGACAAGGTCAAAGCAACAGGTCCAAGTGGTAAACGGTTTTTGCTGCCGGAAAACTCCGGCAACTTCAATTATGTGTTCTTTGCTACCGGCACCGGTATTGCCCCGTTCAGGGGAATGATCATGGAAATGCTGGAATCCGGTTACAAAGGGGAGGTCGCATTGGTGTTTGGGGCGGCGTATCGTACAGACCTGATCTATCCGGATTACTTCATGGAGATGGAGAAAAAGCACGAAAATTTTCATTACATCGCAAAAATATCCCGTGAGGATCGCCGTCCTGATGGATCCAAATATTATGTTCAAACGGCCATTGAGGATGAATCAGAGGTTCTGGATCCTATCTTCAGTAAGGAAAACACCCTGATCTACATTTGTGGAATAAAAGGGATGGAGGCCGGAATTTACAGGAAGCTGGCTAAAAAAGATTACCCGGAATATCTGCTCGTTAAAGGAGATTACGTGGATATGGACCCTGATGAATGGGATTGGGAAGACATGCGCCGAAAGGTAAAACCCGGCGCCCGTTGCTTTGAAGAAGTGTACTAACACTAACTGTTATACATGAGTTTTAGTTACGCCACCGGACACCACAAACCGCATGAAATTGGTTGGGTCTGTCTTGATTGGAGTCACTTTATCCCTCGGTACGATGTATAGATTTCCGGATACATTGTAGGAGTGCGGACAGTAAACCGCTACTTCATCCTCCAGGCCAAAGTGAGATAGGGAATCTTCAGTAATGAATCCGAATCGCTTCATCCCAACCGGTTCACTGAATTCTACCACCACAGGTTTGGTGAATTTTTTTCGCTCACCTACAAAAGCTTCAGTCAGATCTTTGAGCGAGTTATAGACGATGTTGATAAACGGAGTTTTGGTTATCAGTTTTTCAAACAGAAAAAC
>JAASTO010000230.1 GCA_021767245.1 Balneolaceae bacterium
AGCCATTACGGGCGAGGTTTCTGTGAGTCCGTAACCCTGCAGAATATTCATACCGGCACACTGGAAGAATGTATCGATCTCAGGGGGCAAAGCAGCTCCACCTGATACAAAAAGCCGGACATGTCCACCTGTTCGTTCTTTCAGTTTATTAAATACCAGTTTGTCAGCAATTTTTTTCTGGACGGCCACCAGTCCGCGTTTGCCTTCCGCATACTTGTGCCCGGTCTCAACCGCCCAATCAAAGATCTTCTTCTTGGTATCACTCCCCTCCTCAACACTTTTTACAATCAGATTATACATTTTCTCGAATAAACGAGGCACACTGATCATAATGGTCGGCTTTACCTCAGGCATATTCCGGGAAACCGTATCCACACTTTCAGCATAATAGATCTCAACTCCACTGGAAATCATGGCATAATACCCGGCTGTTCGCTCAAAAGAATGACACAGCGGCAAGAAAGAAAGCAGGCGGTCAGTATCATCCCAGTATATGTGCTGGGTTGCGGCTTTGACATTAGATACAATGTTATTGTGAGTCAGCATAGCGCCTTTGGGCTGACCTGTGGTTCCTGAGGTGTAGATCAGGGTTGCCACATCTGAAGGCTCTACTTCTTTGCTGCGTTGTTTTATAGCGTCCTTATGCTTCTCTATGTGCTTGCCGCCTTCAATAAGCATATCGTCATACATTTGCACGAAGTCATTATCCATCAAATGCTTCAGTGTCGGCTCATCGAAGGCTACAACCTGCTCGAGCTCATCACAATTCTCAAAAACCTCAACAGCTTTCTTAAGCTGAAGTCCCGTGGAAACAAAGAAGATCTTAGTTCCGGAATCCTTCAGAATATATTCGCACTGATGTGCCGGAAGTGTGGTATAAAGCGATACATTTATACCTCCCACTAACTGTATAGCCAGGTCAACGGCCGCCCATTCGTACCGGTTCTCACTGAGAATACCGACCCGGTCTCCTTTTTGAATACCTCTTTCCATCAGATAAGTAGCGATGGAATACACGTCGTCTGTAACCTGATCCCATAATATGGGCTCGTAAGGTTTATCGGGTGCAGGCTTAAAGTGAAATGGGGTTTTATCTGACTCACTGTACTTGTGAGACAGATTTAAAAACAGTTCCGTCAGTGTTTCGAAAGGGACTACTGTAGGCATTGTTCGCTAATTAATTCCTGATCTAACTCCGCTGAAATATAATACTCTTAAAATCAAAAGCCCGAGTTTCATATGCATGTTTACAAGTTGTATATTTAGGCAAATCAAAAGAGTATTATGGCACATCCAGCACACGAAGATACGGTAAATCTTGTAAAGGAGATATTTCGATCCTATTTAAAAGAAAGAAATCAGCGCCAAACCCCTGAGCGGTTCATGGTTCTGGAAGAGATATACACGGCCGACGGACATTTTGATGCCGACGATATATTTTTCAGGATGAAAGAAAGCGGTACCCGGGTTTCAAGAGCCACAGTTTACAACACTCTTGATCTGCTTGTAGAATGTGGACTGGTTCAGCGTCAGCAGTTTGGGAAAAGTCAGTATTACTACGAACGTGCCTATGCCTACCAGCAGCATGATCATATCATTTGCCGGGAATGCGGGCATGTGCTTGAATTTTGTGATCCGCGAATTGGTGAGATACAGCGCATGTTATCAGAGATCCACGATATGGATATTGATGGCCACTCCCTTCACTTCTTTGGTACTTGCACCGATAAGGAAGCGTGTGAGCAACGCAAGAAAGCCAATAACAACAAACTGGCTTCTGTGAAGGAGTAATAAACGTATTTCCTTCATAGTCATTGTAGCCGCTTAATAAGCTCCTTAATCGTTCATTCAGAAATATAGGTTTCCTTGATGAACCGGCGAGCAGCCCAGCGGCTTCCCCACCATCCCATCATCATTGAGAGAAGCAACATGGCTCCGGCCAGAAAGTACCACCTTCCGAAAGGCCACTCCAGTATCCCAAGGTCGGGCAGATAGTATGGCATGGCTAATTCAAAAATGAAAAATATACTCAATACAGCCAAAGATCCTGCAATTAAACCTTGCAAGATCCCCTCTACGATAAATGGGCTTCGGATAAATTTGTGAGTGGCTCCTACCAGTTTCATAGCCCGGATCAGATCTCTTTTTGCGTAAATAGTGAGCCGGATGGTGTTGTAAACCAACACCAGGGCAGCCAGTAAGATGAGGATCCCTATGCCGCCTCCCACCATTGAAAAGGTATTTAGATTCGACTCCATCACTCGAAGTAAGGCTGCATTATACTCCACCTCGTCCACACCCCGGATATTCTGAAGCCTGGAAACCATGGTTTCAATGCTCTCTGCCCCGGCATCCGTATTTACACTAAGACGGTATGAAGCAGGAAGAAAATTCAATTCAGCCAGTTCTTCCACCCCTGCCCCGAATTCTTCTCTCATAATGGCTGAGGCACTGTCTTTGGAGATGTAGGTTGCATCGATCACCAATTCCTCTGATTCGATCTGTTGACGGATCTGATCCATGGTTCGCTCATCCACATCCAGAAGGAATACCTCAACCTCAACCAATTCCTTGATCGACATTGCCTGACTATACACGTTGAAACCGATTCGCGTGAGAATTCCCAATAACAAAACCGCAACAAATAATGAAAAAATGGAAGTGGTAGCGGCCAGCTTTGTCCGCTTGATTCCTGAAATACCTTCCCTAACAATATATTTTATACTCATATTCTAATTTCTGAATTGTGCTCTGATTCCAACTAATAACCGTCGTGGTGGCATCGGATAACCGGCCGCCTCAAAGTAGCCTGCCTGACCAAATCCGTCAAGGGCATTTTCCCATCGCATGACAAGCATGATACCTCTTATCCGGGCAGAAAGTTCAGCATCCATTCTGAAAAATGGAGGAAGATCTTGTTCAAGGCTGTTACCCTGCCAGATGCCTAACTCTGTGTTATATGTCCGCGAGCCGTAGGCAAAGGGAGAAAGCAGGGTTTTAAAACCCATCTTCAGATAGGCTGCCCGGTCAAATACATACCCTTTTACAAAAGCTGAGTTTCGAACCCATAAGATTTGATCTTGCCGGTTTATGGGTGTATCTAACGGATCGGGATCCAGATAGGTATAATTCTGCAATGTCGCTGAACTGCTGAACTCGAATAACCGATTCTCAAACTGACCATAGACCGTACCGTACAGCTGTCCGACCTCAGAGCTGTTCGTGAAGGTACTGTCTGAAGTGATCCACACTGCACCGTCTGAATTTTTGTACCTCCCTTTCAAACCAAATGTCAGGTTTGGATGAAAATCCAGCTCAAGTTGGACATTGGCTGCATATCCGGTTTCATTATCCAGCTCCGAATTTCCTTCATAGCCGCTTCCATCCCAATACAATGCCTGAATGGATGGTGAATGACTGAACAATGCCCCACTGACTTTAAGATTTAACCAATTCAGTGGCTGAAGCCCCATTCCCAGGACGGATTCATAGGCTGATTTTTCATTCGAATCATACTGAATACCAGCTGAACCAAAGGCTATTATATCATCTGAAAGACTAAATTCCGCCGAAAGATCTCCACTGTAAACTGACCAGTTATTGATCGAAAGTGAGGTATTCTCGTCCACATTGTGCAGTGAGGCCTTCCCTTCTACCCCCAGTTTCAGTTTACCAATGCCGGCCTTATAAAAAGCCCGGGGACTGAAACTACGAATGTTTTGAGTTAGGGTATCGATCACAAACGATAGTTCCTTACTGCTTTTGCTATATGAAAAATCGATCCCAGCATTTTCAGCCGATGAGGTATCGCTTCTATGATAGATCCCGGTGATCAGATCCCATCGGCTTAACTCTGAACTCGCACTGCTGTTCCGGGGCTGGGACTGAAATTCATTGAATGGGAATTCAGCAGGATTACCGATCACATATCCAAACGGTTCACCCCTGTCGTACTGATTTCGCAGATACAATGCCCTCACCAAATACTTATCATTCAAGTGATGGTACAATCGCCCGGTTATCTGATTACCCTGCACATTACTGTTTGGGAAATAATCAC
>JAASTO010000231.1 GCA_021767245.1 Balneolaceae bacterium
CCCGGTATCCGTAAACTTGAGCAACTGCATCGTTTCATCGTACAGCTCATTCAGTTTTGGATCGAGCTGATAGAGTATCGGCTTAGGAGGCTTTATATCTGGGAAGGTCATGCCCTGCTCCGCCATATCTTTTCGATACTCCTCCGTTTTCATGATATCGGTACGAGTACGTCGAACAATAATCGGCTCCAGGATCTTATTCCGAATAATTTCATAGATCTTTTTAACCCCTTGTTTAATCTTGTCATTATCACGTTCCTTTTTGAGCTTCGAATACTCGTCGATCAGCGGACGGAAAAAGCTCTGTAAGTTTTTAACTTCAAGAGAGGAGTCCTTTGCATCCTGAAACAGATAGAGAAGATTTCGGATATCCTGCGGTTTGTTATTCAATGGAGTGGCCGTAACCAAGATCACTTTCTTTTCCCGACTTCCATCGGTTCCCGGTCGCTTTCGAGGTGTTTTACAGAGCTTCTGTAACTGCGTAAACATTTGTGCTTCGTCACTGCGAAACTTGTGGGCCTCATCCACAATAATCAGATCATAATCTTCGGGATATCGAATTTTGTGAAGGCTGCCATTGGTGATAAAATCTACGTTAGGTACTTCAAAATCCCGGATCGTCTCCCGCCAGTTATTCTCCAACGCCGGTGGATAAACCACTAAAATTTTGGTTCTATATCCGTTACTGAAATAGAATTTCTTAGCAATGATGCTCGCTACAATGGTTTTACCAAGTCCCACTACATCTGCCAGAATAAACCCATTGTGATGCATGAGTTTATTATAGCCATCATTTACGGCATCAACCTGATAATGAAGTTTCTTATAACCTCGAGGCAAATCGGTAATAGATTCGGGGTCATACTCAATGCTTTGCCCGAAATACTCCATCAAAAATTTGATATAGATTTCGAATGGAGTAAATGAGTCGTTTAAAAAGGTTTTTTCTGTCAGGTCTTCAATGGATTTTGGAAGGATATCAATGGCTTCATCCCACAATTCCTGAAATGTTTCCCGGGCAAACTCCACGTCCCCAAAGCGATTTAACTGCACATTAAATTCAAAATTCCTTTCCAGTCCGGCAGAAGTCATGTTACTGGAACCGGTAATCACAAAACCCGAATTATGCTCATTATAATTGTCGGGGCGAAAAATATAGATCTTGGAATGCAGCTTTTTACTTGGATGGGCTTTGATCTGCACTTTCTTATCCACGATATCCTGCACAAACTGGATGATGCCGTCTTCAACCTTTTTGCTGTAATCAGCATTTTCAATATCTCTGCGAACCTCTGCCAAAAATTCCGAGCGAGTAACATTGGTATTGAAGTTAAACTCCAATCCCTTTCGGGCAGCTTCACTGATCAGGTGATCCACATCAATCCCAACCAAAACCCGAACTTCCTCCACCTCATCAATAAACTTCCGAACCCGAAAATAGCCGGAAGCCCTGAGATACCCCACCAGCGCATCAAACTTTTTGATATCAACATGTTCAAAAATCCCCTCAAATTTCTTGAGCAGGGTGTTGCCTTTTTTGTTGGTAAAAAAGTGGGTGTTCATCTAATCTTGTAAAGAAGTAAGGTTAAAATTAGTTATGGCCTAAAATAGGAGAAATCAGGAAGTTTTAAAGTTTCATTACTTTAGTTTTTCTCAGAAAATTCATTCCTGATAAAAATCATGATTCTTTCCCTCGCGGCTTCATCAAGTTCATCCCATGAGTCAATTACTTTTTGAAGCGCAGTGTCCGCTTTAATTTCTTTTACGTAGTCATCCAGACTTTCTGCAAACTTTTCATCAACTAAACGATTGTAATGATCTTTCAACTCGAAGGGTAATATTTCTGTCTTTTCAAATAACCAGTGTATTGCCGTTCTTGACAGCTTTAACGCTTGGAGGAAATAATTAAAATCATTTTTTAGAATAGTGAGCCAGTTACGTACATACTTGGCGTGGGTCAAACGAGGGACATTCCTATTCTGAAATTGAGTTGTTAGTATCGCAGTTCCCAATTCAGCAATCAATTCTTCAAATGCATACCTGGGCGTACCAAATTTATTGATCAAACTACGGTCACATCTCGATGGATGTCCCGTCCAGTGAATAATTTCATGCAACAATGTGGCATAATAATTTTCCAGTGGAGTTGCGTCATTAACACTTTTAAATGAAGCCTTATGAGGCATCGTAACGAGATCATTTTTTACACTATAAAATGCCCTGTTACCTTTATGCTCGACATCAACTTCGGCTTTTTCTACAAATTCGTCTATCAAAGCAAAACCAGATTTCTGAGTATCAAAAATTCCAATCTGGTTTTGCCTGTTGTTCGTGACCTGATCGACGTTAAACACATAGTGGAAAAATATCCGAAATCCATCAACATCATCGGCCTGATCGTCGGCTAATTCTAATTCAAGTTGATCATATTCTTCTATTTCATTTTGTGGGATAACAAATTTTACAAGTGTTCCTTTAGAACCTGCTTTAACACCGGAATTAATCCTATTCCATTGTCTCATTGTAGCCCATACATTTTGTGAATAGTCTTTTTTGAGACACTCCTCCCACAAAATAAGCAGGTTGTTTCCACCATAATATTTCCCTGTAACCCGATTAAATGCTTGAGGTAAACCTTTATGCCAAGGCATTTCCCATTTATCTATCCCTTCTTCAATTTGCTCTATAATAGATTGAGCTATCTGGTTACTTCTGTTTTTGTGGTAAGCAATTTTTTCTTCCCAAGTCATTGGCATGTGATGTAGTCCCCATTTATTTGCGGCATGATTATCGTAAAAATATCAGCCACTTTCACGTTGTGATAACTAATGCTGATAATTTCAATTAATTGATTACTACATTATCTCACTTCGATCTTCGATCTCAATTGGTCCCATTTTATGCCCAAACAGTACTAACACCTGATTCACCTTATCAAGTTGCAGACTTTCTTTTCCCTGCTCCAAATCCCTCACAAATCGCAAACCTACCCCTGCCCTTTCAGCTAATTCTTTTTGAGTCAGCCCCAATTGCTTTCTTCGAGTCTTTACGAATTTGATCAGTTCCTTTGTTGTATTCATACTATACCTTTTCGGGTATAAACTTGTGGTTTTCGCGTAATTTATATCAGTTCGGGTATAAATACAGTAGAAAAATTATGTTTCATATCCGGTTTATGAGTTCTGAGCTCATTATTGAGATATGAAACATAACTGCTGAGTTAATCCACAAAACTCAACCTATTCCAAACAATTCTGTTCAATTCCACAGAAAACGCGAAATATCCAATCTATTGTTACCTAATCCAGCCGCTCTCTATAAATAGAAGTATTGCCCAAATCCAACACCATCGAGTTCCCCTGCACATCAAACCACTCATGGAATAATTCCAAAGTGATTGGCTCCGGCCAGGTTGAATCATCCATGTACCAACCGTTAAGCTGATCGATGAAGATTTCTTCAAACACATCTTCAAGTGGAGGAATCTCTGACTCTCCCTTTGGGTCTTCAGGAACCAAATAGATCTGAAATTCATCTTTTAGAAACTGGGCCGACATTCCAGCCTCCTCATCTGTACTGGATGCCCAATCAATAAAGGGTTGTTTAGGTCGGACAATGAGGGCCGCTCGATTTATTAAATGCATAGGTTTATTAATTGTGTATAGGGTTCGCTGATTAAATATACCACTTCAATAAATCTTGGGTTTCACTAATTACAGAAAGTGAAGTTATTAACCATTTCACAGGCAAGTCCTGGTATTAAGTGAGATTGAGATCGGGGCTTAAAATCAAAATTTATAGACGTACTTCTTTTTTGAAATACATCAACATTTGAAACTGTGATTACTTGTAAGGTGCTAATAATTTACTCTTTATCATGAGGGGTATCATGGAGGGTATCATAGGGGGTCAAGAAAAGATTTCATTTAACCGTTATCTAAACTCAAACAAAAAAGGGGCTAACCCAAGTCGCCCCTTTTTAGTGTATTGATTCACTACCCAATCATATTAGCTACATCCCGATAATTGAGGGCATCAGTGTGGTC
>JAASTO010000045.1 GCA_021767245.1 Balneolaceae bacterium
ACTTCCTTCCCGTACGCTTTAAATGCATTGGAATTTTTATCAAGCTTGCAGGTGTATTTACCCAGCCTCATGGTTCCACCCATGTTCTCAATATCTTTCTGATCCTGCATGATGTCGATGATCGGGTATTCCGTGTCTTCATTAAATTCAGAACTGTTGGCATCTTCCCAGCCACAAACATTTCGGGCATATTCAATGACCGCGCACTGCATACCTAAACAAATTCCAAAAAATGGAATGTTGTTAACCCGTGCATGATTGACCGCAGCTAGTTTACCTTCAATACCGCGGCCTCCAAATCCAGGCGCTACAAGAATTCCGGCTACATCCTTAAGTTTATCTGCAACATTATCCATGCTCAGTTCTTCAGACTGAACCCAGCGGATCTTCACCTTGCAATCGTTTACAGCTCCGGCATGAATAAAGGCTTCCACAATGGATTTGTATGAATCGTGATGCTCAACATACTTTCCTACCAACGCGATCTCGATCTGCCCGGAAGGATTACAAACAGCTTCAACAAAACCGAGCCAGTTATCAAGATTGGCTTCCTTAGTTTCAAGCTTTAATTTTTCAATGACTCGTTTATCAAGCCCTTCCTTCTGCATCAGCAGTGGCACTTCATAAATACTGGAGGCATCAATGGATTCAATCACATCTTCAAGATCCACATTACAGAATTGTGCCACTTTACGACGAATGGTTTCATCCAATGGATGTTCTGTTCTACAAACCAGAATATCGGGTTGCAGTCCACTCTCGGACAGAGTTTTGACGGAGTGCTGTGTTGGTTTGGTTTTCAGCTCCCCGGCGGCAGCCAAATATGGTACCAAAGTCAGGTGAATGGATAGCGTATTATTTCGTCCAACGTTGTATCTAAGCTGCCGCACAGCCTCAATATAAGGCAGGCTCTCAATATCCCCCACAGTTCCACCGATCTCTACGATCACAACGTCGTAATCACCGGACTGACCCAATTTCAGAACGTGAGACTGAATCTCGTCGGTAATGTGAGGAATGACCTGAACCGTTTTACCCAGATAAGCGCCCTGTCGTTCTTTTGTGATCACATCATAATAGATGCGCCCGGTAGTTACGTTATTTTCCTGAGTGGTCTGAATATCCAGGAATCGCTCGTAATGACCCAGGTCAAGGTCTGTTTCTGCCCCATCATCAGTTACATAAACTTCACCATGCTCGTAGGGATTCATGGTACCCGGATCAACATTGATGTACGGATCCAGTTTTTGAATAGTTACTTTGAGTCCCTGTGCGACAAGTAAACGCCCCAGAGATGCACAGATTATTCCTTTACCTAACGAAGACGTAACCCCTCCGGTTACAAAAATATATTTAGTGGACATGCGGGATGTGAGTATAGTTGATGGATGTAAAATATAGGGGGTTCCCTACCCTCATTCAATGCAAAACGGGAATTAACTCCCCTTACTTTTCCACATGTTATCCACAAGCTGCTTTAATACGTCCGGTTTATCGCTGAAAATTCCACTTACACCCCGGTTGATCATTTTTTTCATTAGCCGTTCACTGTTTACAGTGTACACAAATACCGGGATATTCGCCTCTGAGGTCTGTTCAGCCCACTTTTTTGAAAATTGCCGATAACTGCAGTTGAAGGCGTCAGCTTTATATTCTTCCACTAACTGTGCAGGGGTTCTATTCTTAGATTGTTGCTTCTCATATAGCAAAGCGACAGCGATATTCACATCCAAATCCTTTAAATGGGTTACCGCTCGGTAATCAAAACTTGAGAACAGAACATATTCCTGCATGTCGTACTTTTTAACCAACTCAAGTGCCTTTTCTTCAATGCCCCCTTTGAGTCTGTCAGTTACTGCTTCTGTTTTTATTTCAATATTGAGCGCTATCTTGCCTTTGGCATATTGCAACACTTCTTCCAACGAAGGAATCCGTTCATTTGAATGCTCTGCACCGAACCACGAACCTGCATCCAGTTTGGATAATTCCTCGAAGGTGTAGTCTGCCACCTTACCTTCACCATTCGTTGTACGTTCCAGGGTTTCATCATGGATCACCACCGGGATCCCATCTTTACTAAGAAGTATATCGAGTTCGATCATTTCAGCCCCCATGTCGTAAGCGGCTTTAAACGCACCCATGGTATTTTCAGGGTAATAGGCACTTGCTCCCCGATGGGCAATGACTATAAACTGTTCATGGTTGCTGTTGTATAGAGTTACAGGAAGAGGCATTTTATTCACCTGAGCGTTCACTGAAATTGGAGACGAGATAGTTATCAGCACGATAAAACTCAGAAGTAAGGTACAGGCAGATCTCCATGTCATAGCAAAACTTGATAAACTAAGGGGAACTTTCAATTCTGATGATTAATGACCCGCTTGATCGCTTTTTGAAGTAAGGAATCAAAGGTACCCGCATACACGATTGTTCTGTGAAGCATAAATAAACCGCTCATTAATGCGATAGAACCTAATACCGTCATAAGGGTAGCTACCCAAACGGGTTGGATACTACCTACCAAAGAAAGCGCTACCACAGCACTGCCCAAAAAGATTTGCAACAACGAGGATACAAAGTAAAGTCCATCAATAGAATGAACTTTATCCATGAATACTGAAATACGTGAATTTTGGTTTGATTTTATTTGATCCTGAAGATCTTTGCTAACGGTAGGATTTTTAAATTCTTCTTCTTCAAACATAACCTTTATCTTTCTTGCTAACTTATTAACCCATAACTAATCTTAGTCCTGCATTCATTATAATGAAAGTAGAATGGATTTAAAATAATTTATGCCAAATACTGACAACTTTTTCATATACGGACGCAATCCGGTCGAGGAAACCTTAAAGGAAAGGCCGCACGAGGTCGATAAGATATTTGTAAAAAATAGTATAAAACCTTCTACGTATCAGGATATCACAGAGCTTGCAAATGAAAATGAAGTTCCTCTGGTAAAAGTTCCCGGTGCCAAGATCTATGGTCTTGTTGGTAAAGTGAATGATCAGGGGTTTGTGGCTCAGATCAGCGCCGTAAAATACACCCGGTTTTACGATTGGGCAGAGACTCTCATACTTTCGGAAAATCCTGCCGTACTATTACTGCATGGTATAGAAGATCCACACAATTTTGGAGCCATCCTCCGATCTGCAGCGGCGGCTGGAATTAATGCGGTCATCATCCCCATGCAAAATCAGGCTCCCGTAAATGCCACAGTTTTCAAGACTTCAGCCGGAACTGCCGGACGCATCCCCATTATCCGGGTTCATAACATCAATCAGGGGCTTAAAGACCTTAAGGCTACGGGATTTCAGGTGATCGGTCTGGACGGAAGTGCCAAAAAAGACCTTTGGAAGGCAGACCTGAACCACCCTATTGCCTTCATGATCGGGAATGAGGGCGAAGGTATTACACCTGAAAATCTGAAGCGGTGTGATTCTCTTGTTAAGATCCCAATGGAAAACGACGTGGAATCGCTGAACGCCTCTGTTAGTGCCGCCTTGGTTTCGTATGAATGGAGAAGACAACGCGGTTAATTCGCTGCATCAGTAAAGCAAATAAGGCTCCCTTTTTTGTCTGAATAGCAGAACGTCTTCTTCCCAACTTGGTATAGGATCACCATTTTCCACAATGGATGTAAGATCGATACCAAACAGTTTGTTAGCAAAATCGGTGATCTCAAAATGTTCAGTATGATCTTTCGCATATATAAGCAGATCGATGCCTAACTTTAAGGGATCGGTTTCCTTATATCCATAAGGGAAACTGATCTTAATACCTGTTGAGCTTTCACCCGAAAATTTTGGATTTACCGCTTTTCCGGGAATTGAGCGGGGGGTAAATCCAATACTATCAATTTGAACCTTATGCTTTTCTTCGATCATGTTGATCTCTGGTTCAACATACTCAAAACCCGGAGCTCCGATAGTCAGGAATGGATCCTCTGTCCCCCTGCCTTCTGAGAGATTGGTTCCTTCAAAGATCACCGTACCGGCATAAGCAAAGGCATGCTCAAACGATGGAAGATTTGGAGACGGAGCGATCCAGGGCAATCCGGTTTCCGGCCATTTCATAACCCGGTCCCATCCTTTGGTTCTAATCACTTTAAAATTCAGGCTTTTTTCCACATCGATCCATTCTTCACCAACTGCCATACCTGCGAGTTCCCCCATGGTAAGCCCGTACACAACAGGCATCGGATAGTACCCTACAAAAGATCTGAACTCATCCTGCAAGGTCCACCCAGCTACATAATCACCACTCAATGGGTTGGGGCGATCAAGGATCCAAACCTCCTTACCATTTTCGGAAGCTGCCTCTAGTACCAGCCCCATGGTGGCACTGTAAGTGTAAAACCGAACTCCCATGTCCGGCAGATCAAAAAGAAGCAGATCGATATCATTCAGCATACCTGGAGTTGGTTTTTTAGAGTCTCCATATAACGAAAAGACAGGTAGTCCGGTTGACTTATCCACTCCATCTTCAATAACCTCTCCTGCCCCGGCCTCACCCCTGAAACCATGCTCAGCTGCATATAAAGCTCTCACATCAACACCAAGACTCATCAAGGTATCCAGCATATGGATCCCATCCACTCTTGACGTTGGATTCATGATCAACCCCACTTTGCGACCTTTCAATTCCTCAAGATGGTCATCCAACAAAACCTCGACACCGGTTTTTACATGAATGTGATCCTGACTTTGTGTGGTTGAACAACTAAACAATAGTGGGACACATAGCAGAAAAATAAACGAATATCTCATATTCAATTTTTGATTGACATAAAAAAAGCCTCGCTTAAAATAATTAAACGAGGCTTAAGGTTTTATTAAAACGTCAGGTTCAGGCCTGGTTTGCCACAACTTCAGATTCCGCGAAGAAATAAGCCGCTTCGATCTTTCCATTTTCAACTGAGTCAGAGCCATGAATAATGTTCTCACCAACGCTATCTGCAAAATCAGCACGAATGGTTCCTTCATCCGCTTCAGCAGGATTCGTTGCACCGATCAGGGTTCTGAAATCAGCAATTGCATTTTCCTTTTCCAGGATCATTGGCACACAAGCTCCGCTGCTCATGAACTCACACAGCTCATCATAAAATGGTCTTTCTTTATGAACCGCATAAAATCCACCGGCTGTGTCTTTGGTTAAACGTGTCATTTTCATCGCCAGGATCTTAAATCCGGCTGCTTGAATTCTTTTGGTAACCTCTCCGATCAAACCTTTTTTTACGCAGTCAGGTTTTAGAATAGTCAGTGTTCTTTCTTTAGCCATTATTATTGTGTCTTATATTTTTGTAACATTTAGTGATAGAGATACTCTATTTCTTACTCGTTAAGATACGGGTTCATACATCAAGTTTCGAACTTTTAGTACTTTTTGGGTTAAGTTATCCTGTTACCGTTTATCCATGAAAGAAGGACGTCAATTACATCGTTGGGTTTTTGATCTGGCTGCCAGCCCGGCCAAATTATGGCCCTATGTATCTGACACCAACAGGATCTTCAGAATATTAGGTGCTCCACCGGTTAAAGAACTTTCCTTCTCAAGAAATACACCAAAAGGATTTCTGGAACTTTCGCATTCCATTTTGGGATCGCAGGTTACCTGGCAGGAAGAACCATTTGCGTGGGAAACCCCCTTTCGTTTCAAGGTCACACGGAATTACAAGATCGGATTTCTCCGTCATTTAAACATTTTTACGGAGTGCCTTGAAACAGATCATGGTACCCGATTGATCGTTAAGGTCACTGTAGACCCAACCAACGCGTTACTTTATTACCCGATCAAGCTGTATGTAAATTATGTGCTAAGAAAAAAGCTTGGAGATTATCTTGCAGTGATAGACAATGCTGTGAGTCAGGATCTGCACCCATATGAGCTGAACGAGCCCAAACCTTTGATTCGGGGAGCCGAAAAGAAGATCGAACAGCTCTCTAAAGAATTGATCGAGAAGACTAAACGAAAACGTATTGTACGTCACCTGATCGAGCTGATCAGAAAAGCTGAGGATGAGGACCTGGAACGAATTCATCCCTACAGTTTAGCCGAATACTGGGGTGAAAAGAAATATTCGGTTCTGAATGTATTCCTACATGCCACCAACCTGGACCTGCTTGATTTCAGCTGGGACATTTGCTGCCCTCGATGCAAGAGCCCAAAAAACAGCTTCAGGAAATTGCAGGACACTCGGGTGCATCTTTACTGTGATGATTGTGATGACGATTATACCATGGACTTCAACAAGAATACCCATTTGATATTCAGGCCTCATCCCCTCATCAGAAGCATTCCTGACAAAAAATATTGCCTTGGCGGACCCGGGGTTAAGCCTCACCGCGTGATACAACAAAGTCTTGCTATCGGGGATGAACGCTATCCTGAACTTCTGCTTGAAGAAGGCACCTACCTTTTCAGAACTCTGAATCATGAAGGTAATTTAGTATTTCACGTCCGTGAAGAAGGCACTGACAATGTAAATGTGTACGTCACAGATGAAGAGTTACACGGGCAAAGCATTACCATCTCCAGGTCACCTAATCTTGGTATTTTCAATCATTCTTCTCAGCCAATGGTTTGTTTTATCGACAAGCTGAACTGGAAGGAAGAAGCTATTTATGCAACTGAAGTTTGCTCAAATGTCGACTTCAATTCCTTGTTCCCCAAAGAGACCCTCAAAGAGACCTCCAAGGTTAAGGCATCTGAAGTAACCATGTTATTCACCGATCTCATGAACTCCACTGAACTATACGTTCAGGAAGGTGATGAGACCGCTATTGGCCGTGTAATGGGCCATTTCCGGGTCATTCAACAGATCATTGCTGAGGAAAGAGGCGGTATTGTAAAAACGATCGGAGACTCCGTCATGGCTGTATTCTGGGAGCCGGTCTCAGCCTTAAAGGCTGTTCAGCGCATTCAGCAGATCTTCAGTAACTCATCGGCTGTAGGTAATTCATTTAAGATCAAAGCCGGGGTTCATTTTGGAGATTGCACAGCTGTTAACCTGAATGGCCGCGTCGATTATTTTGGAACGACCGTAAATATTGCCTCCCGTTTGGTTGGAGCTGCATCAGAGAAAGAGATCATGCTTTCAGAGGCTTTGTACGAACATCCTGATATCAAGCTCTATATTGAAAAAAATTCCAAGGCTTTTTTCGTCAAAGAAAGCTCCAAAGAACTCAAAGGATTCACCGACGAGGAATTCAAGGTTAAACAGATCCGGCTGGAACCTCCTCCCATGCGCCTGGTTATTTAAACCGTTTGGCACTCATTACCTGCTAAAAAGACTCAGACACTCGTTTTTAAATTTGCCCTTACCTTCGCATCTTTGGGGATAACTCTCACTCAAAGAAATCATCATGCCTGCAAAGAAAATGCACCCTTCCATTGCTGACACCGTTCAGCCGATGAAACCCAAGAAAAACATTGCCTTGATCGCGCACGACCATCGAAAAATGGATCTGCTGGATTGGGCAGAATACAATAGCGAAATTCTCAGCGAACACAACCTTTTTGGAACCGGAACAACCGGTAAACTGGTGTCAGAGAAAACGGATCTGCCTGTCTATCGTTTTAAAAGCGGGCCCCTTGGCGGAGACTTACAGATCGGAACGGCCATCGTTCAAAATGAGATCGACATGATGATCTTTTTCTGGGACCCCCTTCAGGCACAACCCCATGATGTGGATGTCAAAGCACTTCAGCGAATCAGCATTGTATACAATATACCCATGGCCTGTAACCGGTCCTCTGCAGATTTCCTGATCACATCTCCCCTCATGAAAACAAAATATGACCGGTTCATCGTAGATTACAGCCAACGTTTCAAAAAAGATTTTGATGCCGAATAAGTTAGCCAAAGAAAAAAGTCCTTACCTGCAGCAACATGTCGATAATCCTGTGGATTGGTACCCGTGGGGTGAAGAAGCTTTTAAAAAGGCCAAAAATGACAACAAACCGGTATTTCTCTCCATAGGTTATGCCACCTGCCATTGGTGCCATGTGATGGCACACGAAAGTTTTGAGGATCCCGAGATCGCCAAAATGATGAACGAGGCGTTTGTTAATATCAAAGTGGATCGTGAGGAACGTCCTGATATCGACAATATGTACATGACTGTGTGCCAGATGCTGACAGGTCAGGGTGGTTGGCCTCTCACCATCATCATGACACCAGACAAAGAACCTTTTTTTGCCGGTACTTATATCCCGAAGGAAGCACGATTTAACCGGATCGGTTTAAGGCAACTCATACCGGGAGTGGTCGGCATGTGGAAGAATGAGCCCAAACGTGTCAGCAAAGCAACGGAGAAAATAAAAGAAGGCTTTCAACGATCTCAACAATTCGAAAATGGACAATTCCCCGGAACCGAAGCAACTGATTTTGCTGCTGAACAACTCGCTAAAAGTTTTGACACCACGCACGGAGGTTTTGGCTCAGCTCCTAAGTTCCCAAGTCCACATAACCTGATGTTCCTTTTACGTCAGTGGAAAATCAGTGAAGACCAACGGTTTTTAGATATGGTCACCGAAACACTTACAGCCATGCGATTGGGCGGGATCTGGGATCATATTGGCTATGGCTTTCATCGCTACTCAACCGACCGGGAATGGCTGCTTCCTCATTTTGAGAAAATGCTATATGATCAGGCTTTGCTGCTTTTGGCATATTCTGAGGCCTGGCAAGCAACCGGAGATCCCCTCTTCAAACAAACCGTTTATGAGATCACAGACTATGTGAACCGAAAGCTCAGGCATCCTGAAGGCGGCTTTTATTCAGCGGAGGATGCTGACAGCGAAGGCGAGGAAGGCAAGTTTTACGTCTGGACATTTTCTGAATTAAAAGACATTCTCGAAAAAGATGAGCTTGAGTTCTTCACAGATCATTTCCAAATCAAGGAAGAAGGTAATTTTGAAGATGAGGCCACTAAAAAACTAACAGGGGCCAACATCCCCCATCTGCAGCAGGCTCTTTCCGAAAATGAATCAAAAGTATTTCAAGTCATCAGAAAAAAGCTTTTTGAAAAACGAGAAACCCGGGAACACCCCTTACTGGATGATAAGATACTAACTGACTGGAACAGCCTGATGATCGCCGCATTGGCAAAAGCCGGTTTTATATTTGATGACGAAGACCTGATCAGCTCTGCAGAGCAAGGGATTCGCTTTATCAATAAGGAACTAGTGAGATCTGGCGCGTTACTGCACCGATACAAAGATGGAGAAGCCGGTATTGAGGCTATGGCGGATGATTATGCCTTCTTGATCTGGGCACTGATCGAATGTTATCAGGCTACCTTTGAGCCGAGTTATCTTGAGCAGGCCCTCCATTGGAACAAGGTATTTTCAGACATTTTCTGGGATGAAGAAAACGGCGGATACTTTTTCAGCATGCAGCAGGATGATCAGATTTATGGACCGCAAAAACAGCTGTACGACGGAGCCGTCCCATCATCAAATTCGGTAGCTCTGATTAATTTGATTAGACTTAGTCGTCTCACCGGTAAAACAGAACTGGAGGACAAGGCTCAAAAACTTGGTGAAGCCTTCTCTGCTGAACTGATCAGGTCGGGGTCCAGTATCACGCACAGTATGCAAGCCATTCAGTTCCTGAATACCGATTCCAGAGAGATCACTCTCGTTTCTTCTAAAAAAGACACAGAGCTTTTTAACACTCTCTTCAGAGAATCTTATGCCCCGTTTAACGTCATTCATTTCAAACATCGGGATAATGCTTCTAAGTTAGGACAAGTGGCCCCTTATACCGACTCCCAGACAGTCAAAGAAAAAGAAAATGCACTCTATGTCTGTACTAATTTTACCTGCGATCAACCTGTGTTTGATCCTGATGAGATGAAGAAAACATTGAACTCATAAAAAAAAAGCTCTCCTCAAATGAGGAGAGCTTTCATAAAATTGATTGCCTGAGTCAGTTATCTGATCAACGTTCCATCATCATTTTAAATACGTAATCTTTAAAGCTCATCAGGGTTACTCCGGCAGGGATCTCAACCATCGCTTTGGCAACAGAAGAAGGGTTCACGTTATTAACTTTCATAATGGTTGTTCGTTCTCCCCCTTCCACGGCTTCAATCAGCAGTGGAAAATTCTTCCCTTTGAATACCACTTCCTGTGCCACTCCATTGATCTCTGAATCTATACTTTCGGGCATGTTATTCCAACTTTCAGCCAGCATACCCCAGTTTATATTGATGTCGGGTGCCAGCCAAATTGAGAGGTGTTTGCCCGGATTTTCTGAATCAGTGACGATCATCTCCGCAGCTTCATAACCAAGTATGGTTTGTGTTCGGTCAGAAAAGCTGTAATCCGGTTTTGGTGTGTTATCCGGCTCAGAAGCACCTCCACTCCAGCTACTCAGCATTTCAACCAATCCTTCGATCTCCACCTTGGTCACCTGAAGTGCCTGATCCTTACCGGTCATGATCACAAAATCTTTCATGTCGTTTCTGATGAGCAGGCCATCGGTAGACATCTGATCCATCACAGCAAAGTCATCCTCTCCTTTAAGCATAATTCGGTTCGGAGTGGCGTATAAATTGATCTGACTGACTTCAATTTTTCCATCTTCCTCAGAAAAGACATCCATGGTGATCTGCCCTTCAAACTGGGCATATGCTGAACCGGAAAAAAGGGCCAACACAAAAAGAAGCCCAAGTAGTGAAAATCGTTTAATAAACATATATGGTTTTTTAGATTTATAGTCGGTTGTTAAACGCACGCGTACTGCATTTGTTACATGTCAGGCCGGAATAAGATCTTCCATCCCAACACTTACCTTTTTGATCCAGCCACCGGCCAGCACATCATCTCCTTCATAACAGACGATGGCCTGACCCGGAGTGATCGCTTCACGTCCTGCCGGGAAATGTACCTTCATTTCAGTCTCACTGAGCTGTGTCAAATGACCGATCGCTCCGTCATCATTATATCGAATGGCTCCTGTTATCTCCATGTCATCCTCAGGGATCTTGTCGTACTTCACCAGGTTCATTTCACCGGCAATCAGGGTTGAACTGACCAGGTCTTCTTTTTCACCAATGGTGATCGTGTTAGTGATCGGATCAATATGAGTTACATATACCGGTTTTCCCATAGCCAGATCGAGTCCTCTTCGCTGACCAATAGTATAGAAGGGATATCCTTCATGCTCGCCAACCACATTACCTTTTTGATCAACAAATTTACCCCCTGATACTTTTTCCTCCAAGCCATCCACCCTGTCCTTTAAAAATCTTCGGTAATCATCATCAGGTACAAAACAGATCTCATAAGAATCAGGCTTGTTGGCAACATTCAGCAATCCATGATCTTCAGCGATCTGACGAATTTCTGTTTTTGGGTATTCCCCCAATGGAAAGATCGTTCTTGCCAGATGTTTTTGATCCACTCCCCATAAAGCATAGGACTGATCTTTTTTGGGATCATGTCCGCGGGAGATTACGTGCCGGCCATTTTCTTCCCTGACTTTGGCATAATGTCCGGTCGCAATGAAATCACAACCGAGATTATCAGCTCGCTTCAGCAAGGCCGCCCATTTGATATGCGTATTACAAAGCACGCAAGGGTTAGGAGTTCTTCCTCCCATATAATCATCTACAAAACGGTCGATCACCCAGTCACCAAATTCTTCGCGAATATCAACAATGAAATGCTTGAAACCATGGTTTACAGCAATATGCCGTGCATCATTCATAGATTCCACGGTACAACAGCCGGTTTCCTTCCCGGAGTTACCGCCACTTCGGTGGTAATCCCAGGTTTTCATCGTAATTCCGATAACTTCGTAGCCCTGCTCCTGAAGCATTACAGCGGCAACGGAGGAATCCACACCGCCACTCATGGCTACTAATACTCTTCCTTTTTTACTCATAGTACTCTTTTTGAAAACTTTTTATGGCATAAGCCAAAGTGTAAGATAAGGTTTTTTTAGGTGAAGGACGATGACCGATAATTGTTAGTGGCTATTTGCCCCATAGACTCTTATATATCCGGCTCAACCCAAAAACCTGATAAACATAACTGCCTTATGCTGAAGAAATTGCTGCTCACTTTCACTGTTTTGATCCTACCATTTATCAGTGAAGTCTCTGCTCAGGATGCAAAATTTCCAATCATCAAAAATTACGGAGGTATATTTGAGATCCCGAACTCGGTGAACCCAAATGCTGATCAGCAATATAAGATCGTGGTGGACCTTAAAACCCTGCAACGAGATAAATCCAGTATCAATCCCGGGCTTAATAATGTTGCCAGAATGATCAACCTGCATGCTTTGGGTGGTGTAAAACCTGAAGATCTTAAAGTCAGTGTAGCCATTCACGGCGGGGCAACCGATGTCACCTTGACAGATGAGGCCTATCAAAAACGATATGAAATGGATAATCCCAACATACCTCTTCTAACTGAACTGAAAGAAGCCGGTGTGGAACTGTACGTTTGTGGACAGTCACTCATCGCCCGACAATATGCTTTTGATGAGATCCACGAGCATATAACATTTGGATTATCCATGTTAACCGTTGTGACGACACACGTTCACGACGGATACGTGCCACTCGTCTTTGACTAACACACCTTAGATCAGGTCATGTAAAGATATGGTTTCCACGGTTCCTGAACACCGCCATTGGAATCCCGAAAAAAGGTAATGGGAACCGGTCGGTAGGGTTTACTCATCAATTCCATCTTAGCCTCTTTGGGTGTTCGGTTACCTTTTTTGACGTTACAGCGATCGCACGCTGTTGTCAGGTTCTCCCATGTGTCCCTGCCTCCGCGGCTCTTAGGCATGATGTGATCTATTGTGAGATCCGATTTCTTCCCGCAGTACTGGCAGGTGTAATCATCGCGGCGCATCACATTCCTTCTGGAAAGAACGATCTTACTGTAAGGCACACGGATGTAGTTCCGTAACCTTATCACCGAAGGAAACTGAAAAGATCTTCGGGTGGTTCTCAGTTCTTTATCAGGATCGTCATGAAGCAGTTCTGCTTTTTCTAAAAAGATCAGCTTCATGGATCGCTGCACAGAGCAGACACTCAAAGGTTGATAATCCTGATTTAAGACCAAAACATTCGCGTTCATAGTGCATCCGGTTTAATTCCTGTTGATGATATTTCAGATGTTAACTCTTTCATGGAGAATGCAGTGTATGAAAACAAAAAAGGCGCCCCGATCAATTAAACTTTTGTTCGGGACGCCTTAGTATGTAATATTTGGCTTTAAATATCAATAGCCGATGAATTGCAGTAATTCTCTCCTCACATCATCATTGATTGATACGGCCAGTATGATCGATACGGCCAATCCGATCAGGGCATAACTCAGATCCTTGAAGGCCATAATAAATACCTTACTAAGTGGTCGCCCCATTTCCTTGTTATCCATAATACTGATACCCAGCTCACGTCCGGCCAGCAATCCAAGGAATACCCAGGTAGTACTCATAGGTACGGTACTCACTGTGAGTTTGTATACCAACAAAATAGCATACACAAAGTCAATGATGGTAGCAGACCTGATATCTGTCACCCTGGATTTTTCAGTCACGATCTCCTGAATCTTATCCCCTCTCAGATAAAACAAAAGTCCTAAGCCAAAAAAGATAAAGAGTGAGAAACCAAGGAACTGGGTCACATCCAGAGTTCGCGGTAAATATACGGCTATATTAGCAGCATCCTGCATCACCCATACAGCCCATAGGGTACCGGATATGATCCATTGAAGTGGCAGCCAGTATTTCTTAGGCTCTCCGTTAAATCTTTTCTCAACCGTTTTGGTAACCACCAGCCATACAACAAGTCCGGTGATCAGTGCCAGGCCATACCCTGATAAACTTTTGCCCAATACGGAAGTGATCCCCTCAGCGGAGCTGGCAAAAGCACTTAAAAGTAGAAAGGTAGTTGAAACCGGCATTCTCATACGGGTCAGTATCAACAAAAAGATCGGAGCGGCAACCTGAAGAAAGCTAAAATTAGTGGGCGCTTCGGAGAATCCTTTTGAGGTCAATCTTTGATAGGTAACATCCCCATCATAAATGACCCAACTTGCTGTTACTGTGACAAGAAAAATACCGCCGATCCAAAGCCATAGGACCCACCATTTCTTGTCCATGTTGGAGGCTAAAAATGTTCCTATAGTCTGGATACTGTCGTTTGCAATAGCTGAGTAACCTGCAAAAAAGAATCCAACCCACATAGCTAATTCTGCGTATGGGAATGTGACACCGGCGATAAAAAAGAATACACCAATGAGGCCTATAAAGACTCTTTCTTGACGGATAACGTCATAAAATCCGGTTGGAATAAACTGTTCGATTGGGCTTGAGCCGTTTTTGTTATTAGATGAATCTGACATTTACTTTCTTATGTGTGCTGATTTGGCCACAAGTGTAAAAAGTAAATGTTAAGGCAGTATTACGATTCACCATATCACCCGATACTTAACAATTAGATAACATCAACCCTGCCGGAAATTTTGCCTGTGGCGGTTCATGTGTTCTTCATTGTTAAATTTTAAAATTACAGGATATTTCTATAAAAAAAGCGATAGTTTTAGGTTTTACTATTATATTTGGAACCGCTTTTTTGAGCTAAAATCACAACATTTTTATTTCCACATTTCAATGTCTAAAAAAGACTCCATCTCCAGCGGCTATTACAAAGAACCAACTCCCCATATGACTCCCGACTCCCCATTTGCTTCCATGATGGAGCGATTCCGTTTTGCAGCAGAGATCCTTGATCTGGATGAAGGTATTTTCAAATATCTGTCAAGTCCCGAGAAAGTCATTATGGTTTCCATTCCGGTTACCATGGACGACGGCCGTATTGAAGTTTTTGATGGCTATCGTGTTATTCACAACAGTATTCTCGGTCCTTCTAAAGGAGGGATCAGATACTCCGATGATGTAACCATCGATGAAGTGAAAGCTTTGGCTGCATGGATGACATGGAAATGTGCAGTGGTAAATGTGCCTTTTGGAGGGGCAAAAGGTGGTGTAAAGGTCAACCCAAAAGAACTTTCCCAAAGTGAGCTCGAAAGACTCACCCGCCGGTATACCGCAAATATGCTCGATGTATTTGGCCCTGACCGTGATATCCCGGCTCCTGATATGAATACCAATGAACAGGTGATGGCATGGATTATGGACACTTACAGCATGAAGCAAAAGAAAACTGAAACGGCTGTAGTAACCGGTAAACCAATCATCTTGGGTGGATCCAAAGGTCGTAAAGAAGCTACCGGTCGCGGTGTGGTAACCTGTACGCTGGCAGCTCTCGGTAAGCTAAAAATTTCACCAAGCAATACTTCCGTTGTAGTACAGGGTTTCGGAAATGTGGGGTCCGTATCGGCACAGCTCATGTATGAACAAGGCGCTAAAATCATTGC
>JAASTO010000046.1 GCA_021767245.1 Balneolaceae bacterium
GATGAGCAGAAATACTCCTGCCAGGGCTATGTATTTAATACC
Source organism: Balneolaceae bacterium (assembly GCA_021767245.1). GTDB lineage: Bacteria > Bacteroidota > Rhodothermia > Balneolales > Balneolaceae > Gracilimonas. The sequence goes on from JAASTO010000046.1 coordinate 43, forward strand.
TTTCAATTTTTGACCTCCATTTATTTTAAAACTGAATGCTATTTGCGCATTCCCATGCCCATTTTCATTTCGGTTTGGGCAACCTCATCCCAGAGCAGTAATCGCCCTGGTCTTTCACTAACATGTTCTTCTGCAATCTCTTTACTTGGCAGGGCTAACAGTGATTCGCCCATAGGGCTTTTTATCACCTCGCTTTTTACATACTGAGCTTTAAAAGCATCCAGCCAGGTACCAGGGTTGTTGTAATTACTGACCCAAAGTCTGGCACCTTTAAGTTCTTCCTCCTTTTCACGATGATAGACAGCCATGCACTCAATGGCATCAAACTTCAGGGCTTTCCCTTTATCCGTTACCAGTTGAGAGGCAAATTGATCATCTGTGATCATCATTTTGCAATGGGCACATTCATCACTTGCATAATGAATTTCAACCGGTTCCTGACTACAGGCTGCCGTCAAAAACAACAGTGCAAAAGCGTAAAATGCGTATTTAGTTAGTTTAAATAACTTCATTACCGACCTCCATTAATTAATAAAACTCTTTGGGTAATACGGTTTACTTATCCCCACTTTTCCACCAAACCAAACCGGCTATACTCATAGAAAGTAATGCAAAATAAAAACCGATATGTGGAAGTGAGGTCGCATTGATATTCAACAACTGTTTACTGCCCAATAATGGTGGCTGATAGGTCATACCAGGTACTTTGATCGGGGCGTCCGGGCTCAGATTATGTCCGTAATCATATCCCCATAAATAAAAATCAACCAATCCGGCTACGGCCAGTAATATAAAGACCCCTAGCCAAAATAGGATCAGCTTGCGCTTACCGGTAGCTGCAATGATCAACCCCGTAACCATCAAAAATGCAAAGATATAAGGCATGACCTGTAGTTCGGGTATGGACGCGGGGTCAATGGATTTCATCCCAATGTAATGGTTCAGTCCATTTATGTTCTTAAGATCATTGGGCTGCTTACCTTCAATGTTATTGATCGTGATGTTCATTCCGATCCCTTCCGGATACTGAGGAGCTTCCATACTGATGCTCCAGATAGGAACGAGGTAAACTCCGATCAATAAAAGTGCGGCGACTGCCATCCATATTTTGTGTGATGTTTTCATAATTACCTCGTTTTTAAATAAAAAAATGAAAAAGCTGGGGAGGTATCAGCTCCCCAACCATGATGGAGGTCAAATCATCATTGACCAATTCCGTATTTAATTTCAGGATCAGAATTTTCAGGTGATACTCTCACATAACCCTGCATTTCCTGATGAAGGGCTGAACAGAAATCTGTACAGTAGAATGGGAACACGCCCACTTGTTCTGGTTCCCAGACAAGGGTTAAAGTTTCACCCGGCATGATCAACAATTCTGATGTATTAGCACCTTTGATCGCAAAACCGTGTGGTACATCCCAGTCCTGTTCGAGGTTCGTAACGTGGAAGTACACTTTATCACCTACTTTGATACCCTCAATGTTATCTGGGGCAAAGTGACTACGGATCGTTGTCATGTAAACATGAACTTCGTTGCCATCACGCTCGATCCTGGTTTGAGCTTCACTGGTTGCACGGTAAGGGTGCGTGTTATCTTCAAGTTTGTAGAAACGCTTCTGACGCTCCATCACTTTTTCGGCCTTGATACCCTGTGCATAGTGAGGTTCCCCTTCCGTTGGGAAGTCAAGCAGCAGTTGCATCTTGTCTCCTGAAATATCGATCAGCTGAGCTGAGTGGAACATTTCAGGACCGGTTGGCAGGTAACGGTCTTTGGTGATCTTGTTAAGTGCTACCAGATATTTTCCGTCAGGCTTCTGACTGTCACCACCCGGGATCATAAGGTGACCCGGTGAGTAATACGTGTCAATTCGGTCAACCACCTGAGTATTTTCGATATCCCACTTCACAATCTCAGATGAAATAAAAGCTGTGGTGTAAGCAAAACCTTTGCCATCAAATTCGGTGTGCAGAGGTCCTAAACCGGGATCCTCAACCTCACCGTGGAGGATAGAATCATACTTCAATACCGGAATTCCCAATACCTCACCCTCATAATCCTCATTTTCAATTGCATTGATCATCTTATCAAATGAGTGAACCGGAATTACGGTTGAAAGTTTACCACCGGCAATGATGTACTGACCAGTTGGGTCAACATCCACTCCGTGTGGAGATTTTGGAGTTGGCAGGAAGTACACAATGCCTTCCAGTTCGCGTGGGTCAAGTACGCGTACTTCATCAATGGTCTCTGTTTTGGCAATACCGCCTTCTTCGTGGTCGATGTAGTTACGCACGTGCTTACCGGGCATCATTTTGCCTTTACCCTCTTTCACATATTCAGCCGCTTTTCTCCAGTTGATAGCTGCAATGAAATCCTTGTCATTTTTGGAAGCGTTGATCTCCAGTAAAGTATGAGCTTGCTCACTGTTGTAACTGGTGAAGAATGCCCAGCCATCAGATGGACCTTTTCCGGCATGAGACAGGTCATAGTCAAAACCAGGCATAAGAATCTGGAAGTCGATGTTCATTTTACCTTCATCAGATACCTTGATGAATGAAATGGTACCACGGAAGGTATCTTTGTAAGAATCTATAGATACGTCCATATTGCTCATGTCAGCATCCATTGGAATACTGAAACGCGTAGCAGCAGATACATACTCTGTGTTTGGAGTTACAAACGCAGAAGCATGGTTACCGGCCGAGTTGGGGATCTCAATAATCTCCTGAGTCTTGAATTCATCCAGACCGATACGAGCTACACGCGGGGTGTTATTCTCGTTGATAAAGATCCAGCGTCCGTCAGTCTCACCATTGGTCTGAGATAATTCAGGGTGGTGAGCATCTCCCCAAGGTACAAATCCGTGAGAAGTGTTAAGCATGGCTTTGGTTTCTTCACTGTAACCGTAACCGTTTACGGCTGCTTGCGAAAATACCGGTACGGTAAAAATGTGGCGCCCCGAAGGTATTCCATACACTCCAAGTTGACCGTTGTATCCTCCGGACATAAATCCGTAGAATTCATCAAGCTCACCCGGAGCTACATATACTTTTTGTGCGGCATCGGTGTTGGCACTGAAATTACCATTGCTGCCATTACAACCGAAAAGCGTAATGCTTAATAGTACAACAGCAGGTAGCATCCAAAACCGATGACTATGCGTTTGTTTTTTCATAGTATTCCTGTTTTTGATTGGTGGGTTGGTTAGTTGTTTGTTCTAAATTTTTTATCACTCAAGATCTGAGGCAAAGAACTCTACGATAGCTCGTGCTTCTTCCTGCGATAACCCCTGATTAGGCATTGGGCTCATAAATTCCTGAAGCAGCTTCTTGGCTTCGGGGTGATTCTTTGTCATACCATCCGGATTCAGGATCATATTCATAACGTAAGTAGGGGAACGGCGCTCAAGCACATCTTTCATGGCCGGACCTATATAACGTTCATTCACTTTATGGCAGGCAGAACATTTCAATTCGAACAGCTCTTTTCCTTTTTGAGCCAGTTCCATATCCACTTCATCTCCTAATGAGATGGTTTCAGTAACCGGACCTATTCCATGCTCCATTTCGAATTCAGATAAACCGCTTTCATTCTGTTGTTTTTGGGCTTGCGTTTGCTGTTGATTGCCGCCATCTCCACTGCCTCCGCATCCACTTAGCATAAATGCGAGCGACAAACTTACAGCGATCATTATTTTGGATAACTTCATGATGATTTGACCTGATTTTAAGTTAAAAGACTTTTTTATCTTTATTGTTTAAGACCAAATTGTCCTTTTTATGTGAAGTAATTGTGAATTTTCTTGATAAACAACTGCAAAGTAGATATTTAGACCTGTTATAATTAACAGGTTAAATCACCATTTTAAGCCTAACAGAATGAAAAAGTTTCAGTAGCTTTACCTAAAACAAAAAGATTTAAATGAATCAAATACTGCCAGACCGTTCTTCTTTAAAAAATTATGGGATCACAAGATCCTTCAAAGCCGGCGATGAGATCGTCAGTCAAGATGCCCCTATTCACTCCATCCCTATTGTGTTAAAAGGAAGCCTGAAGGTGATGCAGTCGGACGATGAATTCAGGGAAATGGTGATGTACTACCTGCAACCGGGTGAAACGTGTGTGATGTCTTTTTTGGCCGCCTTATATAATGACACCAGCAAAGTAAAAGCCGTGGCAGAGGAAGATACTGAGGTTGTTTTTATACAGATAGGCAAAATGCGTGAACTGATGAGTAAGGACCCAAAATGGCTCAACTACGTGTTTCAGATCTATCACAAACGGTTTGAAGAGCTACTCGAGGTGGTCAATGCTATTGCCTTTAAAAAGATGGATGAGCGTTTACTGCAATTTCTTAAGAAAAAAGCCGAGGTCTCCGGGTCAAAAAACATTAAAATAACCCATGAGCAATTAGGGCAGGAACTCGGAACCGCCAGGGAAGTCATCTCAAGACTGCTCAAACAAATGGAAAGTGAAGGACTCGTTGAACTGGGGAGAAACCGCATCACCATTACCACTCCAGCATAACCCCCTATGTAAATCGTTTAAAAAATCGAGATTGGAGAACGGCTGATAGTTAATGTGATAAATGTCACTGAGTTTGGCCCTCATAATGGTTAATATATCCTTCATAATAAAAGACTATCTATAACTATGAGTTCGATAAATAAAGAAACCATGTTTTCTAACTGGCATACTATGCGGTGGGTAGCCCTCTCCGTTGGGATATTTTTAGCCGTCATGGCTGTATGGTATCAGGATGCCGTAACGGGACTGTTCAGTGGGTTTTTCATTTTTCAGGCTGTAACCAATACCGGTTGTATGGTGTCGCAGTCTTGTGGAGTTCCACAGTCCAATCAACCTGAGAACAGAACTGATCAAGACAAAGAAATTAAATTCACTGAGGTTAAATAAACATCATGGAAAGTACTGAAGCTAAACCAAAATCGTTCAACGAAATTATTAATGAAGACACACCCGTGTTGGTAGATTTTTATGCCGACTGGTGTGCCCCTTGTAAGATGATGACCCCGATCCTTCAGCAACTTAAAAGTGCTATGGGAGATAAACTCACCATCATTAAGATCGATACCGAGAAAAACCCTGATGTGGCCATCAGATATCAGGTACGTGGTATCCCTAACCTGATCTTGTTTAAAAAAGGTCAGCTTTTGTGGCAACAAGCCGGTGTGGTACAAATGCCACAGCTGCAGCAGATCATTGAACAGAAACTGGAGCAATCATGAGTAAGACCGTAGAACATATTTATGATGTGGACCTTAAATGGAAAGAAGGCCGCATTGGAGAGCTCAGATCTTTTAAGCTTGACGACACCATTGAAGTGGCCACACCGCCTGAATTTCCCGGTGGTGTTGAAGGGATCTGGAGTCCTGAGCACCTATTTGTAGCCTCTGTAAGCAGTTGCTTCATGACAACCTTTACGGCCATTGCAGAGTATTCAAAGCTTAAATTTGAAGAGCTTACTGTTCCGGCTACCGGACTTATGAGTAACGAAACCGGAAAATTTGCGATCACAGAGATCGTATTAAGTCCTAAACTGGTTATACAAGATGATAACCAAAAAGACAAAGCGTTAAGAATATTACAAAAGGCGGAAGAAGCCTGCCTCATTACGCGTTCCATTAAAACTGAGGTTAAACTTGAACCAACAATTGCCATAGCGGCATTAAATTAAATAGAGAGAAGAACATTATGAGTAACCTAAATAACATTGGTCTTGATAAAGACAAATCAAAAAAACTATCTGATAAACTTGGTGTATTATTAGCCAGCTATACCGTTTTTTATCAAAACACACGGGGCTACCATTGGAACATCAAAGGTAAGAATTTCTTTGAGCTCCATGTAAAGTTTGAAGAGCTCTACAACGACCTTTTCGTGAAAATTGACGACGTTGCAGAAAGAATTCTGACACTCGGTTTCACTCCTGAACACCGATATTCTGAATATGCTTCAGATTCGTTGATCAAGGAAAGCGGCAAAGTGGTAGATGGAGATAAGGCCGTGGATGAAATTCTTGATTCGTTTAAAGCGTTAATATCCTTGCAGCGTGAGATCCTGGATCTGTCAGACGAAGCCGGCGATGAAGGGACCAATGCAATGATGAGTGATTATATCACTGAGCAGGAAAAACTTGTTTGGATGTATTCTTCATACGCTCATAACGTGTGATAAGATCTCACTCTTTGGTATTTTAAGAATGTGAATTTCATAAACGAGGATAAATTATGTCGTACCATTTTAGTAAAACAGTAGATCTTGGCTTTGATGAGGCTATCGATAAAACAACAGCCGCACTCAAAGAAGAGGGTTTTGGTGTGTTGACCGAGATCGATATCAAAGCAACCCTGAAGAAAAAGCTGGATGTTGATTTCCGAAATTATCGAATTTTGGGTGCCTGCAATCCACCAAACGCTTATAAAGCCCTTCAAGCCGAAGGCCATATAGGCTTGATGCTACCCTGCAACGTGATCGTTCAGGAGCATGAAGATGGGAAGGTAGAGGTTTCTGCCGTTGATCCGGTTGCTTCCATGCAGGCCATCGAAAACGACGCCCTTGGTGAAGTGGCTGCTAACGTACGTGACATGCTGAAAAAAGCCATAGACCGACTATAAAGACCGTCCCTTCAAAATATGACGGTTTTACAATCCTGTTTGTCATTTTGTAATCTACATGGATAAAATGTCAGACAGGATTTTTTTGTATCTGAAATTGGCACGCATTTTGAAATAATGTGAGTGTCAACCTTCGTGTTGATTTGGGTAACACCCTATGATCTTTAAATAAAATCTATTTAAAAGGAGGATAAACCTATGTTAATGCGAACAAATACTCATACACCAACACTTTGGAATGAAAACTCAACAACCACTCCGATAAAGATCTCAGACTGGATCGACGAGGTCTTTGAAGACGCACTCAGCTGGCCTAAAATGAGGACTTCCGGTTTTATGCCCGAGTTAAACGTCTACGAAACCGATACAGAATTTGAAGTATCTGCTGCCCTTCCCGGAATGAGTAAAGATGACATCGACATCAGCTTTAACTCAGGTTTACTTACCATCAGTGGTGAGCGCAAAATGAACAAGGAAGATAAAGGTTTACGTTATCACCGCATTGAAAGCCGGTTTGGCAAATTTAGCAGATCTTTACCACTGCCACACGATATGGTAGATCAGGATAAAATATCGGCTGTTTACGATAATGGTGTACTGAACGTTACCATCCCAAAAGTAAAAGAAAAAGCAGCTAAAAAAATCAAGATCAGCTGATTTGACTCTCAAAATAGCTTCTTAACAGCACAAGCCGCGGGTTTTATATTCGCGGCTTTTTCATTTTTACTCGTTTCCAAAGAACCTACTTATTGTATGTAACTACCCGTTTCCAGTGTAAAATAACAAAGGTCAGAACAGCCATTAGCTCAAACAATCTGCCGGTTAATTTCATCCCATTCCAGTTTAACAGATCTGATGAGACCATGGTCACGATCCCTATATTCAAAAAGATCGGGATCAGGTAAGCCATTGGCTTTGACCCTCTCCCTTTATCCTCCAGATAGCGTGGGAGGATCCAATAGGCTACACCAAGAGTGAATTGAATAATCCACCCAAAGATCATGACCTCGATATGCGCCGGTATTAAAAACCAAAACACCGGTGAGATAAAAACCGCTTTGTTGATGAGCATCAACACACCCAGTATTAAACCCACTGCAAGGTATACAAACGAAGCTTTTATAAGTATGCGGCTAACAAGTGGCATCTCAGGATGAGGCTTTAGCGCGTTGTCGGCGGCGCTGTTGTTTGGATTGAACCCTGGGCCAGATACCTGCCACATAACTCAGTATTCCTATAAATTGTAGAATCGCAGAAAGCATCAAGAGATAGCTCCATAAATCAGGTTCAAAGGCCGAGGCCATCGGTTCAGCAATAAACCTGATAGGCAAACCCAAGTTCAATCCCGCAAAGGCGATCCACTCCCATTTTTGATTCCGGAAACTTTCTTCCTTGATGCGCCCTGGAAACATCCACGTTGAAACGCCAATGATGATCTGCGTGATCCATCCAACCATCAGGGCATGCCAGAATATGGGACTCATCCCTGCCAGAGCTAACTCATCGATGTGCATAGCGACCCCAAATGTTAAGGATATGAGAAAGTAGATCAGGCCTGATTTTATAAATAACCGGGTAATTAATGGCATGAGTTCAATGTAGGGTTACATTTTTAAAGTTTTTGAATGGCCCTGCGGATGCCAAACCAAAACCATAACATAGCAAATACCGGGACTATTGCAATAGCTGCCATAGCTGTATAGATCCATACCCCACTTAAGAACAGAGGCCACAGGCTGGTCATCCAGATCAGGCTGATGAGCAGAAGCATCACTGAAAGTACTAAGCCATAGAAATAAACCGGATGTAGTTCTGCCTCACGCGACATGTAAGCGACCACTCCTAACGTAAAACTTCCAAGAAGCAGTACATGCAAATACAGGATACGGATTCCGTGTTCCGATAGCCAAAGGTCGGCAGGCATAACGGCAGCAATAAGCTGCATTAATGACTTTAAGGCTAACAATGCAAGTGGCCAAAGCCAGATCTTTTGGATCTTTTCTTTTCTCTGAATAACGGAATATAGAAACAGCAAGACGCCTTCAGCAATCAGAACTCCTCCAATTCTTGCCGTAACAGATAAATTCAGATCCATCATCGATTCTGAAATACCATATGGAAAGGTTAATGGAGCTCCACAGGCAATGAGACCTGCTAAAATGGTTGGAGAGATCACATAATCCTCTTCATTTAAGTTGAGTGATTCTGAGATCAACCCCAGCAATACCAGCACCACCCACCCTTCTACAAAGGTAGCCAGGAAAAAGTGAGTCAGGGCTTTACCGAACAGTGGACCTCCGAGATCGAACATTTCTACGGTTCCTACTCCCCAAGCTCCCAGTGAGCTGATGAAAAGCATAACCAGTGCTGCTTCAAACCAAACATTCGGACTATGATCACTCTTTTTCATCCTTGTGATGACATAACCTACCATAAACGCATACCAACTGATCATTACCAACCCAGACAGGATGGTTGAAAGAGGTAAAAATGTTTCCCCGACCGGCACCGAACGATAGCCCCAGATCATGAAAAACGGATAAGACAATATCCCAAAAACCAATACACTCCATAGCGCACCCTTCATTAGTTTTACACCAATAGCTGCGTGGTAGCCCGGTACCATCCTAACCTTGATCAGATATAGCGGCAGTAACGAAGCCCATCCAAAAAACATCAGATGGGAATGAGCGTGCCTGACATTTTCAAGATTCAGGTCAAAAGGCAGAGATGTTACAAACCCCATTCGGTATAAAAAACCGGTTAGCCCTGCGATGATGAAACTGAAAATTGCCCACTGCCAGATCTTAGAATCTTTCGCCAGCAAATTCATTGTGTGAGTTTGAGTGTTTTAAATTCCTTAAAACCTATCCTTATAACATTAAGGATGAATGAAGATTTAACCGGCTACGAGTACTATTTCTTCAAACTTTTCAAATATGCTTTGAAGACGAGCTTGTTGTTCTTCCACCGTTCTAAGAATTGAACTCAGATTTTCACCTTCGTATGGCTCAGATGTGGCAATTTCCTCACAATACTCCATCCCCTTCACAAGGTTATTCTTAAAGCGAGTCAGGCTTTTCATATCTGTAACCGGATCTTCCGATTGATCTACGAGTTCCTCCAGATAATCCACATACATGGTCATTTCTTTGGCAAACATATGCGGCCTTTCATCCGGAACCAGATTCTGGCGTCCATAGATATGATCGGTCATTTCACGAAGGGAATACTGACGGTCGAACCATGCAATATTTGGGCCTGGACAGATAGCCTGAGGGGCTCGGTGTTCTTTCAAAATTCCCAGGCTAATTAAGGCCCCGTTACCAAGGTGATCGCACAGGCAGGCCTTGTCGAGTACCTTATTCCGGGCTTTTTCTTTTTGTTCGTCAGAGACATCACTCTCGTTGATCTGATTGATCTTTAAAAGTTGATACTGAGTGGATGCCGTACAGATCGGGTTCTCAGTAAACTCTGTATTAGATTCCAGAAATCCTTTTGGACACGGGGATCCCGGCTTACCCTTTTCAATACGTTCTTTATGCCATTTTTCTGAACCGGTGTTTCTGACATTATTGAACGGCACCCCCAGCGGAGATACCCCACTCAGGTAAAGATCTTCTTCTTTGGCATCCTGTAACAATTTCATAGTCGGCTCATCTACCGTGGTAGCTTCGGGCACCATCAGAAAAGGACTTCCCCATCCCGTGGCATCCATATAAAAATCTTTGAGCAGGCGCTCTGCTTCACCATGAGTTCCTATTCCACCCTGAACCGTTAAACGCGGCTCATTCATATCCCATGATGGATCAAAACCTCCTTCCCGGTTTTCTTCATAAAAACTCTCTATCAAAGGCTGAATAGCAGAACTCAGCATCTCTCTTTTTTCCTTGAATTCTTTCAGAAGTGCCGGCAATAAATAACCGTCGGATGCAAAGGCGTGCCCTCCACAATTCAATCCTGACTCAATTCGGTACTCAAACACTTCGAGTCCTTTTTTTGCCAGGTATTTGCCCTGTATCAAGGCTGACCTGAAATCACTCACCTTCAGAATAATCTTCTTTTTGATGTTCCCTTTTATATCCCTGTAAAAATCTTCGAACTCTGCGAGGTAATTGTACAGGCGTGGATTAAATCCCGCAGACAGTATCAGGCTTGAGGAAACCTTGCTGTTAGCATAGCCACGTAAAGCCGCACTGCCATCACTGAATTCAGAGGTCATAGGCTGACCATTATTCGTATAACTGAAACCATCCACCTTCGCCATGATATTGACATCAATGGATCCCATTCTCATCTGTTCAGTAAGCCTTTCAGACAGTACATCTGCATCATCTGCATCCTGTGTTCCCATCAGCTTCAGGTATAATCTTCGCAGATCTGAGGAATCGGGAAGCATTTCAAAATACCTAGCCTTCTCGTTGTCCTCAAAGAATGGCTGAGCCTTTATCTCCTCAAATTTCTGCTGAACCAGGTCTTGTACCATATCCAGATAGGCCGTTATACGTCTGGCTCTTCCATCCTCGGCATTTCGGGGAATATTGGTATAGGGAAGATCAAATACTTTAGAGTAATGTTTCCGGATACGTTCCACCAAAAGGTCATCCACAATGGAGATAACGGAGTTAATACCGTATGGTGCCACACGGATGGGTGAATCGATAGAGTGTCCGGTCCCCATTACGGGGATTGAAAATGTATGAAGTGCGTTTTGCATAAAATGATGGAGGTGAATTTGCGGATTACGTTACGCCATAACCCAAGCTATGATATACTTTAGATATGAAGGTATGATGAAGCATCTTTATACCTTAAAAAAACCGGTCACCAGCCCCAAAACAAAGCTGAAATGACCGGCCCCAACTGACAATTTAGTTCAATCTTTTTTCAAGCTTGAGTGCTTTTGGAAACAGAATATTATTCTCCAGGTGAACATGCTTGTGAAGGTCATCCTGAAAACCCTGCAGATTTTGAAATAACACCCGGTAAGACGAACACGCATTTGATGGAGGATTAAATCCATTGGTCAACGCTTCTATCTGCGCCATGATCTCTCCGGCACTATCATGTTCATCTTCTAAGGCTTCTACGATGGCATCCTTCACCGATCCTTTTTTATTCTCTCTAACCAATTCCTTGATCTGAGGAAACAGGTCTTCTTCTTCCTTCTGTAAATGAGCCATCATTTCTGCTCTAAGCTCAAAGACCAATTCCCTGATCTCGTTCAGTTCCGGATCTCGGTCACCATGCACACGTGATACCTTCTCAGCATAAAAAGCCAGTTCAGGTAACATCTTCCGTACAAAACTGTGATGGTTGTTCTCTAAGTAATCAGTCAGGAAATCCAGCGACCAATCGTTATAATTATGCTCCGTTTCTCCGGTATTCTTAAGGGCTTCAAGCTCATTTATAACAGCTTCGACGTCAACTTTTTTAGAAGAACACGCCTTCCCAAGTGTCTTACCTCCGCCACAGCAGAAATCAAGTCCATGCGACCTGAGTACCTGTGCGGTTCTGTAATCTTCGGCTACAATTTCTCCAACCGGCTTTTGTGTTAAATTATTCATGGTTTTATGTTTTAAGAGTATTATGTCTTATTTTAAATTAAATTTTTTTGTCAGTTCTGACTTTTATCTACTACTGCCAGGAGAATTCTCCCTCTGCAGTCAACCTAAAATGCTTTTCTTTTCCTTCTTCAGCGATCTCATTCAGCGTCATTCGTTTCAGCATGTTCTCGATCTTACCTCTGGCTTCCACCCAATGATCGTGCAGGGGACAAGGTTCCTGTAATCCACAACCGGGTAATCCCAGCGCGCATTGTGTAAATAAACCGGGACCATCTATTGCAATAACCAAATCGAATAAGGTGGCATTCTGTCCATTGGAGGAAAGCCTTACCCCGCCATTAGGCCCTTTATAGGACTCCAAATAGCCTTCTGCGGTTAATTGCTGAAGGATCTTCGTCAAAAAATGAAAGGAGATCTCCAGTTCCTCACTGATCTCTTTAAGGGAATGAAATTCATTCCCTCTTTTTGAAGCCAGGTACAAAGAGGCTCGTAAACCGTACACGCAAGACTTGGATAGTAACATAAACTTATTTAAGACTTATTTGTCTGAAAATACATATAATTACTCAAAATACCATGGTATCATTTTTCATTTTGTGGATTTTACAACTTTAAACCGTTTTCGAGAACATTCGTTCTTTTGGGCGTGAAAGATCCATCTTAAGATCAAAGGCCATGCAGATATTCCTCACAAATGGAATCCCTTTCTCCGTTACAAATATATGACGCCCATCTATCGTAACGAGTCCGTCTATCTGCAGGTCTTTCAACCGGTGTTTTATTAGGTCGAATTGATCATTATCACCGTGAAATTCGGTTTTAAAATTACACATCACATTCAGGATCTGTTCACGTATCTGCAGGTCTTCCTCGTTTAGGATATGGCCACGATATACCGGGATCTCGCCCCTCTCAATGCGTTCCTCATAATCCTTCAATTGTTTTTCGTTCTGGGCAAAACTAAACCAGCTGTCACTGATGGCAGACATTCCCAGGCCGATCATCACCTTTGTGGCACCGGCGGTATAACCCATAAAGTTTCTGTGCAGACTTCCATCTTGCATGGCTTTATATAAGCTGTCTGTCTTTAAAGCGAAATGATCCATCCCGATCTCAACATATCCGTTATCATAGAACATCTGCTTGCCCAATTCGTACAGGGCTCTTTTTTCATCATCTTTCGGTAGGTCATCTTCATTAAAACCACGCTGCCCGTTGCCTTTGATCCATGGTACGTGCGCATAACTGTAAAAAGCTATCCGATCCGGCTTCAAATCATTCGTCTTGTTGATCGTCTCCTCAATCCCCTGCAGCGTTTGATGTGGTAACCCAAACACCAGGTCATGATTTACAGAGGTATAGCCGATCTCCTTAGACCATTCATGAACTTTCTTTACGTTCTCAAACGGCTGTATCCGGTTGATCGCCAGCTGAACCTGAGGATCATAATCCTGCACTCCGTAAGACACTCTTCTGAAACCCAGATCATATAAGGTTTGCAAGTGTTCTTTTGAGGTGTTGTTAGGGTGACCTTCGAAACTGAATTCGAAATCTTTTTTCAGTTCCGCCCCTTCAAGTATTCCATTGATGAGCTGTTTTAGATTTTCGGTGCTGAAGAAAGTGGGTGTTCCGCCCCCTAAATGAATTTCTTTGATCTTCGGTTTTTCAGGAAGTAGCTCCAGATATAGATCCCATTCCTTTAGAACGGTTTTGATATATGGATCTTCAACTTCATGCCGCTTGGTGATCTTTTTATGGCAACCGCAAAACGTGCATAAGCTCTCACAGAAAGGCAGGTGAATATATAAGGAGATCCCTTCATCTTTCCAGCTATTAAAAGATCTCAACAGAGTGGATATCCACTTGTCCGCAGAAAATTGCTCCTCATTCCAAAAAGGGACCGTTGGGTAAGAGGTATATCTCGGTCCCGGTACGTTGTATTTTCGTATCAGATCAATGTCCATCGTTCCTCATAGTTTAGATTTGCATAATATCATGCCTATGTTAAGATTTAGTGAATCTTTGAAAACCCTCAACAAATACCCCTCTGATCAACTCCATAAATGTTTTTTATTTCGACTTTACAGCTGAAATGCTTACCATAAGCGCGGCTTAATTATGGTAGTAACATAACTTCTGCCTATTCTCAATATTATTATTTCTTTACTTTGTACAGGTGGTATAATTATTTCATTTACCAACCATTATAGTTGCCTGTTCTCTCACATAAGCCACTCTAAATACATATAATTCAACAATTTTAAATACTGATACATGAAAGAATTTTTTGCAAACTTCTTTGATAAATATGGACTGTCATTCATCATGGTTGCCAGCTACTTTGGCAGTGGTTCTATCTTTATTGCAAGTCAAGCCGGGGTAGAGTACGGATATATACTAATATGGGCTGTTATTGGGGCTGTGATGCTTGGTTTTATGGCACAGGATATGAGTGCCCGGCTTGGTATTTATGGTGATACGTTAATGACCTTCATTCGAAAGAAACTGGGTAAAAATGGAGCTCTTATTCTCGCCTTGTTTTTATCACTTGGGTGTATTGCCTGGACCCTGGCATTGACAGCCGCCGTGGGAATGAGTTTTGAGGTACTAACAGGTGGTGCCATTGCATGGCAACCCCTGGCTGTCGTAACCGGGATCGTTGCCATCATAGTTGGTACCCTTCACTATGGGTATGTTGAAAAGGTGATGACCGGAATGATGTTTTTGCTTCTGGTTCTTTACCTGGTGGTAGCCGGAGCTAGTGGTCCTGATATGGTAGAAGTTGCAAAAGGTTTCATTCCTTCCATTCCTGACACAGGAGCCATGCTGCTTGGTGCTGCCATTCTGGGAACGACTGCTTTATGGCCAAACTTTTTCCTTGAATCCATTCTTGTAAAAAGAAAGGGGTGGAACAGTGACAAGCACGTTAAGAGTATGCGAACTGACCTCACCATGGGTTATACCGTTGGAGGTTTGATCACAGTGGCAATTATAATTGTATCTGCTGCCGTATTACGGCCTGCCGGATATACTGAATTATCCACCTTTGTGGCACCCGGTGAAGCCCTTGAGATCGTATTGGGGCGCTGGGCGATGATCGTCTTCCTGATCGGGGTGATAGCTGCTGCCTTCAACAGTATCGTTCCC
>JAASTO010000232.1 GCA_021767245.1 Balneolaceae bacterium
GATGTGGGTGTGGATGATGTTGAGGAATTTCTTGGAAAACGTAAATTCTTCAGTGATGCCGCCGAACGTACCACCGTTCCCGGCGTAGCCACCGGTATGGCCTGGACTCCTTATGGAGGTGACATCCTGTTCATTGAGGCAAGTGTCTCAAAAGGTTCCGGAAAACTTAATATCACCGGTCAGTTGGGTGATGTTATGAAGGAATCAGCCATGCTTGCGGTTTCATATCTGAAAGCACACTCTGATGAGATCGGAATTCCGGAAGAAGCCTTTAAATATTGGGACCTTCATGTTCACGTACCGGCTGGTGCAGTTCCTAAAGACGGTCCATCTGCCGGTGTTTCGCTGATGTCTGCCATAGCCTCAATTTTCACTCAAAGGAAAGTAAGAGGAACGATCGCGATGACGGGTGAGATCACCTTGCGTGGACTTGTTTTACCTGTGGGCGGTATCAAGGAAAAAGTTCTGGCAGCCAAACGGGCAGGCATCAAAAAAGTACTCCTGCCCAAGAAAAATGAGAAAGATGTGGCTGAGATCGAAGAAGATGTACTTGGCGACCTGGAGGTTCAATACCTTGAACGCATGGATCCCCTGCTGGATGTAGTGCTTGAGGATAAACCTGAGATCGAACCGAAGGAGTTCTTCAAAGTAAGTGACGCCCATAAAGCAGCTGTTTCCGGAAATAACGGAAAACTACCTGATGACGTCGAAGTAGCAAGCAGAGATAGTAAAAAGGATCGGTGATAACACTGATCTCAGAAATTCAAAAGGCGAGTCTTTGCAGACTTGCCTTTTTTTATGGAATAGAATTCAAGGTGTGAATCAAACCCAGCAATCTATGGCATCCAAAATCATATGGATGATCAGTCCAAGACCTGCCCACTCAACTATTTCCAACCTGTCGTGTGTAATTTTGGTATCTGATCTTTTTTTGTAATACAAAGGAATCAGATACATCAGGCTATAGAAAAAGATAGCTTCATAGGAATGTAGCGGGTGAAAATCGATCGAGCACCGTGTCGGGTCATAAATAGGGTCAGCGATCAAATGGTCCACATCAACCCCCATCGTAATGACCATGATCAGGGAGGTAAATTTCCATCTGTTATTGTAGAAAATAAATCCGATCAGGATCGGAATGATAAAGTGCAAAATTATGTGGAACATTCGGAAAAATTAGCCTAAATATGATCAAGAGTCCATTTTATAATCTCTTTAGTCAATACTTATGATTTGTTCTTGTTAATCTCCTCTTGTTCCGTATTTTTGGCGCATGCAAAAAGGAAGAGTCATACAATCAACCGGCAGCTGGTATCTTGTGGATACCGGGGAAGAAATTGTGGAAAGCCGTTTACCCGGTCGTTTTCGCCTGGATGAAAAGGAAGTGACTAACCCTGTCACAGTCGGAGATCATGTGGAAATATCTGTAAATGTAGATGGCACAGGAAACATCGAGCACATTGATACGCGCGAAAATTACATTACCCGACAGGCCACACATGGTAAACGAGGTGAACAAATACTTGTTTCAAATCTTGATCAGGCATGCGTGGTTCAATCCATCAAAAAGCCTCGCTTGAAAGAAGGGTTCATTGACCGCTTTCTGGTTACCTGCGAGGCTTATGAAGTAAAGCCTGTTATCATCATCAACAAAATGGATCTGGCTAAGCAAGGTGGCAAAGAATTCGCTCAGGAATTAAAAGAACTATATACCGGCCTGGGATATACGGTTCTGTTAACCAGTATTGAAGACAGTGATTCGCTGGAGGCCCTTAAGGAACTTCTTAAGGATAAAACCTCTGCTTTTATTGGACCTTCCGGAGTCGGTAAAACTAGCCTCATCAATGCCGTAGACCCCAGTTACACACTTAAAACCGGTGAGATCTCTGATTTCTCCAACAAGGGTAAACATACCACCACCTTTGCTCAGCTCATCCCCCTTTCATTTGGTGGATATATAGCCGATACGCCCGGAATACGTGAATTTGGATTGGTGAACATTGAGCCATGGGAATTATCTCTTTTCTTTCCTGAGATGCTGGAACCCCGGGAACATTGTAAATTTCATAACTGTACACATAACCACGAACCTAAGTGTGGAGTGGCAGAAGCCTTTGAGAACGGAGATATTGCAGCCAGCAGATATCAGTCATACCTGAATATGCTGGACTCACTCTGACAAATTCGTAACGTTTCAGGTTATCTCAACTCTTAATGTTGTCTCTATCAATAATTACAGATATTACACGTAACAAATAATAACTATCAGGTGATTCTATGCAACACTTCTACAAACGTTTTCTAAAAATTGGCTTTTCTTGTATAATCATGGCCATTATTGCAACCGGAACAGTATATGCCCAACTGGGTGATATTGGAGCTTTCCTCAGAGCCGGTGCCGATGATGCTTCTATTCTGACCAAGGAATACCTCAAACCATTTCCCACCGGATTTGGCACCGGTTTGAACGCAGGATGGAGTGAAGAAGCAGCCCCAAAAAAGAAGCTTGGGTTTAGTTTACAGATCCGTTCTTCACTGGCTATTGTTCCATCTTCTGATCAGGAATTTGATATTTCTACACTGGGATTGACAAATATGGAAGTAGCTCCTGGGAATAGCCCCATCACTCCCACCATCTCAGGTAATGACACTCCCGGACCCGAAATGATCGTTTCGGACGGTAATGGAAATGAATTAAGCCGTTTCAATATGCCGGAAGGAACCGGTTTTGCATTTGTTCCTGCACCAACCATTCAGGCTAATATCGGATTAGTCAAGAACACGGATATCAGTATCAGATATTTTCCTGAAACCGATATTAGTGATTTCGGAAAATTCAGCGTATTTGGCGGAGCTATCAAGCATGATATCACCCAATGGTTACCCGGTGGGAATGTTCTGCCTGTGGATATTTCAGTGATGCTTGGTTACAACAAAATTGGGGTTGATGCCGGTCTTGAACTGCCCGCAGACGGTACCCGCGACCCGAATGATCCAAACCTGACCTCAAATCCTAACCCAGATTTTAGCTCACAGGAAGTGGTTACCGATACCGAGACCTTTGTGTTGAATGCCCTGGTGGGTAAATCTTTACCTTTTGTAAGTGTATATGGTGGATTGGGATATCAGAAAGCAACCTTTGACCTGAATATGAATGGAGACTATCCCGTACCATCTTATAATCCACTTACCCCCGGTGATGATTACATCGTAGTTTCAGATCCAATTGGGTTTTCAATGGACAGTGAGACTTCGGTACATGCCCTGGCAGGATTCAGACTAAAACTGGGCTTTCTCGCGATTTATGGTGAAGCGACCCTTGCCAATTACTTCACGGCAAATGCCGGTATTGGATTAAGTATTAGATGATCTAATGAAAAGACTTCCAGAAAACAAAAAAGGCGCTGATTCAGCGCCTTTTTTGTTAAGTAATTTCTACGATCAGTTACGGTTCAACAAAAAGCTAAACCGCTACCTCCATATGTTCGAGAACAGGGTTTTCTACTTTGGTATCTGATTCGATCACACCATCGCGTAAGCGAATGATCCTGCGGGCATGATCTGCTATTTCCTGCTCGTGCGTTACCACGATCAATGTATTCCCCTGTCGGTATAGTTCTTCAAACAGCATCATGATCTCTTCCCCGGTCTTGGTGTCAAGGTTACCGGTAGGCTCATCCGCCAGAATAATAGATGGATTGTTAACCAGGGCTCTTGCAATAGCCACACGCTGGCGCTGACCACCGGATAATTCATTTGGCTTGTGATCGATCCGGTCTCCAAGGCCTACTTTGGTCAATACATCTCTTGCACGCTCCTTGCGGTCTGCTGATTTCATTCCGGAATAGATCAGCGGAAGTTCAGCATTGGCCAGACAGGACGTTCTCGGCAACAAGTTAAATGTCTGAAACACGAAGCCGATCTCACGATTTCTGACCTCAGCCAGCTCGGCATCATCCATCTTACTTACATTACTTCCATTCA